>NZ_JCAJZW010000068.1:0-27550 GCF_059510455.1 Streptomyces sp. NTD91
CGCCGGAGCCGTACGGCTGCTGCACGAGAACACCGACTGGCCCGAGGCCGGTGACCGGCCGCGCCGGGCCGGTGTCTCCGCGTTCGGCGTCTCCGGCACCAACGCCCACGTCGTCCTCGAACAGGCCCCCGACGAGCCGCCCGCCGACCCCGGCGACCCCGCCCCGCAGCCGGCCACGTTGCGCCTGCCCTCCGGGACCGTGCCCTGGCTGGTCACCGGCCGCACCCCCGCCGCCCTGCGCGAACAGGCCCGCGGACTCGCCGAGTTCGTCCGTACCCGGCCCGGCGCCGACCCCGCCCGCACCGCCGCCGCACTGCTGACCACCCGCTCCGTGTTCGAGGAGCGGGCCGTCGTCCTCGGCGCCGAGCCCGACGAACTCCTGCACGGCCTGGACGCGGTAGCTGCCGGCCACGCCAGGCCAGGTCTCGTCACCGGCTCCGCCGGCGCGCCAGGACGCACCGCCTTCCTCTTCGCCGGCCAGGGCTCCCAGCGCCTCGGCATGGGCCGCGCGCTCTACGACGCCTACGAGGTGTTCGCCGACGCCTTCGACGCGGTGTGCGCCGAGGCCGACACCGGGCTCGAACGCCCCCTGCAGGACGTCGTGTTCGGCACGGACGCCGACCTGCTCGACCGCACCGAGTACGCCCAGCCCGCCCTTTTCGCCCTCGAAGTCGCCCTGTACCGGCTCGCGGAGTCCTTCGGCCTGCGCCCCGACGTCCTCCTCGGCCACTCGGTCGGCGAACTCGCCGCCGCCCACGTGGCCGGCGTGTGGGCCCTGGCAGACGCCTGCCGTCTCGTGGTGGCCCGCGGCCGGCTGATGCAGGCGCTCCCCGAGGGCGGCGCGATGGTCTCCCTCCAGCTCCCCGAGGCCGAGGTGCTGCCGCTGCTGGAGGGCCGCGCCGGCCGCGTGGGCGTCGCCGCTGTCAACGGGCCGTGCTCCACCGTCGTCTCCGGCGCCGCCGCCGACGCCGAGGAGATCGCCGAGCAGGTCAGGGCCCAGGGGCACCGCGCCACGGCGCTGCGCGTCAGCCACGCCTTCCACTCGCCGCTGATGGAGCCGATGCTGCGGGACTTCCGCCGCGTCGCCGAGTCGCTGGAGTTCCACCCGCCGCGCCTCACCGTCGTCTCCGACCTCACCGGTTGTCCCGCCGACCCCGACGAGCTCACCGACCCCGAGTACTGGGTGCGGCACGTCCGGCACGCCGTCCGGTTCGCCGACGGCGTGCGCGCGCTGAGCGGACTCGGCGTCACCCGCTGCCTCGAACTGGGCCCCGACGGCACCCTGACCGCCCTCGCCGCCCAGAGCCTGCCCGCCGACGACGACACCCTCGCCGTCCCCGCGCAGGACAAGGACCGGCCCGGACCGCTCGCCTTCGAGACCGCCCTCGCCGCGCTCTGGACGCGGGGCGCCGCCGTCGACTGGGCAGCCCGCGTCACCGGCGCCACCGGCCCCGGCGCGCCCGCCGAGCCGCTGCCGACCTACGCCTTCCAGCGCCGCCGCGCCTGGCTGCCCGCCGGACCCTCCGGCGCCGCCGGGATCCGGGCGGCGGGACTCGGCGCCGCCCGGCATCCGCTGCTCGGCGCCGCCGTCGAGCTCGCCGACGCAGGCGGCGTCCTGCTCACCGGCCGCCTGTCCGCGCGGTCCCTGCCCTGGCTCGCCGACCGGGAGACGGCCGGCGCGGCACTGCTGCCCGCGTCCGTCCTCGTGGAACTCGCCGTCCGCGCCGGCGACGAGGCCGGCTGCACCGCCCTGGAGAACCTGACCCTGCGGGACCCGCTGCCGCTGCCCGAGCGGGGCGCCGTCCGCGTACAGGTCCTCGTGGGCGCGCCCGACGGGACCGGCCGGCGCGGCGTGAGCATCCACTCCCGGCCCGACGACGACACCGCCGACCAGCCCTGGCGCTGCCACGCCGAGGGCGCCCTCACCAGCGAGGCCCGGCCCGGACCCGCCCAGGACGGCACCGGGGTGTGGCCGCCCGAGCGGGCCGAACCCGTCGACGTGGACGGCCTGTACGACGAGCTGGCCCGGCGGGGCCACTCCTGCGGCCCGGCCTTCCGCGCCGTCCGCGCCCTGTGGCGCAGCGGCGGCGACCTGTACGCCGAACTCGCCCTGCCCGACGGGCCGCGCGAACAGGAGGCCGGCGCCTTCGGTCTGCACCCGGTGCTGCTCGACGCCGCCGTCCAGGCCGCCGCGGCAACCGGGCCCGCACCGGCCGAGGGCCACGTGTCGCTGCCGCTCGGCTGGCAGGGCGTGATCCTGCACACCACCGGCGCGGGCGCCGCCCGGCTGCGGATCTCCGGCGCGGGCACCGACCGGGTCTCCCTCTTGCTGACGGACACCGAGGGACGGCCGCTCGCCACCGCCGACTCCGTCACCCTGACCGGCGTGCCCACGGGCGGCCTCACCACCGGCCCGCAGGCCGACGGCCTCCACACGCTCGACTGGCAGCCGGTCACCGTCCCGTCGGACGTCCGCCCGGACGCGGGGGAGTGGACGGTCCTCGGCCCGGACGCCACCGGCCTCGCCGCCCACCTCACCGGCCAGGGCGTCCCCGCCCGCGCCCTGCCCGACCTCGACGCCCTGCGCGCCGCGCTCGACGGGGGCGCGACGGCCCCGGCGACGGTGGTCCTCACCCTCGGGTCCGCCGGCGGGGACGCCTCGTGCGGCAGCGACACCCTCGCCGCCGCGGCCGAGGACGCCACCGCCGCCGTATTGACCGCCCTCCACCAGTGGCTGGCCGACGAACGCCTCGACGCCGCCCGTCTGGTGGTCCTCACCCGCAACGCCGTCGCGACCGGCGACGACGACCTGGTGCCCGACCTCGTCCACGCCCCCGTCTGGGGCCTCGTGCGCACCGCGCAGTCCGAACACCCGGGCCGGTTCATCCTCGTCGACCACGACACGCCCGAGGCCCTGCCCGTCTCCGCCGTGCGCGACGACGAGCCCCAACTCGCGGTCCGCACTGGGGCGTTGCTCGCCCCGCGCGTCGTGCGCGCCGCGCGGCCCGCCGAGGCGGCCGTGCCGTTCGGTCCCGACGGGACGGTGCTGATCACCGGCGGCACCGGCGCGCTGGGCGCCCTCACCGCCCGCCACCTGGTCGTCGAGCACGGCGTACGACACCTGCTGCTGGTCAGCCGCTCCGGCCCCGCCGCCGCGGGCGCCACCGCACTGCGCGACGAACTGACCGCGCACGGCGCCGAGGTGCGCATCGAGGCGTGCGACGTCGCCGACCGTGCGGAGCTGGCCGCGCTGCTCGCCTCCGTCCCGGACGGGCACCCGGTCTCCGCGGTCGTGCACACCGCCGGTGTCCTCGACGACGGGCTGGTCACCTTCCTCACCCCCGACCGGCTGGCCGGCGTGTTCCGCGCCAAGGCGACCGCCGCGGCCCACCTGCACGAACTGACCCGGCACCTCGACCTGTCCGCGTTCGTGCTGTTCTCCTCCGCGGCCGGTCTGCTCGGCAACCCCGGTCAGGGCAACTACGCCGCCGCCAACACCTTCCTCGACGCCCTCGCCCAGCATCGCAGGGCCGCAGGCCTGCCGGCGACGTCGCTGGCGTGGGGGCCCTGGGAGCGGTTCGGCGGCATGACGGCCGGCCTCGACCCGGCGGTCGCCGCCCGGACGTCCGCCCAGGGGGTCGTCGCGCTCTCCGCCGAGCACGGCATGTCCCTCTTCGCCGCCGGCGCCGCCGCCGGCCGCGCGCTGCTGCTGGCGATGCGGCTCGACCCGGGAGCGCTGCGGTCCCGCGTCGAGTCCGGCGAACTGCCGCCGCTGCTGCGCGGGTTGCTGCGGGTCACCGTCCGCCGCGGCGCCCACGCCGCCGACGGACCGGGCGGCGGCTTCGCCCGGCGCCTCGCGTCCCTGCCGTGCACCCGGCGCCGCCGCGCGGTGGCCGACCTGGTCACCGGGCAGGTCGCCGCGCTCCTCGGCCACGACGGCGCCGACGCGGTGAGCACCGGCAAACCGTTCAAGGAGCTGGGCTTCGACTCGCTGGCCGCGGTCAACCTGCGCAACCGGCTCAACCAGGAGACAGGACTGCGTCTGCCCGCCACCCTCGTCTACGACCACCCGACCCCGGCCGCCCTGATCGCCCACCTCGCGGCCGAACTCGGCGTGGACGGCGCCGGGGACACCGGCAGCGCCGACACCCCCGCCCGCCCGGCCGAGGATGCCGGCGACGACCCGGTCGTGATCGTCGCCATGGGCTGCCGCTTCCCCGGCGGAGCGGACTCGCCCGAGGCGCTGTGGCGGCTGGTCTCCTCCGGCGCCGAGGGCCTCGGCCCCTTCCCCACCGACCGCGGCTGGGACCTCGACGCCCTCTACCACCCCGACTCCGACCGCCCCGGCACCACCTACGTCCGCGAGGCCGGCTTCCTCCACGACGCCGGCGAGTTCGACGCCGAACTGTTCGGCGTCTCGCCCCGCGAGGCCCTGGCGATGGATCCGCAGCAGCGGCTGCTGCTCCAGACGTCCTGGGAGGTCTTCGAGCGGGCCGGCATCCCGGTCGCCTCCCTCAAGGGCAGCCGCACCGGCGTGTTCGCGGGCGTGACCTACCACGACTACGCGTCCGGCATGCAGATGGGCACCGCGGGCAACGTGGCCGCGGGCCGGGTGTCGTACGCCTTCGGCCTCCAGGGCCCCTGTGTCGCCGTGGACACCGCCTGCTCCTCCTCGCTGGTCGCCCTGCACCTGGCGGCCCAGGCCCTGCGCGGCGGCGAGTGCGATCTGGCCCTGGCCGGCGGGGTCGCGGTGATGTCCCGGCCCGACCCGTACGTCGCCTTCAGCCGGGAGCGCACCCTCGCGGCCGACGGCCGCTGCAAGCCGTTCTCCGAGGACGCCGACGGCACCAACTGGGCCGAGGGCGTCGGCCTGTTGCTGCTGGAGCGGCTCTCCGACGCACGGCGCCACGGCCATCCCGTGCTCGCCCGCGTCGCCGGCAGCGGCGTCAACCAGGACGGCGCCTCCAACGGACTCACCGCGCCCAGCGGCCCCGCCCAGCAGCGGCTGATCCGTCAGGTCCTCGCCTCCGCCGGCCTCGAGCCCGCCGACGTGGACGCCGTCGAGGCGCACGGCACCGGCACCCCGCTCGGCGACCCCATCGAGGCGCAGGCCGTCGTCGCCACCTACGGGCAGGACCGCGAACGGCCGCTGTGGCTGGGCTCGATGAAGGGCAACATCGGTCACACCCAGGCGGCGTCCGGGGCCGGCGGCCTGATCAAGATGATCACGGCGATGCGCCACGGCGTGCTGCCCCGCACCCTCCACACCGACCGCCCCTCCTCCCACATCGACTGGTCCGCCGGAGCGGTTCAGCTGCTGCGCGAGGACGTGCCCTGGCCCCGCGGCGAACGGCCCCGCCGGGCCGGCGTCTCGTCGTTCGGCATCAGCGGCACCAACGCCCACGTGATCATCGAAGAGCCGCCCCGGGACGGGGAGAGCCCGCTCGACGGCACCGACGCCCCGGTCGATGCCCAGGCCACCGACGGCATCCCGCCCGGGGCCGTCCCGCTGCCCGGCGGGATTCCCCTGGCGCTGTCCGCCCGCACCCCCGAGGCGCTGCGCGGACAGGCGGCGCGGCTGCACGCCCTCCTGGCCGGCGCGCCCGCGCTCCGCCTGCCCGACGTCGCGCTGTCCCTGGCCACCACCCGGTCGGCGCTGGAGCACCGGGCGGTCCTCACGGTCACCGACCACGAGGCGGCCCTGCGCACCCTGAAGGCCCTCGCGGAGGGCACGGCTCCCACCGTGGCGGACACCAGCAGCGGGTCCGGCAAGGACCGCACCCCCGGCGACGCCCTCGCCACAGGCACGGTCCCCACCGGCTCCGTGCCGCCTTCCGTCGCCCTCTACTTCCCGCCCGCCGACCCCCGCTGGACCGCGGGCGCGGCGGCCCTCGCCAGCTCCTGCCCGGTGTTCGCCGAGACCCTCGCCGCGTGCGGGCGCGCCCTGGCCGCGCTGGTCCACTGGAACCCCGCCGACGTGCTGGCCGGGCGCACCGCCCCCGGCTGGCACGAGCGGCCGGAGATCGCCGGACCGCTCGGCTGGGCCGTGGCCGTCGCGCTCGCCGCGCAGCTGCGCGAGTACGGCGTCGAACCGGGCGCGGTCGGCGGGCAGTCGTACGGCGAGATCGCCGCCGCCTGCGCCGCCGGGCTGATCCCCCTGGACACCGGCGCCCGCCTCGCCGTACACCACAGCGCCGCTACGACACACCTGGCGGCGTCTACGGACACGGCGGCACCCAGGGACACGGCGACGTCCAGGCACTCGGTGGCGTTCACGGATCCGGTCCCCGTGGGCTCGACCCCCGCGGACACGGCCCCTGTAGCCCCGGTGCCTGCGGCCGCGGCCCCCGCGGACCTGGCCACCGCCGCCCCGGCCCCCACGGACCGGGCCACGACGGACCTGGCCGCCACGCAGCTGACCCCCACGGAGCCGACCCCTTCGGACCCCGCGCCCACCCGCCCGGCCTCCGCCGTCCGCTCCGCCCCCGCCGAGCTGCCGTTCGCCTCCGCCGCCACCGGCGCCCTGCTGCGGCCGGAGCAGGAGACCGGCGCCGACACCTGGGCCACGGCTCTCGCCGAGCCGCCCGCCGACCCCGCGTCAGCCCTGCGCGCCCTCTCCGACGCCGGCCACCGCACGCTCGTCGTCCTCGGCGAACAGTCACCCGGCAGTCAGGCCGACGCCGAACTGCTGCCCCTGAGCGCCACCCACCTCACCGCGCTCCTCGCCGCGCTCCACGTGCGCGGCGCCCGGATCGACTGGGCGGCGCTGCTTGCCCCCGCCGGAGCGCGCCGCGTGCCGCTGCCGACCTACGCGTTCGCCACCCGCCGCTACTGGATGACGCCGGAGGCCCCGGCTGCCGCCGACGGGGCCGCGCCGCGGCACCCCTTGCTGGACGCGTGCGTCGAACTGCCCGACCCCGGCGGCCTGCTGCTCACCAGCACCCTCTCGCGGGCGAACCTGCCCGGCGGCGCAGGACCGGCGCAGGCGGGACCGGTCGCCGTACCGGGGCCGGTCCTGCTGGAACTCGCCGTGCAGGCGGGGGACCGGGCCGGCTGCGACCGCATCGCCGAACTCACCGCCCAGGCGCCCCTCGTGCTGCCCGAGGGCGACGAGGTGCGGCTGCGGGTCACCGTCGGCGATCCCGGACCGTCGGGGGAGCGGCCCCTGCGGATCCACTCCCGGCCCGCGGGCGCCCTGCCCGGCACCGCGTGGACCCTCAACGCCCGCGCCGTGCTGTGCACCGGCGAGACCCGGGCCTCCTTCGACCTGGAACTGTGGCCGCCCGCCGAGGCCGAACCCGTCGCCCTGGACGGGCCGTCCGTCCCCGAGGGACTGCGCGGACTGTGGCGGCGCGGCGAGGACCTGTTCGCCGAGGTCGCGCTGACCGACCCCGGCGAGGGCGGGCGGTACGCGCTGCACCCGGCGCTGCTGGACGCCGCGCTGCGCGCGCTGCCGCTCCCCGGGCAGGACGCGTTCGGCGCGACGCCGGCGCCCGACTCCTGGCACCAGGTCGCCCTGTACGCCGAGGGCGCCTGCGCGCTGCGGGTCCGGCTGACCCGCACCGGCACCGACACCGTCGCCGTGGAGGCGGCCGACGACCTCGGCCTGCCCGTCGCGTCGGTCGGCGCGGTCCGCCTCGCCCCCGGCGACCGCGCCGCGCTCACCGCCGCCCGCAGCGGCCCGCTGTTCCGCCTGGAGTGGCCGGAGACGAGCTGCGAGACCTCCTGTGTCAAGCCCCGCTGGGTGCTCGTCGGTCCCGACGTGCTCGGCGCCCGCGCGACCCTGATGAGGGCCGGCGTCTACACCGAGGCGCACGACAGCCTGGCCGCCCTCGCCAAGGCCCTGGACTCCGGGGTCCCCGTCCCCGAGGCCGTACTGACCGGAGTGCTGCCCGGACCCGACGCCGCCGCCCGGGCGGTGCGCGACACGGCCGAACTGGCCGCCGAGTGGCTGGCGGACGAGCGGTTCGCCGGCATCCGGCTGGTGTTCCTCACCCGCGGCGCGCTGAGCGGCGCGGACGGCCCCGAGGGACCGCAGCCCGCCGCGGCCGCCGTCTGGGGACTGATCCGCTCGCTCCACCTCGCCGACCCCGGTCGGCTGGTCCTCGCCGACCTCGACGGGGCGCGCGCCTCCTGGCGTGCCCTGCCCGCCGCGCTGTCCCTGCCCGAACCCCAACTGGTCGTCGTGCGCGGCTCGGTGCGCGTCCCCCGGCTGGTCGCCGTGCCGGCGCGGGCGGGGGAGACCGGGCTGCTGATCGGGCCCAGTGACACCGTCCTGGTCACCGGCGCCGGCCGCCCGGCCGCGGCGGCCGTCGCCCGCCATCTCGCGGCCGGGCGGGGCGTCACCAGGCTGGTGCTCGCCGACACCGCGCCCGGCGACGGCCTCGCCGCGCTCGCCGCCGAACTCACCGCCGCGGGCGCCGAGGTGACCGTGACCGACTGCGACCTCACCGACCGCGGCGCGGTGACCGCGCTGCTGCACCGCACGCAGGGCGGCCGGCCGGCGACCGCCGTCGTGCACGCGGCCCGGCTTCCCGAGCCCCGCGACGGAGCTGCGGCGGAACAAGCCTGCCTGGAACGGGAGATGAGCGCCGCCCGGCACCTCGCCGAGCTGACCGGACTCCGCGGTGGCACGGCCGTGCCGCTGCTGCTCCTGTCGTCCGCCGCGGGCACCCTGGGCGCCCCCGGCCGCAGCGGCGAGGCGGCGCTCGGCGCCTTCCTCGACGCGCTCGCCCTGCACCGCCGCGCCCAGGGCCTGCCGGGCACGTCGGTGTCGTGGGGCCGCTGGGACGCCGACGGCGCCACGGTGGGCGGCGCCCCGGCAGGCGTCGCCCCGCTGCCCCGGTCGGCGGGCCTCGACCTGTTCGACGCCGCGTGCCTCCTCGACGCCCCGGCCGCCGTCCTGCTGCGCCCCGACCCGGCGGCCCTCGCCGGCCGGCCCGACGGGGCGAGCCTGCCCGCACCCCTGCGCGCACTCGCCGGGCCGCCGCCCCGCCGCCGGGTGGGGCAGCGGGGCGGTGCGGGCGCCCTGAGCACGCTCCGGCGCCGCCTGGCCGGACTGGCCGACGCCGAACGCGAGGCCGTCCTGACGGACCTGGTCCGCGCCGACGTCGCCGCCGTCCTCGACTACCCCTCGCCCGACGCCGTCGAGGCCACCCGCGCCTTCCGGGACATCGGCCTGAACTCCCTGACCGCCTTCGCGCTGCGCAACCGGCTGCGCGAGACCACCGGACTGCGCCTGCCCGCCACCCTGCTGTTCGAGGCCGACACCCCCGAACGGCTCGCCGCCCACCTCAAGGAAGAACTCCAGCGCCTGTGACGCGCGCCCCGCGTCCCGGGCCCGGCACACCGACGACACCCCGACGGCACACCCACGACACGCAAGGAGAACCACCACTCATGAAGACGGACGGCGTCTATGTCGACACGGTCGGGGCGTACATCCCGGACCGGTGGGTGAGCGTCGAGCAGGCGGTCGAGGAGGGGCTGTACGACGAGTACTCCGTCCAGTACGGCACCGGGCTCACCGCCGCCTACATCGCGGGCGACCTGCCCGCCCTCGACATGGCGGTCCGCGCCGCCCGGCAGGCGTTCGGCCGGTCCGCGTACGACATCGAGGACCTCGACTTCCACGTCCACTGCACCGCGGTGCAGCACGGCCCCGAGGGTTTCTACCCGCCCGGCTACGTGCTGCGCGAGCTCGGCGCGAGCGGTGTCGCCAGTACCGACGTGCGCCAGCACTCCAACGGCCTGCTGGCCGGCATCGAGGTCGCCGTCGGCCAGCTGACGGGCGCCGCCGGCGCGGAGACGGCGCTGGTCACCGCGGCGGAGAACTTCACCAGCCCGCTGATCGACCGCTGGACCGGCTTCGGTACCGGCTTCACCGCCAGCGACGGCGGCGCCGCCGTCCTGCTCAGCGGCGACAGCGGCTTCGCGGCGCTGCGCGCGGTGAACTCCGGGACCCTGCCGGAGCTGGAGCAGTGGCACCGCGGCGAGGAGTCGCTGCTGCCGTTCCGCGGCGAGGAGCGCAGGGCGTCCGGCACGATGGACCTGCTCTCCTACTTCAACCAGCACGTCATGCCGCTCGACAAGTGCATGGAGATGATCCGGGACTTCGAGCTGGACATCGTGCACCGCTCGCTGGTGGACGCCGGGCTGAACGCCGCCGACCTGCGCTGGGTTGTGGCCGCCAACAGCGACTCGCGGATGATCGACCAGATGAAGATGCAGCCGCTGGGCCTGCCGATGTCCCGCTCCACCTGGGACTTCGGCAAGGAGTACGGCCACATGGGCGCCTGCGACATGGCGGTCTCCCTCAACCACCTGCTCCTGAACGGGATGCTGTCGCCCGGCGACCACGTCCTGATGACCACCTCGGCGTCCGGCTGGGTCTCCACCTCCGCCGTCCTGACCGTCCTTCGGCTGCCGGAGTGGGCGAAGGAGAACACCCTGTCCTGAGCGCCCCGCCGCGCACCCCACAGCGCCCCGGCACCTTCCCGGTGCAGGGGCGCCGCGCTCGCCGGTGGGGTGCCCGCCGTGGCGGTCAGTCCTCGCGGCGGGCGTACACCATCGAGTAGCGGAACACCTCCGGCAGGTTCGCCGCGCTCTCCACGGTCACGGCGAAGCCCTGGGCGTCGAGGATGCCCCGCACCGCCTCCAGCCGGCCGTCGAGGTCCTGGACCTCGATGACGGTCTGCCGGACGCGCTGCCAGTCGGCCGCGTCGAGGCCTTCCATGACCTCGAGCTCCGCGCCCTCGACGTCGATCTTCAGCAGGTCGATCGGACCCTCGGGCGCCCAGTCGCGCAGCGCGTCGGAGAGCCGGCGCACCTCCGCCTCGACCTCGATGCCGGCCATGATGCGGTCCACGGCCTCCCGGCCGATCTGCGACACGGTCAGTTCCTGGCCGACCTTCTTCTGCTCCGGGTACCGGGTGGAGTTGCCGGGGAGCGCCGGATAGAAGGTGAACCGGACCTGCTCCTCGGGCCGGCGGCCCAGCGCCGCGCACACCACCTCCACGTCCTTTGCGCCGTGCCCGTCCAGGTTCTCCACCAGCGCCCGGTGGATCGCGGGGATCGGCTCGAAGGCGAGGATCTTCGCGCCCGGGAACTCCTGCTTGACGAAGAGGGAGAACAGCCCCACGTTGGCACCGGCGTCCACGACCCGGGAGGAGCCGGAGAGCTGGATGCCGTGCCTGAGGTAGGCCCGTTCGACGAATATCTCGTTGTAGATGAAGTCGACCTCGGAGAACAGCGCGCCCTCCGTCTGCGGCACGGCGACGGAGAATCCGTCCGCCACCTGAACCGACCTGATCTCGGTCATGAAATGCTCCCTGAGCCGTGGAATTGCTGCTCAGTGTGCCGCGCGGAACACCGGCAATCTCCTAGACTTGCGCACGCGCGGGGCGGGTTCAGGCGTCCCGGCCGCGCAGCACCAGATACCCGCCGAGCACCGCGACGGCCACCCACACCAGCATGATGACGAGGCCGCCGCCCGGCCCGTAGGGGACGTCGTGGTTGCGCACCACCCGGGCCATCGCCTCGCCGGCCTGGTCCGGCAGATAGTGCGCGACCTTCTTCGCGCCGGGCACCGAGGCGAGGATCTGCGTCACCAGGAAGAAGAACGGCATCAGAATGCCCATCGACAGCATGGAACTGCGCAGCATCGTCGCCACGCCCATCGAGAACACGGCCATCAGCGTCATGTAGAGGCCGGCGCCCAGCGTCGCCCGCAGCACGTTGTGCGCGCCGATGGTGGTGCTGTGCGAACCGAGCGCCGCCTGCCCGGCGAAGAAGGTGACGAAGCTGGTGACCATGCCGACGACGAGGGCCGTGCCGGTCGCGACCGCGAGTTTGCTGAAGTAGAACACGCCGCGGCGCGGCACGGCCGCCAGCGAGTTGCGGATCATGCCGGTGCTGTACTCGCCGCCGATCACCATGACCCCGAACGCGATCATCGCGAGCTGGCCGAGGACACCGCCGGTGAAGCTGGTGCCGGCCGGGTCGAAGGTGAGCCTGTCCTGCCGGGACAGGTCGTCGTACCGGGCGTTGGACAGGGCGCTGACGAGTGTGCCGAAGGCCACGGTGACTGCGAAGGCCGCGATCAGCGTCCACGCCGTGGAGCGGACCGTGGTGAGCTTGGCCCATTCCGAGCGGAGGGCCGCGACGGGTGCGGACATGGTTCAGGACTCCGTTCGCGTGGTCTCGGGCACCAGCGGGCCGCTGGGCGGGACGGTTCCCGTGGCGAGCGGTCCGGTGCGGTATTCGGCGGTCTCACCGGTCAGCGCGATGAACGCCTCCTCCAGCGAGGCGTGCCGGGGACTCAGCTCGTGCAGCAGGATCCGGTTCTCCAGCGCCAGTTCGCCCAGCCGTTCCGCGGGCGCGTCCGTCACCTCGAACGTGCCGGTGCCGCTCTCGGAGGCGGTGATCCCCGCGGCGGCCAGCGCGTCGCGCAGCTTCTCCGCTTCGGGCGTGCGGATGCGCACCGACGCGCGCGTGTTGTGGTCGATGAACTCCTGCATGCCGGTGTCGGCGAGCAGCCGGCCCCGGCCGATGACGACGAGATGATCGGCGGTCAGCGCCATCTCACTCATCAGATGGCTGGAGACGAACACCGTACGGCCCTCGGAAGCCAGCCGTTTCATCAGCGTGCGGATCCAGTGGATGCCCTCGGGGTCCAGGCCATTGACCGGCTCGTCCAGCATCACGATCTCCGGGTCGCCGAGCAGCGCCGCCGCGATGCCGAGCCGCTGCCCCATGCCGAGGGAGAACCCCTTGGGCCGTTTCTTCGCCACCGACGCGAGGCCGACCTCCTCCAGGGCCTCGTCGACCCGGGTGAGCGGAATGCCGTTGCTGAGCGCCAGGCATCTGAGGTTCTGGTAGGCGCTGCGCCCGCCGTGCATGGCCTTGGCGTCCAGCAGGGCGCCCACGTGCCGCAGCGGCTCCTTGAGCCGCGCGTAGGGCTGTCCGTCGATGAGGATCCGGCCGGACGTGGGGCGGTCCAGACCGAGCATCATCCGCATCGTGGTGGACTTGCCCGCTCCGTTGGGCCCGAGGAAGCCGGTCACACAGCCGGCCCGGACCGTGAAGGTGAGGTCGTCGACCACCACCTTGCGGCCGTACCGCTTGGTCACTCCCGCAAGCTCGATCATGCGGCCACGCTAGGCGGAACGGGTGGCTCCAGTCCGGGAGCGGGGCAATTGTCTAGGGGTTCTCGCAGTGCGCGGCACCACGGGCGCCCCGCCGCGGTACCCCCGCCTGTCTCAGGCCCGGGACAGCGCCGTGCAGTACGGCAGATAGGCGTCCAGGAGGGCGTCCAGGTACGTCTCGTCCGGTGCGGCCCGGAAGTCCGGCACGAACCGGCGCAGCCGTTCCAGCGACACCCGGGTCACGGCGTGGGGGCCCGGCCGCTCCACCCGGCGGGCCGTGACGCCCAGCCGCCGCTCGATCGCCGTCACGACGGACTCCACCGGCTGCGGCACCCCCGATGCCACGTTCAGCACCTCGCCGTTCACCCCTTCCCCGAGGAGCCCCCCGACCGCGTGCAGCAGGTCCCGCACGTCCAGCAGGTCGCGGTGGGCGCCCTGATGCACCGTCACCTCACCGGCGCCGATCTGCCGTACGAGGGTGGGCAGCAGCTGGTGCGGGCGCTGGTGGCCGCCCACCGCGTGACTCAGGCGCAGCACCAGGTGCTCGACGCCGGAGCAGCGCACCACGCTCTCCAGTGCCAGCTTGTGCCGCCCGTACGCGTTCGGCGGGCGCACCGGGTTGCTCTCGGCCGCCGTCTCCCCGTCGTCCGTGAAGCCGTACATCGAGAAGGACGCCGTGGAGAAGAACAGCAGCTGTCGGCCCTGCCGGGCGCAGGCGTCGAGCGCGTCGTAGAGGACCCGCGCCTCACGGTCGTACTCGGCGGGCGCCGCGGTGGACGTGCGGGACACGCCGCAGGCCAGGGCCGTCACGCCGGGGAAGCGGTCGCCGAACTCCTCGGCGAGATTGCGGGCGAGGAAGCCGTCACCGATGATCCGCACGCCCTGCCCCCTCGTCCGTGGTGCCGGCCGTGGCGCGGCTGTGGGCGACGGCCGGCGCGGCCGCCGGCGCCGTGAGCGCCTCGCGTGCGCCCGGCAGGTGCGCGGTGATGCCCGGCGCCGACCGCAGGGCGACGACCAGCGTCCGCGCCTGCACGTTCACGTAGTGGCTGTACTTGAGCAGCTCACCGAGCTGACGCAACGTCATCCACTGGTGGTCGTCGGGGATGTCGTCCGGCCCGTCGCCGTCCGCCTCCACGATCAGGTAGCGGCTCTGCGCGTCGAGGAACCGGCCGCCCTCCTCCGACAGCACGGTGTCGAACAGGATCTGCTCCGGCCGCGCCCGCTCCACCAGGTCGAGGAAGCGGGGTCGGGCGGAGGCCGGCAGGTGGGCGTAGTTCTCCGGGGTGCACTGCACGGTGGGGCCCAGTTCGATGACGTCCAGATAGCCGGGTTCGACACGGGCGTGCACCAGGCAGTGCGGCACGCCGTCGATCCGGCGCACCAGCATCGCCACCACGCCCGTGCCGTGCGGCTCAAGCAGCGGCTGCGACCAGGACGCCACCTCGCGCCGGCCGGAGGAGACGGCCACGGGCACGATGCTGAAGTACAGGCCCCGCTCGTGCGCGATGCGGTCCTCGCCGACGTGCCAGCCCTCGGTCTCGATCTCCCGCAGCGGCACCAGCTCCGCGCAGACCTCGCGCTCGCTCTGCTGCGTGGTGATCCAGTTGCGGATCGCCACGTCTGAGTGGAGCGCGGGCGACGGTCCGGGGCCGTGCTGCCAGTCGGGCAGACAGGACAGCACCGTACGGGCGTCCATGTTGACCAGGTTCTCGTACCGCAGCAGCGTGTGCAGCTGACGCAGTGTCAGCCAGCAGAAGTTCTCGCCGGCCTCCACCTCGGGGCCGACCTCGACGACCATGTTGCGGTTGCGCTTGCAGAAGAACCACGAGCCCTGCTCCGACTGCAGCACGTCCGCCAGCACCCGGTGCCCGCGCGCCCGCGGCTCCCGGAAGCAGTCCAGGTACGGTACGGCCGAACCGCCGTGCACCCGCGTGTAGTTGCTCTTCGTTGCCTGCACGGTCGGCGACAGCTGCACGCCGTTGACGTTGCCCGGCTCGGCCTTCGCCTGCATCAGGCAGTGCAGCACGCCGTTGATCTCACGCACCGCGAGACCGAGGATGCCGATCTCCGGCTGCCGGATGATCGGCTGGCTCCACTCGGGGACCGGACCGAAGTCGCTGCGCACACGCAGGCCGCGCACCGAGAAGAAGCGACCGCTGCGGTGCTCGAGATCACCGGTCTGCTGGGCGAAGCGCCAGCCGGACAGCTCCGCGAAGGGGGTGCGGCGCACCTCCTGGCGGTGCCGGGGGCGCTGTGCGTCCAGCCACTCGAAGAACTCGACGTCGGACATGGCCTCGCCGCCCGTCGCCGTCGCGGACAGGGCGAGCCGCGCGGCGAGGACCGCCTCGCTGGGGGAGTCGGGACCGGTCGCGTTCAGCTGGGGCATCGCTGTCTCTCCATCGCATCGATGACGTCCCACGGCACCCGCCGCGGACGCGGGGGAACTACGCGGGCGCGGGCGGGCCGGGGTCGGTGGCCGCGGATTGGTGGGACGTGCCGGCCGGGAGTGGGCCCGGGGTGGCGGCCGCGGGTCGGTGAGGCGTTCCGGTGGGGAGGGGGCTGGGGGCGGCGGCCGCGGGGCGGTGAGGGGTTCCGGCCGGCAGTGGGCCGGAGGTGGTGGCCGGGGGTCGATAGGAGGGCGCCGTCGGAAGGGAGTTGGGGGTGGTGGCCGCTGGTTGGTGGGAGGGTGCCGTCGGGAGTGGGCCCGGGGTGGTGGCCGTTGGCTGGCGGGACGTGTCGGCCGGGAGCGGGCCGGAGGTGGTGGCCGCCCGCCGGTGGGGGGCGCCGGCCGGGAGTGGGCCGGAAAGGGGGGCCGCGGACCGGTGGGAGGTGCGCGGCCCCGCCGGGTGGGAAGGGCCGGGCCCGGCCCGGTCCGCGGTGGTCTCGTCGCCGGGACCGGTGGCCGAACGGCGGACGGGCGGCGCGATCGCGGTGAGCACCAGCCCCTCGTCGACCAGCCACCACCCGTCCAGAACGGGGCCGCCGATCGCGTCGGAGAACGCGAGCGGCAGCGGCCTGAGCAGCCGCGCCGAGAACGTACCCCGCACCCCGCTCCCGGCGTCCGGCACGACGGTGAAGCTCAGCCGGGCCATGTCGAAGCCGAGCATCGTGCGGGCCAGCGGGAACCACGCCTTGTAGACCGACTCCTTGGCGCTGAACAGCAGCCGGTCCCACGGCAGACGCGGCTCCGAGGCCCGCAGCCGGGCCAGTTGGGCGCGCTCCTCGGGCAGCGACACGGCCTCCAGCACCCCGTCGGGCAGCGGACCGGCCGTCTCCGCGTCGACGCCGAGCGCGGCCAGGTCAGTGGCGCGGGCGACGGCCGCCACCCGGTAGCCGGCGCAGTGCGACAGCGCGCCGACCACTTCCTCGGGCCACAGCGGCTCCCCGTGCCGCCCCGACCGCAGCGGCTGCGCCGGCAGGCCCAGCGCGGCGAGTGACAGCCGCGCGCAGCGCCGGCCGGTGGCGAACTCCCGCCGGCGCTCGCCCACCGATCGCGCGATGACCGCCTCCTCCTCGGGGAACAGCGGCGGCGCCGACAACTCGCCGCGCACCTCGGTCACTTCCGCCACCTCCGGCAGCAGCCGGCGCATCAGCGGCCTCATCGGGTGCCTCGCCGGGGCAGGATCTCGCGCAACACGGGACCGGGCATGGCGCGGGCCTGCCCCTCACGGGGACGGCCCAGCGACACCTCGCGGTGCGGCACGCCGTCGTGCCAGGTGGTCCGCGGGATGTGCAGATGGCCGTGGACGACGGTCGCCGCGCGGTAGCGGCGGTGCCGGTCGTGGGTGGCGGTGGTCCCGCACCACAGGGCGAACTCCGGGTACCGCAGGATCCGGGTGGGTTCGCGCACCAGCGGGAAGTGGTTGACCAGCACGGTCGGCAGGTCCTGGGGACGGACGTCCAGCCGCTGACGGGTGTACGCGCGGCGCGCCCGGCACCAGGCCGCCCGGTCGGGACAGGGATCGCTGTGCAGCAGGAACTCGTCGGTGGCGACCACGCCCGCCTTCTCCGCGCGGGCCAGCGCGTCCGCGGCGCCCGTCGCACCCGGCGGCAGGAACGAGTAGTCGTACAGCTGGAACAGCGGCGCGATCACCACCGGCCCGTCGGGGCCCTGCCAAGTGACGTACGGGTCCTCAGACGTCAACACCCCAAGGCAACGGCACAGTTCGACCAGGCTCCGGAAGCGGTCCTCGCCGCGCAGGGTCACCGGGTCGTCCGGGTGCGTCCACAGCTCGTGGTCGCCCGGTACCCGCACCACCGTCGCGAACCGGTCGGCGAGCAGCCGCAGCACCCACTCCACGTCCGCGGTCAGCTCCCCGACGTCCCCGGCGACGATCAGCCAGTCGGACGGGTCGGACGGCCGCAACCCGCGTACGACGGCGCGGTCCTGCTCGTAGGCGACGTGCAGATCGCTGACGGCGAAGAGCCTGCCGCCCGCATCACGGCTCACGGCCGGTCCGCCGCACCGCTCGTGGGCCGGGCATCCGGGATGGTGGGCATGGGAACTCCTCGTGACACGTCCGGCGCGTCGATCCGCGGCCGGCGGTCAGCTTTATGCCACCGGCCCGCGCGCCCGCACAACGCGCAACGCGCCCCCGCCGCCAAGGACAGGGGAAACGCCCAGACTTCGGCCCCCCGGCCCGTCCGTGCCGCCGATGTGCCGGATAGTGGCGGCACATCCCGCCAGCGAACGGGCCCGTGCGCAGCGCACGGCGGCTCGCGAACGAAGGACGGACGAGCAGCGTGAGCGTTTCCCCCGCCGACGACGGCCTGTGGTGCCGGCGCTTCCACCCGGCTCCCGAAGCCGCCCACCGCCTGGTCTGCTTCCCGCACGCGGGCGGCTCGGCCAGCTACTACCTCCCCGTCGCCACGGCCCTGTGCCCGCGCGTCGACGTCGTCGCCGTGCAGTACCCCGGCCGGCAGGACCGGCGCAACGAGTCGC
The DNA here is from genome assembly GCF_059510455.1 of Streptomyces sp. NTD91. Lineage (NCBI taxonomy): Bacteria > Bacillati > Actinomycetota > Actinomycetes > Kitasatosporales > Streptomycetaceae > Streptomyces > Streptomyces sp. NTD91. Next base: position 18,088 of record NZ_JCAJZW010000068.1, read on the forward strand.
TCATCGACGACATCGGCGCGCTCGCGGCCCAGGTGTACGGCGCCCTGCGCGGCTGGGACGACCGACCGCTGACCTTCTTCGGGCACAGCATGGGCGCGGTCGTCGCCTTCGAGGTGGCCCGGCGGTTCGAGCGGGACGGCGGCGGCCCGGTGCGGCTCTTCGCCTCCGGCCGGCGCGCGCCCTCCCGGTACCGCGACGAGAACGTGCACCGGCGCGGCGACGACGGCATCATCGCCGAGGTCAAGGCGATGAGCGGCACCGACGACCGGCTGCTGGGCGACGACGAGCTGATCCGGATGATCCTGCCCGCGCTGCGCGGCGACTACAAGGCGGTGGAGACCTACCGGTGCGAGCCGGGCGCGACGGTGGCCTGTCCGGTGACCGCGCTGGTCGGCGACAGCGACCCCAAGACGTCCGTCGACGAGGCCGAGGACTGGCAGAAGCACACCACCGCCGGTTTCGACCTGCACGTCCTGCCCGGCGGCCACTTCTACCTCAACGGCCGCGCCGCGGACGTGCTGAAGATCCTCGACGAACACTTCACCGCCCAGGCCGCCGCGCAGAAGCGCTGAACGGCTCGGGCGGCCCCGGACATAAGGAGGGACCCGTGACCGGACCCCACGACACCGCTCTCCTACGGGTCGAGCGGGGCGTGGCAGGCGAGGAGGAACTGGCGGCGCTGACCGCGCTCCTGCTGGCCCGCGCCGCCGCGGCCCGCGACCACACCCACGACACCGCCCGGTGCCTCCGCACCGCCGCCCGCTGGAACCGCCTGGAACGACACCGGGCCTACCAGTCACCCCTCAGCTGGCAGGCCCCGGCCTGACCCGCGAGCCGCCCCCGGGGACGGCAGGGGCCGGGTCCGCTCGCGGCGGTGCCGTTCCGCGTGGGGCCCGCTCCGCCGCGTCCGGGCACCCCTGGAGAGGCCAGGGAACGCTCCTCGGCCCCGCACCGCCCCCCCAGGCGCACCCTGCGTCGTCACGCCGCCCCCTGGGGCCGCACGGCCTCGGGCGTGTCGTCGGGGGCGTCGGCGGCGTCGAGGAGCCCTGCCTCCGCCAGGGCGGTGACCAGGCCCGATCGGCCGGAGGTGGACATCTTCCGGTAGCAGTTCGTCAGATGTTTCTCCACGGCCCGGCGGGAGACGCCGAGGGAGTCGGCGATCGCCCGGTTGGTCAGCCCCCGGACGGCCATCTGGGCCACCAGCCGTTCCGCGGACGTCAGCGGGGTGCGGGCGGCGGTGACGCCGGCCGCCGCCGGTCCCAGCATCTCCTGCGCCCGGGCGGCGACCCGCTCCGCGCCGCACTCCACGGCCAGCTCCAGACAGCGGCGCAGCGCGGCCTCCGCCTCGGCGGCGTAACGGGGCGCCACCGCCTCCGCGAGCCGCAGCAGCACCGCGGCCCGGGTGTGCAGATCGGCCGAGTCCTCCAGCATGCCGGCGGCCTCACGCAGCAGCCTCGGCGCGGCCGCCTCGTCGCCCACCGCGGCCCGCAGCGCCAGCGCACGGCCCAGCGCCGACGGGGCGCCCCATCGGCGGGCCTGCTCCAGGTACTGCTCGGACAGCTGCTCGGCCCGGTCGGCGTCGCCGGTGCGGTGCAGGGTGCGGGCCGCCCAGTAGGCCGCGGGCACCACCAGCGGGTTGCGCCAGCCCGCCCGGTCCAGGGCGTACCCGGCGTCGAGATAGTGCTCCACCGCCGTGGACGGCTCGCCTCGGGCTTCGGCCTCCATGCCGCGGACCAGGGTCAGCAGAGCGGCGAGTTCGCAGTTCTCGTGCAGCCCGCGGAAGCGTTCCGGCACCGCGGCGACCAGCTCGGGCTCCCGCGCCCGCAGCGACACCGCGACCAGGGCCAGCGCGGACAGCATGGTGGCCTCCTCGGGGGCGACGGTGGCGCCGGCCCGCACCGCCCGTTCCCGCGCGGCCGCCAGCCGGCCCTGGGCGAGCAGCACCAGCGCCTGCTCGGCCAGCACCACCGACTCCTCCAGCCGTCCGCCCCGGCGCACGGCGTCCACCAGGGCCTTGTCCAGCCAGGGCAGCAGCCCCGCCACCGAGTCCGCGGCCACCGATATCGGCACCAGCAGCGGCAGCATCGTGTGCACGTGCGCGGCGGAGGCCGGCTCGTGGTCCAGCACCCGGTGGGCGAGCGCGCCGACGCGCGCGGCCGGCAGGCCTGCCGAGACGGTCGCCGCGTGCAGCAGGGCGACCAGCAGCTCCCGCTGCTCGCCGGTCGCCGTCGTCTCCGGCCGCTCGTCCAGACGGGACAGCCGGCCCGCGGCCGACGCCAGCACCTCCGGGTCGTTCTCGCACAGGTAGTACATCCGTGCCTGCAGGCGCTGCCGCAGCGAGCGGTGGGCGGCCGTCGGCCCGCCGGGGCCCGCGAGTCCGTCCGCCGCGCCGAGTTCGTCCGCCGTGCGCCGCAGCAGATCGGTGAGCGACAGCAGCGTGGCCGTCGGCGCGACGGGCGTCAGCGCCGTGAGCGCCGTCGCGCGGGCCAACGGGCCGGGCAGCAGCGGGAACGCCTGCGCGACGTGCCGTACGGCCACCGACGGGGCGAAGCTGCGCTCCACATGGGCCAGTTCCACCAGCAGCCCGGCCCGGGCCTCGCTGTGCGGCGGGATGTCGCGCAGCGCCCGGCGCAGATAGCGGGCGGCGGTCTCGGGCGCCCCGCGCCGTACGGCGGCGTCGGCGGCGCGCCGCAGCACGGCCACCGCGTCGCCGTCCAACTGCGCGGTGGCGGCAAGGAGATGCCCGGCGACCCGTTCAGGCGCGCCGCCCCGGTAGCGCAGCAGCGCGGCGGCCCGCAGATGCAGGTGGTTGCGCTCGTCCGGGGAGGTGCCCTCGTCGATGACCTCGTGCACCGCCCGGTGGGCGAGCCGCAGGGTGTCCTGCCGGGTCACCAGTGCCAGCCGCCGCAGCCGCCACAGGCTCTCGTCGAGGTCCACCGGATCGAGCCCGGCGAGTTCGCCCACCACCTGTCGGTCGGCGTCGTCGCCGAGGACCATCAGCGCCCGGGCCGCGGCGAGCACGTACGGCGGCTGTTCCCGCAGGCACTGCAGGAGTCTGCGGCGCAGCGCCGGCGGCACGATCGCCGTCACCGCGGACGCCTCGGCGGCCACTGGCGCGAGGCCGCGGGTCTGGCACTCCTGCAGCAGCGACACCAGGTGCAGCGGATTGCCCCGGGTGGCCTCGTGGCACGCCGCCGTGAACTCCGGCTCCGCCGGCACGCCCAGCCGCTCCAGCAGGAGCCCGTCGACGGAGGCCGGGCCGAGCGGCGCGGGCAGCAGCGTGTGCTCGGCGGCGGCGAGCGGCCGCACCCCCTCCCGCTCCGCCGCGGGCTCGCCCTCGCAGAGGGTGACCGCCACCAGGATCCGCCGGTGCGTGACCTGCTTGACCAACTGGTCCAGCCACTGCAGCGATTCCTCGTCGGCCCAGTGCACGTCGTCGACGAGGAGCACCGGCACCCGGTCGTGGGTCATGTTCTCCACCATCGACAGCAGCGCCCGCACCGCCGTCGCCGCGCGCTGCCGACCTGACTCCGCGTCGCCCTGGAGGAGGGCGAGGGCGGGCCGCGCCGGCCCGGAACACCAGCGGGCCACGAACGAGCCGGACGTCAGCACCGGCTCCAGCAGCTGCCGCGTCACCCCGAGGGAGAAGTCGCGCTCGGCCGGGGCGGCGTACGCCCGCATCACCAGGGCGCGGGGCGGGGCCGCCGCACCGGCCGGCGGACCCGCGGTGAGCCGTGCGGCCAGTTCTCCGATCTCCGTCAGCAGCGCGGACTTGCCGATGCCGGGCGGGCCGCTGATCACGATGAGCGATCCGTTGCCGTGCTGGGCGAGCCGCAGGGCCTCGGCCGCCACCTTCAGTTCGTTCTGCCGCTCGAGCAGCATGCCAGCGGCCTCCTTGCGCGGTGTGGTTGAGCATGGGGGGTGGATGGAGAGGAGCGTCCGTCGGTGAACGTCAGGTCGCACGTGCGCGGTCGCTCAGCCGCCGGACCGCGGACGCGGGGACGTCGGCCCGGGTCGACGGGTGCAGCCCGGCCGTCTCCCGGGCGACGAGGGTCTGCGCGAACCGGCGGGCCGCGGGCGTACGGCCGAGCCGGCGCAGCGCGCTTTCGGTGAGCCGGGCCGCCTGCGGGGCGGGGGAGGCGAGGCCGCGGCGCAGCTCGGTCCAGGCGAGCGCGGACTCGGTGCCCCAGCGCTCGGCCAGCCGCAGCTCCTCCGCGAACAGCTCGGCCGCCCGGTCCTCGTCGCCGCAGCCGAGATGGGCCAGCGCCGCGAGCGAACGCCACGCCAGCAGCGCCGGGTTGCGCCAGTCGCGCGCCGACAGCCGTCGGCCGCACTCCTCGGCCTCGGCCAGCGCCTGGCGGGGCCGCCCCCGGCACAGCATGAGCTGCGCACGGCTGTACAGCAGCTCGGACCACGCGCTGCCCTCCTCGGCGCCCGGCGGCAGCTCCTCGGCGGCCAGCCGGTCGGCCTCGGCGAACCGCTCCCGGGCGATCAGCACACGGATCTGCGCCGCCCGCAGCTCGGTCAGCCGGGTGGGATGCCACACGTGCGGCGGCGCCAGCGAACGGCAGGCGGCCAGGTCGCGCTCGGCCGTCTCGGGGTCGCACGCCCGCAGGTTCAGCCGCGCCCGCAGCAGCAGGCCCGTCGCGACGACCGTCGGGCTGGCCCGCTTGCCCGCCTCGGCGAGCGTGGCGTCCAGAGCGTCGCGCGCCGTGCAGTGCGCGTCCGCCAGCGACAGCACACAGACCGCGGTGAACCGGGGGAACAGCGGCCCGTCGAGCGGCGCCCGCAGCACCTGGAGGCCCATCTCCCGTACGGCGGCGGCGTCGTGCCCCCGCATCGCCTGCCGCCACGCGTCGGCCGCCGAGGCCACCGGATCGGGTCCGGTGTCCGCCGCGCCGAGCGCGGGGGCGGCGAGGACTTCGCGTGCCGCGCTCGCCGTGGCGGGTCCCCCGGCGTGGCGTGCGCGCCCTGGACGACCCCGCCCGCCCGGGCCGCCGTGCCGTACGGGGCCCTCGCCGCCCCAGCACCCGCCCCCGGCCGGACGCTCCGGTGGTACGGCGTCCACCCAGGAGGCGCCCTGCGCCCACCGCAGCAGGTGCGCCGTCCGGTCGCCGCCGTCGGCACAGGAGAGGAGCGCAGGCCGCGCGCCGTCGCCGTCGTACGACGGGACCGGCGCCGCCGATGTGCACACCGGCTCCCCGCGGGCGAGGACGAGGTCGGTGGCGGCGGCGCGCAGCCGCAGGCCGGGCGGCGCCCCGGACAGCAGCTCGCCGATCCGCACCTGCGCCGCCTCCGGCGCGGTCACCGCGTAGGCCTCGGCGGCCTCCAGCAGCACCTCGGCGCGCTCCGTCCCGGTGAGCGGCTCGCGCAGCGTACGCTCCAGCAGTTCGGCCGCCTCCGCGTGCCGGCCCCGCACGAGTCGCAGCTGGGCGGCGCGCCGCAGCACCGAGGGCACCCAGGGGTCGCCCAGCGGCCCGGTGCTCATCAGCACCGTGGCCACGTCCTCCTCGGCGGCGTCGCACCGGTGGGCCCAGCGGGCCGCGTCCGCACGCAGCCGGGCCCGGGCCTCGGCGGGCATCCCGGTCAGCACGGAGGCGGTGCGCTCCGTGAGCGCGGGCCGCGGCGGGTCACCGAGGTCGATCAGCCCGTGCGCCCTCAACTCCCTGAGTGCTCGGGGCACTTCGGACGCGTCCAGGCCGACGAGCGCGGCCACCCGGTCCACGGGCACCAGTCCCCGGCACACCAGCAGGCCGCGCAGCAGCGTCAGCGGCGCCTGGGCGAGACGCGCGATGGTCTGGCCCGCCAGCTCCGAACGGGCCGTCTCCATCCCCTCGGCGAACGCCGCCCTGAACTGGGCGGCGGTCATCTCTCCCGGCTCGCGACGCAGTTCGTCCAGGACCCGCCGCAACAGCCAGGGGCTGCCCCGGCTGATCCGGGCGGCGTGATCCCACCACGTATCGCGCGGCCCGGCCGGCTCGGGCAGTCCCGTCGCGGTGAACAGCGAGCGGACCTCCGGCGCGCCGAGCGGCCCCAGCTCCAGCAGCAGGCCTCCGCCGTCCTGGCAGAACGCCGCCTGGTCGACCAGCGGGGCGCAGTGGTCGGGGAACTCGCCGCCGGTGCCGGTGACGGTCATCAGCACACCGAGCGGCGCCGAGGCGAGCCGCCGCAGCAATCCCCCGATGACGTCCACGGATTCGGGGTCCGCCCACTGCACGTCGTCCAGCGCGAGGAGCGTCGGCCGGTGGGCGGCGGCCAGCAGACCGCGGCACCAGCCCGCCACGCACTGCTCCTCGTACGGCGCCGTCGCCCGGGCCGCGCCGGCCGCGGCGGCGCGGGGCTGCAGCTGCGCCACGTAGCCGTACGGGGTGGGGGCCGACGACGCCGAGTCGAGTGCGGTGAACACCTGGGCCCCGACCGCGCGGGCGAAGGCGATGCCGCGCCGCAGGAGCCTGCTGCGTCCGCTGCCCGGGGCCCCGTGGAGGACGGTGACCCCCGGATGGCCGGCGGCGAGCCGGGTCACCAGGTGCACCAGCGCCGCTTGTTCGGCGTCCCGCCCGTACAGCGGCGCGAGAGAGTCCTGGGCGGACCGCTCGCGCAGCAGCCGGCCGCCGGGCACCGACGGCAGGTGGCCCATGACGCTCATCGGGGCTCACCCCCCGCAGGGTGCAAGCGCTTGCGCCTCGTGAGGGTCGGAGCGGGAGCGCCGCACCGGGCGGGCGTCGCGGCCCTGCCGGGCCGGGGGGCCGGGTTCGGTAAACGCGGGTCGGGTGCTGGGCAGCCGCGGCTCAGGGGACGAGTGGCTGACGGGGCCGGAACGGTATTCACGGTGCCACCGGATGTTCTGTGTGGGGGGCGGTCACGGTAGGGCTGACGCCGGAAGTGAAGTGACAATGGCCGACTCGGCCCGGCGTGCACAGTTGCGGGAAAAGCGCTTTCACTGCTTCGTGAGCGGTTGTCGGCACCCTGCACTTGGTTGGGCGTCGGTCACACGCACAACGTCGGCTATTATAGCTGTCAACTGTGTCGTATGTGTGAACCTCCACCCCCGGAAGAAAGCCCCGAAGGGTTGCGGAAGTAGTCCGTGACCCCCTCCGGGAAAGGGGGGACGCGTCCGTCTCGGCCTGCTTTGCTCCTGGTTCGGGCAGTTCATACCGCACCCCGCAAACGTGAACGCTGCTCGCTTTTTGCGGCCTGAGATGTCGAGGAAGCGTGAAGGAGATTCTGCCGGAACACGGGAAACGGTGCCGCAGCGGTGATCCGCCCGGCCTTCTTCGCGGGTCGGGGAATTCCGGATCCCCGAGCACCCGGTCGCATCCGTGTCAGGCACTCAGTGCCCCATGATGTGCGGGCAAGGGTTCCGGTCGCGTGAATCCAGGGAATTGCTCCATGAATTCGTGCTGTCGAATTTCTGTCAAGACTTCTCGTCGCGACCTGGCGGGACCTGTCGGGCCCGGTCCCGGCACTGTCGCGCCCCGCGACGACCCGCCGTGGACCCTGTGATGGCACCGCGGGACACCAGCGTCCGCTTCCGGCGTACCGCCCGAGCCGCGGACACCGCGTCCGGCGGGCCGTCAGGCGGGCAGCCGGATGCGGAACCAGGCGCCGCGCTCGCTCGGTTCGAGCGTCAGCGTGCCGCCGTGTGCGTCGATGATCGCCGAGGCGACGCTCAGCCCCAGCCCGTTGCCGCCGCCGGCGGCCTCCTTCGGCACCGGTGCGGTCGGCTTCTCGTCGTGCACGAACCGGTCGAACGCGCTCTCCCGCAACTCGGCCGGCACGCCGGGCCCGTCGTCGATCACCTCGATGACCCGGTGGCCGTCCTCGTTGCCCAGCCCGAGGACGGTGCGTGTGCCCTCCGGCGTGTGGTGGCGGACGTTGGCCAGCAGATTGGCGACCACCTGGTAGAGGCGGTCCCGGTCGCCGACTACCGTGTACTGGCCCGGCAGGATCGTGAGCCGGATCGGATGGTGCGGCGAGGAGGCCTGCGCGTCGGCGACCGCGTCACGGCACAGCCGAGCCAGGTTCACCGGTCCGCGGTGCAGGGGCTGGCCCAGATCGAGCCGCGCGAGCAGGACCAACTCGTCGATCAGCGCCGACATGCGCCGGGTCTCGTCCGTCATCCGGTCCATGGCCACCTCGAACTTCTCCGGATCGGCCAGCCCGCCCATCCGGGCCAGCGAGACATAGCCGGAGATGGCCGTGAGAGGTGTGCGCAGCTCGTGCCCGGCGGTGGCGAGGAACTCCAGCATCCGCTGCTCCGACCGGCGCCGGCTGGCGCGCTCGCGCCGCAGCCGGACGGCCAGCCAGAGTGAGACCGCCAACAGCACGAAGATCAGCAGCAGTTTGAGGGACGTCGAAGACGCAGTACGCCGGGACGCCGAGTTCGGGGACGCGAACACGGCGCCGGCGCCGCTGCCGCCGGCATTGCGAGCGAGGGCCGGGGCGGGGGAGTCCTCATCGGGCGCTGCCCCGCCGACCGCGGAGACCGCGAGCGCCGTGTCCACATGGGACGCGGGCCGCTGCGGTGCCGGCACCGGTGTCACCCCGTGCGTGACGGGCGTGGTCTCCCGCGCGCTCTTCGGGGCGAGTCCGGTCACCTGCGACCACTGCATGTGCCGTTCGGCGTCCGGAAGTTGGGCCGAGGGAGCGTGCGCGTACGACCCGGCGGCCACGAGAACGGCGGCTGGCAGCAACGCAGCCCCGAGGACGCGCCGTACCCGCAACGCGTACGGGGGCGCGCCCCGCCGGAACGGCGGTCTGTCCAGGAGACCGTCGATGGAACACCTCACCTCCGTCCAGGTCGCGGCATGAAAGCGACGGGAAAAAGCCTTGCTGTGGCACGATACCCAAGTTCGGGGATTCGCAGGGTTTCAGAGGCTGGCTGAGATCTTTCGAAGGACAACAGAAGTTGACAGCCAGACCTTCGCAGGTGAGCCCGCGTAGACACCTCTCGTGGAGTGGTCGCGCGCACCGGCCCGGCGAGGCCGCCCGGCGAGCCTCGGCTACTGGATCGTAGTGCCCCGCGACGCTGCCGTCGCCGCGTGCGACGACAGAACGAAACACCAGTTCACTACGGCGAGTCGGGATGCGGCACCGGCTGTGGCCGGCCGGGCCTGGCCGCAGGTAGGCGTCCTCGACGCTGCCCCGCCCGGCCGCGGACCCGCGCAATGCCCGTCCGGGAAAAGCTAGGGAAATCCCTGGTTTTCCCCGTGATCCACGTGACACCCGCAGTGTGACGGTGCCCACCGCGTACGGCTCTGGACATGAGGGGACACGATGAGGCGGGGAACGGCCCCTCGCGTACGGACCGCGTGGTGCTCGCGTACGGGACGTCACGGCGCCCGCATGCGTGACGGGCGCGGCGTACCGGATACCGCGGGGCAGGCGTGCGGGACGGGATCGGCGGCCTGCGCGGGCCGAGCGCCGGCCGGTGGCAGCGGCTAGAAGTGTCCTGAAGATCTTG
>NZ_JCAJZW010000069.1:0-27252 GCF_059510455.1 Streptomyces sp. NTD91
TTCAGTGGGCGGGTGTCAGTTCCTGTCCCGCCTCCATCGGGTGCGTGAGGTCCTGGGCCTCCTTGTCCCTGCCGACGTGGTTGAAAAGGAGGTTCAGGACCACGGCCGTCACACAGCCGGTGGAGATGCCCGAGTCCAGGACGATCTTCGCGGTGTCGGGGAAGGCGTGGTAGAAGTCCGGCGCGGTGATCGGGACGATACCGACCGCGAGGGAGACGGCCACGATCAGGACGTTGTTGTCCTTCTCCAGTCCGGCCCGGACCAGGGTCTGGATGCCGCTGGCCGCGACCGAGCCGAACAGGACCACGCCGGCGCCGCCGAGGACCGGGCGGGGGACGACCGCGATGAGCGAGGCGGCCATCGGGCACAGGCCCATCAGGACCAGGAAGCCGCCGCCCACGGCGACGACGAAGCGGCTGCGGATCCGGGTCATGGCGACCAGGCCGATGTTCTGGGCGAACGCGCTGCACATGAAACCGTTGAACAGCGGGCTCAGGGCGGAGCCGAGGGTGTCCGCGCGCAGGCCGGCCGCGATGGTCTTCTCGTCCGCGGGGCGTTCGACGATCTCGCCGAGGGCCAGCATGTCGGCGGTGGACTCCGTCATGGAGACGACCATCACCACGCACAGGGACAGGATCGCGGCGATGTGGAACGTCGGTGCGCCGAAGTGGAACGGGGTCGGGAAGCCGGCGACGGCGGAGTGCGCGACGGGGCTGAAGTCGGTGACGCCGAAGGGTGTCGCGATGAGGGTGCCGACGATCAGGCCGAGCAGGACCGCGATCTGCTTGACGAAGCCGTGGGTGAACCGGCGCAGCAGCAGGACGATCAGCAGGGTGATGCCGGCCAGGGTGAGGTAGGTCGTCGAGCCGTAGTCGTGCGCGGCGGGGTTCGGTCCCTGGGCCCAGCCGAAGGCGACGGGCAGCAGGGAGACGCCGATCAGCGTGATGACCGAACCGGTGACGACAGGTGGGAAGAAACGGATCGCCTTGCTGAAGAAGGGCGCGGCGAGGAAGCCGATCAGACCGGCGACGATGACCGCCCCGAAGATCATCGGCAGGGCGTCGGCCCTGTTCTTCGCGGAGGCGGCGATCGCCGTCATGGGGGCGACGCCGGCGAAGGTCACGCCGTTGACGAAGGGCAGCCGGGCGCCGATCTTCCAGAGGCCGAGGGTCTGCAGGAAGGTGGCGAGCCCGGCGGTGAACAGACAGGCTCCGGTGAGGAAGGTGAGCTCTTTGCCGGACAGGCCTACGGCCGCGCCGACGATCAGGGGCGGGGCGACGACCCCCGCGTACATGGCGGCCACGTGCTGCAGGCCGCTGGTCGCCATTTTGAGGGCGGGGAGTTTCTCGTCGACAGGATGGGCGGCCACAGCGGCTCCTCCGAGCGGTTAACACGTCGTCCTCGACGCGGGTTTCATGGAGGTGGTGCGGGCGGTCATGGGGGGCGCCTCCCGGCTCGGGCGAAGCCGGCAGCCGGGGGAGGGACCGGGGACGGGGGTGTCCGAGCGGTTCGAGCGGTTGACCGTCCGGGGCGCGTGCGTTGGACACGCGCCCCGGACGGCTGCCGTGGACCCCGCTCGGGTCCACGGACCCCGGCCGGGAGCCGTCCCTCCTGGCCGGAGTGGCATCCGGCGGGCGGCCGTGAGCACGGCAGTCCACCGGCGTGTGCGGGGATCAGGCCTCGGCCGTGATCCTGGCGAGGCGCCGGGCCTCCTCGCGGGTGGCGCGGGCGACGGCGTCCTCGTCGACGGTGAGCAGGCGGCCGTTCTCCACGATCTGCCGGCCGCCCACGAACGACGCGGTGACCGGGGCCGCCGCGCCGAGGACCAGCGCGGCGACCGGGTCGGCGATGGAGGAGTGGGCGAGGGTGTCCATCCTCCACAGCACCACGTCGGCCAGTTTCCCCGGCTCCAGCGAGCCGATCTGGTCGGCCCGGCCGAGCACCCGGGCGCCGCCGTGGGTGGAGAGCCGGAGCGCCTGGCGGGTGTTCAGCGCGGCCTCGCGACGGGCGCCGAGCCGGTTGATCAGCAGGGCGTTGCGCAGCTCGGTGTGGAGTTCGCCGGACTCGTTGGAGGCGGTGCCGTCGACGCCGAGGCCGACCGGGACGCCGGCCTCCAGCATGTCGGGGACCCGCGCGATGCCTGCCCCCAGCCGGGCGTTGGACGACGGGCAGTGGGCGACCCCGGTGCCGGTGCGGGCGAACGCGGTGATGTCGGAGTCGTTCATGTGGACGCAGTGCGCCATCCACACGTCCGCACCGAGCCAGCCCGTGGACGCGAAGTAGTCGGTCGGGCCCATGCCGAACAGCTCGTGGCAGAACCTCTCCTCCTCCACGGTCTCCGAGCCGTGGGTGTGCAGCCGTACGCCGAGACGGCGGGCCGACCCGGCGGCCTCCCGCAGGAGTTCGGTGGACACCGAGAAGGGGGAGCAGGGGGCCATGGCCACCTGGGTCATGGCGTCGAAGGAGGCGTCGTGGTGCTGCTCGACGGTCTCCTCGGTGGCGGCGAGCGCGGCGTCCAGCGTCTCGACGGCGAAGTCCGGCGGCAGGCCGCCGTCCTTCTCGCCGCGGTCCATGGAGCCGCGGGCCAGCGTGAAGCGGACGCCCGTGTCGGCGGCGGCCCGGATGATCGAGCCGGACAGGTCGCCGGCTCCGCGCGGATACACGTAGTGGTGGTCCATGGCGGTGGTGACACCGCCGCGGGCCATCATCGCGAGGGAACCCTGCGCGGCCGTGTAGGTCATCCCCTCGTCGATGCGCGCCCAGATGGGGTACAGCGCGACGAGCCAGTCGAACAGGTGGTGGTCGGTGGCCAGGCCCCGGGTGATCCACTGGTAGAAGTGGTGGTGGGTGTTGACCAGTCCGGGCGTGGCCAGATGGCCGCTCCCGTCGATCCGGCGCACCACGTTCTCCAGGCCTTCGGGCGCCGGGCCCGCGCCGACCGACTCGATGCGGCCGCCGGCGAGGACGAGGTGGCCGCAGGCGTACTCCGTGTCGGCCGCGTCCACGGTCGCGACCGCGCAGTTCTCGATGACGACGCGGTCCTCGGTGTGCGCCGGCGGGGTGGAGCAAGGGGCGTGGGCCGGCCCCTGCGCAGGCTCTGCCATGGTGTTCCCTCCGGTGTGGCGTGTCCCCGGCCCCGCGGGCCGGGGACACGCGTCCCGCGTCAGAGGTTGGTCATGTCGACCGGGATCCTCGGCTCGCAGCCGTCCCGGAGGATGGTCGCCTCGATCAGGCCGTAGGGCCGGTCGGCGGCGAAGTAGACCTCGTTGTCGTTCTTGAGACCGAACGGCTCCAGGTCGACCAGGAAGTGGTGCTTGTTCGGCAGCGAGAAGCGGACCTCGTCGATCTCGCTGCGGTTGTTGATGATGCGCGCGCCCATCTGGTACAGCGTCTGCTGCAGGGAGAGGGAGTAGGTCTCGGCGAAGGCCTGGAGCATGTGCTTCTTGACCTGCTCGTAGGACTTCTCCCAGTTGGGCGTCCTCTGCTCGTCGTCGGTCCAGTTGAACCGCCAGCGGGCGGAGACCGAGGTCGCCAGGACCCGGTCGTACGCCTCCTTGAGGGTGGTGTACCGGTCCTTGACGTACCCCCAGAACTCGGAGTGGGTGGAGTTCATCACCGTCAGGTCCTTCAGACCGGAGACGACCTCCCACTTCTCTCCGTCGTAGGTGACCTGGGTGAGGCGGGTCTCCTGGCCCTTGCGGACGAAGGAGTGCTTGACCTCGTCGGCGCCGATGAACTGCGAGTTGGCGTCGGAGGTCTCGATCCGCTCCCAGGCGTACTCCTCGATCCGGATCCGGGCGTGGTGGATGGGCTCCTGAGAGGTGACGAAGTGACGGGCGAGGTGGATGCCGAACTGCTCGGCGGACTCGATGCCGTGCTCCTTGGCGAACGCGAACACCGTGTTCTTCGTGGTGTCCGTCGGCAGGACGTGGGCGTTGGAGCCGGAGTAGTGGACCTCGTCCATGTCGCCGCTCAGCGCGACGGAGACGTTGAGGTCCTTGATGTGGTGGGTGGCGCCGTCCCGCGTGATCTTTACGACTCGGTTCTCGGCCTTGCCGTACTGGTTCTGTCCCAGGATGGTGGGCATGAGCTAGCTCCCTCGGTAAACGGAGTAGCCGAACGGGTTGAGCAGCAGCGGTACGTGGTAGTGCTCGCCCGCCACGACGGCGAAGGTGATCGCCACCTCGGGGAAGAACACGACCGGTCCGCTGTCCCGATTCGCGGGGGCGTCCTGCTGCGCATCGGCTTGCTTCTTCTCGAAATACGGCTCCACCGCGAAGTCGAGCCGTACGTGTGTGGTCCCTTCCGGCAGGGCCGGCAGGTCCTTGCACCGGCCGTCGGCATCGGTCGCGGAGCCGCCGAGTTCCCGCCAGTGCGCCGTGCGTCCGCCGCGGGCGCTGAGCCGGACGGCGACGCTCTCGGCGGGGCGGCCGATCGAGGTGTCCAGGATGTGCGTGGACACGGAGGCGGTGGTGCTGGTGCTCATGGTGTCAGGCGTCCTCTTCGACGAGTCGGGCCAGTCGGATGCGGTTGATCTTGCCCAGCTCGGTGCGGACGATCTCCCGCTCCCGCTCCGGCGAGTTGCCGATCCGCTCCTTGACCGCGTCGCGCATCTGCTCACCGGTGCGGCCGGTGGCGCAGATCAGGAACACATGGCCGAACTTCTCCTGGTAGGCCAGGTTGAGTTCGAGCATCTCGGCCCTGAGTTCCTCGGCGGCGCCGGCCATGCCGGCCTGCTCCCGCGCGGAGGTCGGGTCCCCCGGCCTCGGGCGCCCGATCGGCGGATGCCCGGCCATCGCCTCCTGAAGGTCCGCCGTGGTCAGCTCGGCCATGGCGGCGTCGCTGGCGGCGTACAGCTGCTCGCGCGTGGCATAGGGGCGGGCGGCGAGCAGTCGCCGGGCCCACTCGGTGGAGGCGCACGCCTCGTGAAGGGCGGCGAGGGCCGCGCGCTCCTCCAGGTCGTTGAACCGGGCCAGGCCCGGGGGCGTGGAAATCGACGTCACGGGAGCCTCCGTGGCCGGATTCGGCCTTCGTGCTTCAGCGGGCTGCCGATAGCTAACGCCCCCGGCGACGCCACGTCAACACTTTGTTGAAAATTCCTCCGGGTGACAAACCTCCCGGTTCGGGGCGGCAGCAGCACCCCTCAGGGTGCGGGGCCGCGCCCGCCATGCGGCTCCGCCGCACGGGTGCACCCACCTGTCGGCGCAGCAGCGGCGCGACGACGGCCGCCCCCGCCACGCATGCCGCCTCCGGCCGGAGCACTACGCGCCCTTCTCGCGGTTCAGGTAGTTGTAGACCGTGAACCGGCTGACGCCGAGGGCGCCGGCCACGGTTTCCACGCCGTGACGCACGGAGAAGGCGCCGCGCGCCTCCAGCGTGCGGACGATCTCCTGCTTGGCCTTGCGGTCCAGGTCGGCCAGCGGTCTGCCCCGTCGGCGCTCCATCGCGGCCAGGATGTGGTCGAGGGAGTCCGCGAGCTGGGGCAGGCGTACGGCGACGACGTCGACGCCCTCCCAGGCGAGCACGACGTCCTCGGGGCCGGCCTCGTCCGGCGGGATCATCTCCGCGCCCATGGCGTCGACCAGCGGCTTCACGGCCGCGATGAAGGGCTCGTCCCCGCTCATCTGCCGCCCTCCCCGATCCCGTCGTCGATCACGTTGACCTGGAGCGAGATGCGGGTGGCACCGGCCTCCAGGGTCTTGCGCAACAGCGCGTCCACGGCGGTGAGGACGCGGTCGGCGTCGCCCTCGGCCGTGTTGCCGAACGGGCCGACGTCGACGGCGTCCAGTCCGGCGTTCTCGACGACCTCCCGCGCCACCAGGGCGTGCGCGGGCGCCTCGTCCAGGTCGAAGGGTTCGGTCGTGAACTCCACTCTCAATCGCACGCGCACAACCTAACGCGCGCCGCCCGCTTTCGGGCAGCGAGGAACGGCCCGGGGCCGCCAGGCCGGCCCGGCCCCCTTGACAAGCACCGACACAGGACGGCACTCTTCCATCAAGCAGAAGGCAACTTCCGCAATACGGAATATCGACCACGGAAGGGAGCGCGGCCCGAATGGGATTCGCAGACCAGCGCTTCAACGTCAACCTGTCGATCCTCTTCACGGAACTCCCGCTTCTCGAGCGCCCCGCGGCCGCCGCCGCGGCGGGCTTCACGGCGGTCGAGCTGTGGTGGCCCTGGGTCGACTCCCCCACCCCCGAGCAGTCCGAGCTCGACGCCCTGAGGAAGGCGATCGAGGACGCGGGCGTGCAGCTCACGGGCCTGAACTTCTACGCCGGGCGACTGCCGGGCCCCGACCGCGGGGCCCTGTCGGTGCCCGGCGCGGAGTCGGAGAGGTTCCGCGCCAACATCGACGTGACCGCCGACTTCGCCGCCTCCCTCGGCTGCAAGGCGCTCAACGCGCTCTACGGCAACCGCGTCGGGGGCGTCGACCCGGCCGAGCAGGACGCGCTCGCCCTGGAGAACCTCGCCCTCGCGGCCCGGGCGGCCGCCCGGATCGGCGCCGTCGTGCTGATCGAGGCGCTCAACGCGCCCGAGTCGCCGCTGTGCCCGATCGTGAGCGCGCCGAGGGCCGTCGACATCGTGGACAAGGTCAACGCGGCGACGGGCCTCGGCAACGCGAAGTTCCTCATGGACCTGTACCACCTGTCCATGAACGGCGAGGACCTGCCGACCGTCATCGACAGGTACGCGGCGCAGACCGGCCACGTGCAGATCGCCGACAACCCCGGCCGCGGCGCCCCGGGGACGGGTTCGCTCCCGCTCGAGGAACTGCTCGACCAGCTGCGGAAGGCCGGTTACGACGGCTGGGTCGGCCTGGAGTACAAGGCCGGCGACCGCCCGAGCGCCGAGTGCTTCGACTGGCTCCCTCGCGAAGCCCGCGCCGCGCGCCGAACCCCCTGACTTTGCAGAGCAGCAAGAGAGGCCCCCCATCATGAGCAACCTCCCCGCTTCTTCCCACCCGACCCGTCCGGCGATTGCGTGGATCGGCCTCGGCATCATGGGATCCCCCATGAGCGAGAACCTGATCAAGGCCGGCTACGACGTCACCGGCTTCACCCTGGAGCAGGAGAAGCTGGACCGCCTGGTGGCCGCCGGCGGCACCGCCGCCTCCTCCGTCGCCGAGGCCGTGCGCGACGCCGACGTGGTCATCACCATGGTGCCGGCGTCCCCGCAGGTGGAGGCCATCGCCTACGGCCCGGACGGCATCCTGGAGAACGCGAGGCCCGGCGCCCTGCTGATCGACATGTCCTCGATCACCCCGCAGACCTCCGTCGACCTTGCCAGGGCCGCCGAGGGCAGGGGCATCCGCGTGCTGGACGCCCCGGTCTCCGGCGGCGAGGCCGGAGCCGTCGAGGCCGTGCTGTCCATCATGGTCGGCGGTGAGCAGGCCGACTTCGAGCAGGCCGGGCCGATCTTCGAGGCGCTCGGCAGGACCGTCGTGCTGTGCGGCCCGCACGGCTGCGGCCAGACCGTGAAGGCCGCCAACCAGCTGATCGTCGCCGTGAACATCCAGGCGTGCGCCGAGGCCGTGGTCTTCCTGGAGAAGTCCGGCGTGGACCTGAAGGCCGCGCTCGACGTCCTGGCCGGCGGCCTGGCGGGCTCCACCGTACTGACGCGGAAGAAGGACAACTTCCTCGAGCGCGACTTCAAGCCGGGCTTCCGCATCGACCTGCACCACAAGGACATGGGCATCGTCACCGACGCGGCCCGCAACGTCGGCGCCGCTCTGCCGGTCGGGGCCGTGGTCGCCCAGCTGGTCGCCTCGCTGCGCGCCCAGGGTGACGGCGGCCTGGACCACTCGGCCCTGCTGCGGGCCGTGGAGCGCCTCTCGGGCGCCCGGGTCTGACCGGTACCCCACGGACTTCCGGGTGGCGCCGCCGCCGACACCTGTCCTGTCGCGCCCAGGCGGCGGCGCCGCCCGGAACACCCACCCCCCCGTTCAACAAACTGTTGACGTCAGGGTGGCCCACTTCTAGGCTCCACGAAGACTTCTAGGCTCCACAAAGCGGAAACAGGTTTCCGCTGCCCCGCACGGAAGGTCCACGATGTCGCAGCGCGTGCTCACGACAGAGTCCGGCGCCCCGGTCGCCGACAACCAGAATTCCGCCTCGGCCGGCGTAGGCGGCCCGCTCCTGATCCAGGACCAGCACCTGCTGGAGAAGCTCGCGCGCTTCAACCGCGAGCGGATCCCGGAGCGCGTCGTGCACGCCCGTGGCTCCGGCGCGTACGGCCACTTCGAGGTGACCGACGACGTCACCGGCTTCACCCACGCCGACTTCCTGAGCGAGATCGGCAGGCGCACCGAGGTGTTCGTGCGCTTCTCCACGGTCGCCGACTCCCTCGGCGGCGCCGACGCCGTCCGTGACCCGCGCGGTTTCGCGGTGAAGTTCTACACCGAGGAGGGCAACTACGACCTCGTCGGCAACAACACCCCGGTGTTCTTCATCAAGGACCCGATCAAGTTCCCCGACTTCATCCACTCGCAGAAGCGCGACCCGTTCACGGGGCGTCAGGAACCGGACAACGTCTGGGACTTCTGGGCGCACTCCCCCGAGGCCACGCACCAGGTGACCTGGCTGATGGGCGACCGTGGCATCCCGGCCTCGTACCGCCACATGAACGGCTACGGCTCGCACACCTACCAGTGGACGAACGCGCGGGGCGAGGCCTTCTTCGTCAAGTACCACTTCAAGACGAACCAGGGCATCCGCTGCCTGAGCAGCGAGCAGGCCGCGGAGATCGCGGGCAAGGACCCCGACTCCCACCAGACGGACCTGCTCCAGGCCATCGAGCGCGGAGTGCGCCCGTCCTGGACCCTCTACGTCCAGCTGATGCCGGTGGAGGACGCGGCCGACTACCGCTTCAACCCGTTCGACCTGACCAAGGTGTGGCCGCACAGGGACCACCCGTTGCGGCGGGTGGGCCGCCTGGTGCTGGACCGCAACCCGGACAACGTCTTCGCGGAGGTCGAGCAGGCCGCGTTCGCCCCCAACAACTTCGTGCCCGGCATCGGCCCGTCCCCGGACAAGATGCTCCAGGGCCGCCTGTTCGCCTACGCGGACGCGCACCGCTACCGCCTGGGTGTCAACCACACCCTGCTGCCTGTCAACTCCCCGAAGGCGGTCCCGGGCGGCGCCCGGAACTACGGCCGCGACGGCTTCATGGCGCTCAACCCCCAGGGCCGCGGCGCCAAGAACTACGAGCCGAACTCCTACGACGGCCCGGTGGAGACCGGCCGCCCGCTCTCGGCCCCCCTGGCGGTCCTCGGCCACACGGGCACCCACGCGGCGCCCCTCCACGCCAAGGACGACGACTTCGTCCAGGCCGGCGAGCTGTACCGCCTGATGTCGGCGGAGGAGAAGTCCCGCCTGGTCGCGAACATCGCAGGCAGCCTCTCGCAGGTCTCCCGCGACGACGTGATCGAGAAGAACCTGGCGCACTTCCACGCCGCCGACCCGGAGTACGGCAGGCGCGTGGAGGAGGCGGTCCGCGCCCTGCGCGAGGACTGAGACCGGCAACCCACCTGCTGCGTGCGAAGCCTGACGGAACGTCACGGTCCGCACGCGGCCCGCGCGGCTGCCGCACGGCCCGGATGAGGGGTGGCCGTACGGCGGTGGGCGCGGGCAGGGCGAGGACCGTGGTGGTCCGCGAGCCAGTGCGGTGGTGAAGGACCGGGTCCCCTTCTCGACCAGAGGGCAGGGGACCCGGCCCCGTCGCACCACCACGGTCCCGCCCAGCCCCCTTCCTTCGGGGGCCACCCACCCCGTCCGGCGGCGCGAACGACCTGTCGCGCCCAGCCTCGCGCCGTCGGACGGTCACCACACGGACACGAAGCGCTCTCCCTGCCGGGGGAGCGCTTCGTGCCGTCCGGACCCCCGGGGCTCGTTCGGCGTGCGGGGCCGCCGTATCCGCAGGAGGCTGAAGCCATGGGCAATACGCAGTTCCCGCACATCGTGGTCCACTCCCCCGCCCTGGACGGGTCCCGGCGAGTCACCGAGGGGGACGTGACGCTCGGGATCGCCTCGCATCTGGACGATGTCGTGGAGATCCTTCGGCTGGCCGATCTGGACCGGATCGAGGTGGAGGAGAGCGATCTGATCGAGTGGCAGGGCGGCGGGCCCGACGACTGGCCGGGGCTGTCGGAACACGAGCTTTGACGGCGGGCGTACGGCAGCGGCCGTAGGCGGGCTACGTCATCCTCAGATAAAGCTCTGAACTCCGCGGCACAGGCTTCAACCGGCCCCGGGACCGGGCAGATTAGGGGCACCGGGGGCCCGCCGGCACGGGGGCGGCGGGCCCCTCGACAGGGGTGGCACGGCACGCACGGGGGACGCGAAAGGGCGGCCCGTCCTTCGGGACGGGCCGCCCTTCGTGAGTGTCAGGCGGGGTCAGACCTTCAGCGGCTCGATCGACGTCGGCGCGTGGCCGGGCTCGGTGGCCAGGTCCTCGAACTCGCTGACGTCGCCGATGTCCATGGTGCGGCTCATCGAGATGTTGGTGATCCGCTCCAGGATCGCCTCGACCACGACCGGCACCTGATACTCGGCGGCCAGCTTCTTCGCCTGCTCGAACGCGGCGCCCAGCCGGTCCGGCTCGGTGACCCGGATCGCCTTGCAGCCCAGGCCCTCGGCGACCTTGACGTGGTCCACGCCGTAGACGCCGATCTCGGGCGTGTTGATGTTCTCGAACTCCAGGTTCACCTGGAAGTCGATGTCCAGGCCGAGCTGCGCCTGCCGGATCAGGCCCAGGTAGGCGTTGTTCACCAGGACGTGGACGTACGGGATCCTGTGCTGGGCGGCGACGGCCAGCTCCTCGATCAGGAACTGGAAGTCGTAGTCGCCGGACAGCGCGACGACCGGAGAGTCCGGGTCGGCCTTCGCGACGCCGATCGCGGCCGGGATGGTCCAGCCGAGCGGTCCCGCCTGGCCGCAGTTGATCCAGTGCCGCGGCTTGTAGACGTGCAGCATCTGCGCGCCGGCGATCTGGGAGAGGCCGATGGTGGTCACGTACCGGGTGTCCGGGCCGAAGGCCCTGTTCATCTCCTCGTACACGCGCTGCGGCTTCATCGGCACGTCGTCGAAGTGCGTACGCCGCAACAGCGTGGCCCTGCGCTCCCGGGTGGAGGCGACCCAGGCGGAGCGGTCGGGGAGCCTGCCGGCCGCCTTCAGTTCCTTCGCCGCCTCGACGAACAGCTCCAGCGCGATCTTGGCGTCGGAGACGACACCGTAGTCCGGCGGGAAGATCTTGCCGATCTGGGTCGGCTCGATGTCGACGTGGACGAACTTCCGCTCGCCGCGGTAGACGTCGAGCCTGTAACCGGTGTGGCGGTTGGCCCAGCGGTTGCCGATGCCGAGGACGAAGTCCGACTCCAGGAAGGTGGCGTTGCCGTACCGGTGCGAGGTCTGCACGCCCACCATGCCGGCGTTCAGCTCGTGGTCGTCGGGCAGCGCGCCCCAGCCCATCAGGGTCGGGACGACCGGTGTCCGGGTCAGCTCGGCGAACTCCACCAGCAGGTCGGCGGCGTCGGCGCCGAGGACGCCGCCGCCGGCGATGATGACCGGGCGCTCCGAGGCCAGCAGGAAGGAGATCGCCTTCTCGATCTGGGCCCGGGTCGCGGCCGGCTTGTAGACGGGCAGCGGCTCGTACGTCTCCGGGTCGAACTCGATCTCGGTCTGCTGGACGTCGATCGGCAGGTCGACGAGGACCGGGCCGGGACGGCCGGAGCGCATCAGGTGGAAGGCCTGCTGGAAGACGCCGGGGACCTGGGCGGCCTCCAGGACGGTCACCGCCATCTTCGTGACCGGCCTGGCGATCGAGGCGATGTCGACGGCCTGGAAGTCCTCCTTGTGGATCACGCTGGTGGGCGCCTGGCCCGTGATGCACAGGATCGGGACGGAGTCGCCGATGGCCGAGTACAGGCCGGTGATCATGTCGGTGCCGGCGGGGCCGGACGTGCCGATGCAGACGCCGATGTTGCCCGGCCTGGTGCGGGTGTATCCCTCGGCCATGTGCGAGGCGCCCTCGACGTGGCGGGCGAGAGTGTGGTGGATGCCGCCGCCCTCCTTGAGGGCCTTGTAGAACGGGTTGATCGCCGCGCCCGGCACACCGAAGGCGTCGGTGACGCCCTCGCGCTTGAGGATCTCAACTGCCGCACGGGCAGCGGTCATACGAGCCATCGAGTACTCCTGCTTCGGCTTCTCGGATGCGTACTCCCGTCGCGCCCCGCGGTGAGCACAGTCTCCAGATCGTCGACTTCCGACGCTGCATTTCCACATTGCGGAACTCAACTTCTGCTATCTGGAATCAATGTAGAAGTGCAGGCCAATGTCGTCAAGAGACGGAGCCAGGAGGGCAAGCGCCGGACAAACGGAGTGGCGAAGGAGGAGGATGGGTGCCGCTGTCCCGACGCGACGGACCCGACGCGACGCCTGGGAGATGGGTCATGCCCGAGAGTGTGCCGGTGCGCTGCCCGGCCTGCCGGCGCGAGCACGTCTACACCGCGCCGTCGTATCCCTGCGCGTGCGGTGCGCCCACCGCCCCGTACCTGGACCCGGCCGCCGGACCGCTGGTAGCGGCACACCGGGCCTGGGAGGACGAGTGGACCGCCGTGCCCTGCACGGCGTGCGGGCGGCGGAACCAGTGGCCGCATCCGGAGCTGGGCTGCGCCTGCGGAACGGTCCTGCGCATCCCGGTGGCCCCTCCGGTGCCCCCTGGGACAGCACGGACGGCGGTCGAGGCGGCCCCCGCCGGCCCCGGCACGCCCGCCGCGGGGACCAGGCCTGAGCCGGCCGTCCGCCGGGCCGTCCTCCAGCCGCGCGCCATCCGCACCGCCCGCGACGCCGTCACCGTGGCCGCGCTCTGTCTGGGCCGACTCGGTTACCGGGACGTCCGCCGCGCCGACCAGCGGCCGCCGAACGGCTTCGGGCTCGCCGCGCCCGGCCTCCTCGCCCTGGTCGACCCGTCCGTGCGCCCGGCGGCGGCGCGTGATGTGGAGTGCCTGTGGCTGACGGCGATGACGCAGTCGGCCGACTGCGTGTACTTCTCCCTCGCCGGGTACACGGCGGCGGCCCTGGCCGGCGCGGACGCCCTCGGCATCCCCCTGTTCGTGCTGGACCTGGCTGGCGTCGCCCGGCCGGTGAACGACCCGGCCGTCGCCCTGAGAACCACCGGCGCACCGGGACCGGACACCCCGGCGCGCGACGGACTCGGCTGACGTACGACCGGCCGGTCGCGCACCGGCGGGGCGCACCGCAAGGCGACGCGGGCGTCGTCGCCGGGCACCTGGCCGGCGTGCGACGGCATCCGACGAGCCCCGGTCGGGGTGTGCCGCCGACAGCGCGCTCGGCCCGGGGCCCGCCGTGGAACAGGATGCGGTTGCTCGCTCAGGAGCGTTTCATGCCTGGTGCATCTCCCGCAGTTCGACTTTGCGCACCTTGCCGGACACCGTCATCGGGAAGGAGTCGAGGATCCGCAGCCGGCTGGGAATCTTGTAGTGCGCGAGTCTGCCCCGGCAGAAGGCGCGCAGCTCCTCCAGGCTGAGCGGGTCGGACGCGTCCTGCGGGATCACGCAGGCGAGCACCTCCTCGCCGTACTTCTCGTGCGGCACCCCGACGACCTGGACGTCCCTGATCCTGGGGTGGGCGTAGAGGAACTCCTCGATCTCGCGCGGGTAGATGTTCTCGCCGCCCCGGATGATCATGTCCTTGATCCGGCCGACGATCTCGACGTACCCGTTCTCGCGCATCACCGCCAGGTCCCCGGTGTGCATCCAGCGGCCCGCGTCGACGGCCTCGGCGGTCTTCTCCGGCTCGTTCCAGTAGCCGAGCATCACGCTGTAGCCACGGGTGCACAACTCCCCCGCCGTGCCGCGCGGCTGGGTGACCCCGGTGGCCGGGTCGACGACCTTGACCTCCAGGTGGGGCAGGACGCGGCCGACGGTGCCGGTGCGGTGCTCGAGGTCGTCCTCCATCCGGGTCTGCAGCGACACCGGGGACGTCTCGGTCATGCCGTAGCAGATGGAGACCTGCGCCATGTGCATCTCGGCGACGACCCGCTTCATCACCTCCACCGGACACGGCGAGCCCGCCATGATCCCGGTGCGCAGGGTCGACAGGTCGTACGTCGCGAAGTCCGGGAGGTTCAGCTCGGCGATGAACATCGTCGGCACGCCGTACAGGGACGTGCAGCGCTCCCGCTGCACCGCCTCCAGGGTGACCCTCGGCTCGAAGGAGGGGGCCGGGATGACCATGCAGGCGCCGTGCGAGGTGGCCGCGAGGTTGCCCATCACCATGCCGAAACAGTGGTAGAAGGGCACCGGGATGCAGATCCTGTCCTGCTCGGTGTAGGCGATCAACTCCCCGACGAAGAAGCCGTTGTTGAGGATGTTGTGGTGGGACAGGGTGGCGCCCTTCGGGAAACCGGTCGTCCCCGAGGTGTACTGGATGTTGATCGGGTCGTCGCAGGACAGTTCCCCGTAGGGCGCGTCGCCCGTGCCCCGTGCGAGCAGCGCCTCCCAGCCCGGGTCGCCGATGTACACGACCTCGCGCAGCGCCGGGCACCTGTGGCGCACCTCCTCGACCATGGCGCGATAGTCGCTGCCCTTGTGGCTGAGGGAGGCGACCAGCAGCGATATCCCGGCCTGGCGGAGGACGTACTCCACCTCGTGGGTGCGGTAGGCCGGGTTGATGTTCACCATGACCGCGCCGACGCGGGCGGTGGCGTACTGGACGAGCACCCACTCCGGGCAGTTGACGGCCCAGATGCCCACCCGGTCGCCCTTGACGACTCCGCTGGCCACCAGGGCCTGCGCCAGCTCCTCGACGGCCGCACCGAATTCGGCGTACGTCCAGCGCCGCCCCGAGGGCACGTCGACCAGTGCCTCGCGGTCCGGCCACGTCGCCACGGCCCGGTCGAGGTTGGCGCCGATGGTGTCGCCGAGCAGGGCGGTGGCACCGGTTCCGTGCGTGTACGACAGCTCAGCGGTCACCGGAAGTCCTCCTCGCGGTACTCGTTCTCGGAGCCCTGGGCCGTCGCCTCGCGCAGCTCGATCCGGCGGATCTTGCCGGAGACCGTCTTGGGCAGCGTGCCGAACTCCAGCCGGCGGATGCGCTTGTAGGGGGCGAGCACCTGGCGGGAGTGCTCGAAGATGACCTTCGCGGTGTCCGGTCCGGGCTGGTAGCCCGCGGCGAGCACGACGTACGCCTTGGGCACGGCGAGCCGCAGCTCGTCCGGCGCGGGCACGACGGCGGCCTCGGCCACCGCCTCGTGTTCCAGCAGCGCGCTCTCCAGCTCGAACGGGCTGATCTTGTAGTCGGAGGCCTTGAAGACGTCGTCGGCGCGGCCGACGTAGGTCAGGAAGCCGTCCTCGTCGCGGGAGGCGATGTCCCCGGTGCGGTAGTAGCCGCCCGCCATGGCCTCCGCCGTACGGTCCGGGTCGCCGTGGTAGCCGGTCATCAGGCCGATCGGGCGCTCGGCGAGGTCCAGGGCGATCTCGCCCTCGGTGGCGCCGGGCACGCCGGAGACCGGGTCGAGGAGTTCGACGTGGTAGCCGGGGCTGGGGCGGCCCATGGAGCCGGTCTTCAGCGGCTGGCCGGGGCTGTTGGAGACCTGCACGGCGGTCTCGGTCTGCCCGAAGCCGTCCCGGATGGTGACGCCCCAGGCCCGCCGGACCTGCTCGATGACCTCGGGGTTGAGCGGCTCGCCCGCGGCCACGACCTCGCGGGGCGGGGTGCGCAGCTGGCCGAGGTCGGCCTGGATGAGCATGCGCCACACCGTCGGCGGAGCACAGAACGTGGTCACTGCCGCCCGGTCCATCTCGGCCATCAACCGGGCCGCGTCGAACCGTGTGTAGTTGAAGAGGAAGACGGTCGCCTCGGCGTTCCACGGCGCGAACAGATTGGACCAGGCGTGCTTGGCCCAGCCCGGCGAGGAGATGTTCAGGTGCACGTCGCCGGGTTTCAGACCGATCCAGTACATGGTCGCCAGGTGCCCGATCGGGTACGAGGCGTGGGTGTGCTCGACCAGCTTGGGCCGGGCGGTGGTACCGGAGGTGAAGTAGAGCATCAGCGGGTCGTCGGCGAGCGTGGGGCCGTCGGGCAGGAACTCGGCGGGGGCGGTGTACGCGTCCTCGTACGGCTCCCAGCCCTCCTGGGGCGGCCCGCCGACCGAGATCCGGGTGTAGGCACCGGGTACGTCGGCCAACTTGGCGGTGTCCCCGGTCCGCACGATCACGTGCTTGACCCGGCCCCGGTCCACCCGGTCGCGCAGGTCGGCCGGACCGAGCAGCGGGGTGGCCGGGATGACCACGGCACGCAGCTTCATCGCGGCCAGCGCGGTCTCCCACAGCTCGGTCTGGTTGCCGAGCATGACGAGGATCCGGTCCTCGGCGGCGACGTTCCGGCTGCGCAGATGGTTCGCGACCCGGTTCGAGCGCTCGGACATCTCGGCGAACGACAGCCGCCGCTCGCTGCCGTCCTCCCCGACGATGTGCAGCGCGGTCCGGTCGTTGCCGGCGGCGATCACGTCGAACCAGTCCAGCGCCCAGTTGAAGTGCACGGGCCGCGGCCAGGCGAAGCCCGCGTACGCGGCGGCATAGTCCTCGCGGTGTTCCAGCAGGAAGTCCCGCGCCCCGCGGAACTGCTCGGTCGCCGTCGTCATCTGTCCTCCTCTGTACCGGACCATTGCCGGGCGGCTCTCTGGCATCGTCTAATCCGTGATGCAGGTCTCACCACCCCCGTATGGGGGTGTGGGCGGCAGAAAGGGCGAGCACGTGACGGCAGACGCGGCGGGGGCGGTGGAGATCGGCGGCGGGCTGGCCCGGTTGCGGCGGGCCACGGGCCTCCCGGTCGCCTTCGGCGGTCTGGTGGAGTACGGCCGGCCGCAGATCCGGATCAGCGAGCTGAGCGGCACGACGACCGCCGCCCTGCGCTCCCTCGCGGTGACCTCGGGCAACGGGCTCGGCGGCAAGTCGGTGGCGCTGGCCCGGCCGTGCGCGGTGACGGACTACTCCAGCTCCCGGCAGATCAGCCACGAGTACGACGTCCCGGTGGCCGCCGAGGGCATCCGCTCGGTGCTCGCGGTGCCCGTGGTGGTACGGCGCCGGGTGCGCGGGGTGCTCTACGGGGCGCTGCGCTCGGCCCAGCCGCTCGGCGACCGCACACTGGGCGCGGCGATGGCCGTCGCGCGGGACGTGGAGCAGGCGCTGGTGGTGCGGGACGAGGCCGGGGAACTGCTGGCGGCGGCCCGGCCGGAGCCCGCCGGCGACCGGGGTGCAGCCTGGGAACAGGTCCGGGAGGCGCATGCGGCGCTGCGGGCCCTGGCGCCGCGGATCGACGATCCGGGCCTGCGCGCGGAACTGCTGGCGGCCTGCGGCCTGCTGACGGCGCCGCCCCGATCCGGTGGTGTGACCCTGGCGCCGCGGGAACTCGACGTGTTGTCCTGGGTGGCGGCGGGGGCGACCAACGCGGCCGTGGCCGAGCGGCTGGGGCTGCGCCCGGAGACGGTGAAGGGCTATCTGCGCTCGGCGATGCGGAAGCTGGGCGCGCACACCCGAGGGGAGGCGGTGACCGCGGCCCGCAGGGCGGGGCTGTTGCCATGACGGGACGACCGTCAGGAAACCTGCTCATTCCGGCGTGGGCGCCTTGAATTCGCTCATGGTTGACCGGCTGTTATTTCCCTCACCGCAGCCTCCGTCCGAATTTCAAGGATCGTTGCCTAGAATTTGGCCCGGACACGACACACGAGGGGAGCGGTGACCGTGCGACGGGACTTCCAGGAGCCTGCCAGGTGCCGCCCCGACCTGGTCATCGGCCGCGAGGATCTGTTCGCCGGCGCCCGTGACCAACTCGCCTCCGGCGGCAGTGTGCTGCTGCACGGTCCCGCCGGAATAGGAAAATCGACCGTGCTGCGGGCATTGGCCGAGGAATACGGCGCCACCGCCCGCACCGTCCTGCGCTGCTCCGCCACCGAGTCCGAATCGCATCTTCCCTTCCTGGCCCTCGCCGACCTCCTCGGCCTGGTCCTCGACGACGTCGCGCCCCGGCTGCCCCTCGCCCAGCGCACCGCCCTGGAGTCGGCGCTCACCGGCCGCGGCGAGTCCAGCCTCCAGCGCGACGGCCTCGCCCTGCGCCTCGCGGTCCTCTCCTCGCTGCGCGCGCTGGCCGCGCGCGGCGGCGTCCTCGTCGTCGCCGACGATCTGCAGTGGCTGGACCCGGCCAGCGCCGAACTGCTCGGCTTCGCCGCCCGCCGTCTGGAGGGCACCCCGGTGCAACTGCTGTGCGCGGTGCGTACCGAGGGCACGGAGAGCCAGGCGTACGACCGGTATCTGCGTGCCTGCCCGCCGGGCACCCTCGCGGTCCGTCTCGGCTCGCTGACCCGCGCCCAGGTCGCCCAGCTGCTCGACCACCGCGGCCACGGCGGTCTGCCCCGCTCCACGGTCCGCGAGATCCACCGCACCTCGGGCGGCAACCCGCTGTTCGCCCTGGAACTCGGCCGCGCCCTCGCCGACAGCCCCACCCCGCCCCGGCCGGGCGAGCCGCTGCCGGTGCCGACCAGCCTGCGCGCCCTGGTGCTCAGCCGACTGGACATGCTGTCGGTCGAGGCCCGCCGCACCCTGCTGGTGGCCAGTGCCGGCGCCCGCCCCACCACGGCGCTGCTGCACGCGGCCGGCCGGGACAACGCCGAGGCCGAGTGCGCCCAGGCCGCCGAACTGGGCCTGCTGGCCACCGAGCCGGACGCCCCCGCCGTACGGTTCGCGCACCCGCTGATCTCGGCCGCGCTGTACGCGGAGGCGCCCGCGCCCGAGCGGCGGGCCGCGCACGCGGCGCTGTCCACCGCCGCCTCCGACCCGATCGAACGCGCTCGGCACCTCGCCCTGGCCACCACCGGCACCGACCCGGAGGTCGCCGCCCGGCTCGCCGAGGCCGCCGCCCTCGCCCGGGACCGCGGCGCCCCCTCGGTCGCCGCCCACCTGGGTCTGCTGGCCGCCCGGCACACCCCCGCAGAGGGAGTGCCGAGCCCTCAGGAACGCCGGCTGCAGGCCGCCGAGGACGCGATCACCGCCGGCGAGATCGACCTGGCCCGCGACATCGCCCGCGAGGTGCTGGCCCGTACGAGCGTGCCCGCCGAACGGGTGCGGGCCTGGATCATCGTCATCGACAGCGCCGGACACACCATGTCCGAGGTCGACGCCGTCTTCCCGCAGGCCCTCGCCGACGCCGACGACGACCCCCGGCTGCTGGCGCTGGTGCACTACCAGCTGGCGTGGCGGGCGCTGATCGTGGAGGGCGACTTCACCGAGGCCCGTGCGGCCGCCGCACACGCCGCCGAGCTGGCCGCACGCGGCACGGACCGGCGCACCGAGCTGCTCGCCCTCGCCTTCCAGGCGCAGACCGAGACCCTGATGGGCCACCCGGACGCGCCCCGGACCATCAAGCGCGCGCTGAAGGAGCCTCAGGACCCCAGGGTGGCCTGGCACCACAACGGGGCGGGCAGCGCCCGGTTCCGCTGGCTGGTGATGAGCGACCAGCTGACCGAGGCCCGGGCGACGGTGACCGCGCTGCTGCGCGAGGTGCGCCGGCGCGGCTCGGTGGAGAGCGAGGTGCACTTCCTGCGCGGGCTCGCCGAGACGGAACTGCGCGCCGGGCACTGCGGGCGCGCCCTGGAGCTGGCCCGCGAGAGCCTGCGCCTGGCCCGGGACTCCGGGATCGGCGAGACCGCCTCGGCGATGCTCACCTCGCTCGCGGAGGCCTCCGGCGGCGATGTGGACCGGGCGCTGGCGCTCGCCCGGGAGGCGGTGGAGCACGCCGAGGAGGACGGCGACCAGATGTACCTCTCCCGGGCCCTGGGCGCGCTCGGGTACGCCCAGCTCGTGGCCGGGGACCCGGCGGGCACCGTGCGCTCGCTGCGCCGCGTGCGCACGCTGGAGCTGGGCCTCGGCATCACCGACCCGGCGCGCGGGCGCTGGCAGGGCGACCTCGCCGAGGCGCTGGTCCGGACCGGTGAACCGGCCGAGGCGCAGGACGTCATCGACGGCAGCCGCGAACACGCGCTGCGGCTGGGCCGGGGGAGCGTGCTCGCGGTCCTCGACCGCTCCGAGGCGCTGGTGCGGGCCGCCCGGGGCGACCTGGAGGCGGCCGTGGCCCAGCTGACGTCCGCTCAGGACCGGCTCGGCAAGCTCGGCTACGGTCTGGAGGAGGCACGGGCGGCGTTCGCCCTGGCCCGGTTGCGCGACGGGCGCCCGGGCGCCTCGGCGTACGACCAGGCCACCCGCATGTTCCGCCGCTGCCGGGCGTTGCCCTGGCTGCGCCAGGTGGACGAGTCCCTCGCCGCCGCGCCGGAACCCGGGCCGGACGCCCTGGACGCGCTGCAGGCGCTGGCCGCGATGGAGCGTCAGGTCGCCGCGCTGGTCATGGAGGGCGCCACCAACCGGGAGATCGCCGCGCGGCTGTACATCAGCGTCAAGACGGTGGAGGCGACCCTGACCCGGGTCTACCGCAAGCTGGGGATCCGGTCCCGGGTGGACATCGTCCGATTGGCGGCGGCTCGACGGGCGCGCTGAGCGTCGCCCTAGTTAACTGAGCCGGACCGAGGGTTTTCCCTCACCCGGCCCCCTAGGGGGTTCCCTCATTGGGAGCCGGGGGTTCGGGGACCTAGCGTAATGGGCGTGCCGCTCGCCCGGGCACACGGGGTCGGATCCCCCTCTCTCCGCTCAGCCCGAGCGGGGGACCCCCGCCCCGTGCTCCACCCCGTGCGATCCCCCACCGGTGCAACCCCCCACTGAGGAGACTCATGTTCGGGTTCAGACGTGCCAGACAGAGCGCCGCGACGCTGGTGGCCACCGCCGCCGCCGCGGCGACCACGCTGCTCGCCTCCCCCACGGCGAGCGCGGCCCCGCAGCCCGTCGTGGGCGGTACGACCACCACCACGGCGGCCTATCCGTTCGTCATGCAGATCACCGACGCGTCCGGCAACCAGTTCTGCGGCGGCACCCTGGTGGCCGCCACCAAGGTCCTGACCGCCGCGCACTGCATGGCCGGCGAGTCCCCGAGGCGCGTCCGCGTGGTCGGCGGCCGGACCTATCTCAACGGCACCGACGGCACGGTCAGCAGGGTCAGCAAGATCTGGGTGAACCCGGACTACACGGACGCCACCAACGGCAAGGACGTGGCCGTCCTGACCCTGTCGACGTCGATGCCGTACAAGCCGGTGCCGTACGTCTCCTCGTCGCAGACGGGCGTGTACGCGGCCGGCACCACGGCCCGGATCCTCGGCTGGGGCACCACCTCGGAGAACGGCAGCTCCTCCAATCAGCTGCGGACCGCGACCGTCCCGGTCCTGTCCGACTCCGACTGCCGTTCCTCCTACGGTTCGGGCTACGTCCAGTCCGACATGGTGTGCGCCGGATACTCCTCCGGCGGCGTAGACACCTGCCAGGGCGACAGCGGCGGTCCCCTGCTCATCGGGGGCGTCCTGGCAGGGATCACTTCCTGGGGCGAGGGGTGCGCGGAGGCCGGCTACCCGGGTGTGTACACCCGGCTGGCCACCTTCTCGGACCTGGTGACCGCGCAGGTCGACTCATGACCGCGCAGGTCCGCTCGTAACCCGGAAGAGGGACACCTGAGCACCCCTCAGGTAGATGCCAGGGGGGCGTTGCGAGCCACCACGAGCGGCCCGCAGCGCCCCCCTCTCCACGTTCACCCCCGTGGAACGCGGGGTCACCTGTCGGCCGTGAGCCTCCCGGCCGTGCCCCAGCTGTCCGCGGGGACCTCGTGGATCCACACCTGCACGGTCTCCGCCGGGATCCGGTAGGCGTCGACGAAGGCGTCGGTGACCCGCTTGACCAGCTCCCGCTTGAGCTCGGCGTCGCGCGGGCCCTGCTGGATGGTGACGATCGGCATGATCGGACTCCCTTGAACGGTTGCTCCTTCTCGGTGACTCCAGTCCATCGCGCCGGGCGGTGCCGACCAAGGAGCAGTCCGCGACCGCGGCGATCAGCTTTCCTGATCGCCGCAGGCCAGGAGCAGTTTCTCCAGGTGCGGCGAGGGGTCGGTGGCGGGCACCGCGAGGCCGGTGGCCAGGGCGAGGCCGGGTGCGCGGAAGGGGAGGTACGCCACCCGGGGCGTGGCGAGCACGCGCGCGTGGGAGGCGAAGACGACCGTCCACAAGGGGCGGGCGCCGATGGTGGCGAGGGTGTCGTGCAGGGTGCCGCCGGCCGGTCCGGGCACCGGCTCGAACCCGGCCGCGCGGCAGGCGTCGAGGACCAGGTCCACGAGGGCGGGGTTGTTGCGGCGTGCGGTCAGGGCGAGGGGCAGGGCGGCGAGGTCCGCGAGGTCGATCTCGCCGCGTGTCGCCAGCGGATGCGTGGCGGGCAGCGCGGCGACCAGCGGGTCGGGCCACAGGGGCACCACCCGTAGGCCGTCCGGGGGTTCGGCCGAGCGCACGAACGCGGCGTCCAGCCGGCCCGCTGCGACCCGGTGCAGCCGCTCACCGGCCGGCAGCGAGACCAGCTCCACCGGCACCTCGGGCGCCCGCTCGGCGAACGCGGCCAGCACCCGATCGAGATGCGCGCCGAGCCCGGTGCTGGTGCCGAGCCGCAGTCCGGCGGGCGCGGCCACCGCGGCCCGTGCCTTCTCCGCCGCCGCGAGCACCGCCCGCGCCTCGGGGAGCAGCCGCTCCCCCGCCCCGGTCAGCCGCACCCGGCGCGGCGAGCGGTCGAACAGCTCGGCGCCCAGCTCCCGCTCCAGCCGCCGGATCTGCTGGCTGACCGCCGACTGCACGATGTGCAGCCGTTCTGCGGCCCTGCCGAAGTGCAACTCCTCGGCGACGGCGACGAAATAGCTGAGCTGGCGGAGTTCCATGCGCCGACTGTAGAGGCCGCGCAGAAACGTCTCCAGGCCGCTCGGGCCGGGGTGCGCGTCGGGCAGGGTGCGTGCGCCGTGCGAGGACCATGAGGGTGTGGTGGTCCACGGGCGGCCGCTGTGCCGTTGCGGCATGAAGCTGCGCGACCCGCTGCTCCTCACCGGTCCGCGCCGCACCGGGTCACCATCTCTCGGGACCCAAAGGCGGCCTCCTTCGTACGGTCCGTCCGTGATGGCGACGAGGCCGTGCGACCGTGACGGTGCCCGGCCGACCCCCCGGTGAACCTCCGGAGACGGCGTCGACGGCGGCGATCCCGTCGTACGCGCCGCACCTGCCGTCTCGGCGTCAGGGCCCGGGGGCGGGGACGCCGAGCGGCCTCAGGGCCGTACCACGGCCCCGAAGCGGATGTCGTAGGGCGTGTCCGGGTGAAGGACGCGGAGCATCCGCTCCCCCTCCGCGGCCACCTCGTCCCGGAGGCGCGCGGTCAGCTCGGCGAACGGCTCGATGACCAGGGCGTCCGCGTCCAGCTTCCACAGGCCCGCCAGGAAACCGTCCACCAGCAGCGTGCGGTGGGCCTGGTTGCCCCGCCAGTGCCGGCCCCGGTGCGCGGGCGGTACGACGCGGGCGCGGTCGGCGTGGGACAGCAGGAGATTGTCGAACTCGGGCAGGAAGCGGGGCGGCGCCGGGGTGTCCGGGTCGGGGCGCGGGGCGCCGGGAAGGTCGAACAGCTCGGCGCCGGCCGGGTCCCGGAAGGTCAGGAGCCGGGGGCGCAGCCGCTCGAAGGTGTCCCGCAGGCGGCTGAGCCCGGCCCATGTCTGCATGTCGTTGACCGACGCCGGACCGAACGCGGCGAGGTAGCGCACGACCACGGACTCCGGTTCGGGGGCCGTCCCGGCCGGGCGGCCGAGCCAGTGCTCGGCGGTGGTGAGGGCGACCTGGCCGCTGCGGCCCCACAGTCCGCGTGGGGTGACCTGGACCAGCGGCAGGGTGCAGCGGGCGGCGACGGCG
Source organism: Streptomyces sp. NTD91 (assembly GCF_059510455.1). Lineage (NCBI taxonomy): Bacteria > Bacillati > Actinomycetota > Actinomycetes > Kitasatosporales > Streptomycetaceae > Streptomyces > Streptomyces sp. NTD91. Next base: position 23,869 of record NZ_JCAJZW010000069.1, read on the forward strand.
AGGGCCCGCGGATCGGCGTCCGGCCATCGCGCGCCCAGCGCCTGCCGCAGCTGGGCCATGGTCCGCGGCTCGGCGTCCGGCCATCGCGCGCCCAGCGCCTGCCGCAGCTGGGCCATGGTCCGCGGCTCGGCCTCGACCAGCTCGCGGACGAGGCCGGCCAGCACCTTCAGGTCGACGCCGGTCAGGCCCGCGCGGAACTGGCCCAGCTCCCGGTCCCGGGCCGGCTGGACGAAGGGCCGCAGGGCGAGGCAGTCGTCGGCGGTGTGGGTGTGCAGGGTGGAGCGCAGAGTGACGATCCGGACGGCCTCGCGGCCGGCCATGAGCGCGGACAGCTGCCGCGGCCCGAAGCCGTCGAGGCGGGCGGCGAGGGCGTAGTACGGCGGCTGGACGCTCTGCGCCTGGAGCCCCAGCAGGTGGGCGACGGCGTCGAGGGGCGGGAGCGGCGAGCGGCGCAGCAGCAACTGCCGCTCCAGAGTGGCCCGGTTGAGGGCTCGGATGTCCAGGAGGGGGGCCTTCGTCGTCCTGCTCTTCGTCATGGCCGCACGCTAACGGGGATCGCGGACACCGTCCGTCCGCGATCCCCGGCCCGCCCCGTGCTCGACGGAGCGGGACCGGCTGCAGCGGGCGGCGGCCGGGAATGACCGTGCCGTGACGGGCGCTTGCACCACTGATCACCGAGTGACCACCGCCCGGCGAGGAGTGGGGATGACCGAGGCGTTGGTACCGGGCGGCGGCGGGGTGGGCGGGATCGCCTGGATGACGGGGCTGCTCACCGGGCTGGCCGAGTCCGGCCAGGACGTCAGCGGGGCCGACCTGCTGGTGGGGACCTCCGCGGGGTCCGCCGTGGCCGCCCAGCCGAGCAGTGGGCTGAGCCTTCAGGAGCTGTACGACCGGCAGGTGGACCCCGCGTTGCAGTCCGACGGGATCATGGCCGAGCTCGATCCGGAGAAGTTCCTGGCGGAACTCGGCGCCGCGACGGGTTCGGCCGCCTCCCCGGCCGAACTGCGGCGCGTTTGACGGCTCGCTCCCCCGTGCGCGTCATGACCCCGAGGTCACTGCGCGTACCGCCCCGGTCCTACTGGTGTGCACGGGGGCGTCACGCGGGGACGGGAAGGCAGCACGAGCGCGGGACGGCAGCTCTCCGGGTGGCGCGCCCACGAAGCACCCCACCGGCGCCGCACCTCAACGCCTGAGGGCGGCCAGCACCTCCTTGTCCGAGAGCTGCCCGAAGTCCTCGTACCACTGCCCCACCGCGCTGAACCCGGCCGGCTGGTGCGGGCAGACCACCCTGTCGGCCTCGCCGGCGAGCCGCTCCACGGAGTCGGGCGCGCCGACGGGCACGGCGAGGACCAGGTGCGCGGGCCCCCGGCGCCGCACGTGACGCAGCGCCGCACGGGCGGTGGCGCCGGTGGCCAGGCCGTCGTCGACGACGATCACGGTACGGCCCGCCGGATCCGGCGCCGGGCGGCCGCCGCGGTAGCGCTCCTCGCGGCGGCGCAGCTCCTGCCGCTCGCGTGCGACCACCGGGGCCATGGATTCCTCGGTCAGGCCGAGCCTCTCCAAGGTGCCGGGGTTGTAGAGGGGCGGGTCGTCCCCGACGAGCGCGCCTACGGCGAACTCCTGGTGGTGCGGGGCGCCGATCTTGCGGACGACGAGGACGTCGAGTGGCGCGTCCAGGGCACGGGCGACGGGCTCGGCGACGGCGATGCCGCCGCGCGGCAGGGCGAGGACGAGGGGGTCGGCGAGGGCGCCCTGTGCCCGCAGTCCGCTCAGCAGCCCGGCGAGTTCACGCCCGGCTTCGGCCCGGTCCCGGAAGCGCATGACCGTCCTCCTTCGCGGCGCCCCTCCTTCCAGGGTGCTACCGGTCGGCCCCACGAAGCACGCCGTGACAGCATTCGAACACATGGACTATACACTGAGTGTATAGTCGCCGCATGCCTCAATCGACCGACACGATCCCGGCGCCGACGCACGCGACGACCAAGAAGATGCGCGAAGCCGCCCGAAGGTTGCGTCCGGCCGCGCTCGCCTCCGCCGCCCTCGGACTGGCGCTCACGCTGTCCGGCTGCGCCCAGGTCGACACGACCTCACCGAGCACCGCGCGGGCAGCGGCGGCACACGGCGCGCCGGCGGCGTTCGGGACCGTCGACTGCCGCGAGGCCAAGTGCATCGCACTCACCTTCGACGCGGGCCCCAGCGAGAACTCCGCACGGCTGCTCGACATCCTCAAGCAGAAGAAGGTCCCGGCCACCTTCTTCCTGCTCGGCAAGAACCACATCGAGAAGTACCCGCAACTGGTCAGGCGGATGGCCGCCGAGGGTCACGAGGTGGCGAGCCACACCTGGGACCACAAGATCCTCACCCGGATATCGGACGCGCAGATACGCGAGGAACTCGAGCGACCCGACGACGCGATCGAGCGGCTCACCGGGCGCAGACCCACGCTGATGCGCCCCCCGCAGGGCCGTACCGACTCCGACGTGCACAAGATCGCCAAGGAGATGGGGCTGGCGGAGGTGCTGTGGAGCGTGACCGCCAAGGACTACACCACCGACGACTCGAGGCTCATCACCGAGCGGGTCCTGGACCAGGCCTCGCGCGACGGGATCATCCTGCTGCACGACATCTACCGGGGTACCGTGCCCGCCGTGCCCGGCATCATCGACGCGCTCAGGGCGCGCGGCTACGTCTTCGTGACGGTGCCTCAACTGCTGGCGCCCGGCAAGGCGGAACCGGGAAAGGTGTACCGGCCCTGACGCCCGCGCCCGAGGCGCGCGGGAGGCCGGACGCCCGGCCTTACCGTCCGCAGTGCCTACGATCGTGCCGTGCCGATCTTCTCCTTCGCCCGTACGGCCCCGCTCCCCCTCGACGAGGCGTGGCGCCGGCTCACCGAGTGGCCCCGCCACGCCGACGCGGTCCCGCTGACCCGGATCAGGGTGCTCACCCCGGGGCCCACGGGCGTGGGGACGCGCTTCGTGGCCCGCACCGGCGTCGGCCCGCTGGCCCTCGACGACGTGATGGAGGTGACGGTCTGGCGCCCGCCGGCCGACGGCGAGGGCGGGCTGTGCCGCCTGGAGAAGCGCGGCCGGACGGTGCTGGGGTGGGCGCAGATCGAGGTCCTGCCGGGTCCCGGGGGCCGCAGCCGGGTGCTGTGGCGCGAGGAGGTGCGCCTGCGCCTCCTGCCCCGCGCCTTCGACGCCGTACTGGAGGCCCCGGCCAGGTACGTCTTCGGACGCGCCGCGAACCGGCTGCTCAGACAGGCGTGAGCGGGCAGCCGGGACGGGCCGGCGGACGACCGCCGGCCCGTCGCACGGCCCAGGGGAGCGCCTAGAGGGCGTGTTTCGAAAGTCCCGTCTGGTCCGCGACGCCTGGCACGGCACCTCG
>NZ_JCAJZW010000070.1:0-27241 GCF_059510455.1 Streptomyces sp. NTD91
CTGTGTGAACAGGGGTGGTTCCGCTTCGGGTGCTGACCAGCGGTTCAGGGGCGGACCAGCAACTGGAAGTCGAAGGCGTAGCGCGACGCCCGGTACACATGGCTGCCGTACTCCACCGGCCGGCCCGTGACGTCGTACGCGGTGCGCCGCATGGTGAGCAGGGCGGCGCCCTCCCGCTCGTCCAGCAGGGTGCCCTCCTCGGCCGTCGCGCTGCGGGCGCCGATGGACTGGCGGGCGCTGTGCAGGACGACCCCGGCGGACCGCATCAGGCGGTACAGGCCCGTCGACTCCAGCTGCCCTGCGGGAAGTTCGAGCAGGGAGGCCGGCAGGAAGTTGCAGAGGAAGGCCACCGGCCGGTCGTGGGTCAGGCGCAGTCGCTCCAGCGCGACGACCTCGGCGCCCTCCGCGATCCCGAGGGCGGCGGCCACCTCCGCGCTCGCCGGGATCCGCTCGTCCCGCAGCACCCGCGTGGCCGGGGCCTGTCCGGCCGACTCCAGGTCGTCGTAGAGGCTGCTGAGCTCCAGTGGCCGCCTGACCTGGCTGTGCACGACCTGGGTGCCCACCCCTCGCCGGCGTACCAGCAGGCCCTTGTCGACCAGTGACTGGATCGCCTGGCGCACGGTGGGCCGGGACAGGCCGAGACGTACGGAGAGGTCGACCTCGTTGCCGAGGAGGTTGCCCGGGGCCAGCGCGCCGTGTTCGATGGCGGCCTCGAGCTGCTGTGCGAGCTGGTAGTACAGGGGCACCGGGCTCGTGCGGTCCAGGGCGAAGCTCAGGGAGTCGACCGCGCGCTCGCCCGGTGCCGTTCGCTGCGGAGTGCGGTGTACTGGGCTCATGCCTGACAGGTGTAGGCCGCGGAGGCGAGGGTGTCAATGGTTTGTACTTACATTCGGACCTGCTTGTGAAATGATGTCTTAACAAAGTATTGACAGCGGGCCCGCCAGGGACTTGGATCCCGTGCCAACGCAACAGCGTCCCTTCCCCCGTCGCACGCACAGTGAGGTGCAGGAAAGATGGACCGCTCTTCTCCCTCCCGCTCCCGGAGACTGGCTCCCGTGGTCGCGGTGGCCGCCGCGGCGGCCCTGACCCTCGCCGGCTGCGCCAGCAGTCACGGCGGCAAGAAGGCCGAGGAGGCGGCACAGAACGCCTCGGCGGGCAAGGCCGACACCCCGCGCATGACGGTCGCCCTGGTCACGCACCAGGCGCCCGGCGACACCTTCTGGGACACCGTCCGCAAGGGTGCCGAGGCCGCCGCGGCGAAGGACAACATCAAGCTCGTCTACTCCGCCGACCCCAACGCCGGCAACCAGGCGAACCTGGTGCAGAACGCGATCGACCAGAAGGTCGACGGCATAGCGGTCACCCTGGCCAAGCCCGACGCGATGAAGAGCGTCGTCGGCAAGGCGCAGCAGGCCGGCATCCCCGTCGTGGGCCTCAACTCCGGCCTGAGCGACTGGAAGAAGCTCGGCCTGCTGGAGTTCTTCGGGCAGGACGAGAGCGTGGCCGGCGAGGCGTTCGGCGACAAGCTGAACAGCACCGGCGCCAAGAAGGTCGTCTGTGTGATCCAGGAACAGGGCAACGTGGGCCTCACCCAGCGTTGTGACGGCGTGGCGAAGACGTTCAGGGGTACGACCGAGACGCTGTACGTGAACGGCACGGACATGCCGTCCGTGAAGTCGACCATCACGGCGAAGCTCAAGCAGGACAGCGCCATCGACACGGTCGTGACCCTGGGCGCGCCGTTCGCGCTGACCGCCGTGCAGTCGGTGTCCGATGCGGGCAGCAAGGCCAAGGTCGCGACCTTCGACCTGAACAAGGACCTGGTCAAGGGCGTCCGGAACGGTTCGATCGAGTTCGCGGTCGACCAACAGCCCTACCTGCAGGGCTATCTCGCCGTGGACTCCCTGTGGCTCTACAAGTACAACGGCAACTACAGCGGCGGTGGGGTCCAGCCGGTGCTGACCGGTCCGGCCTTCGTCGACAGGTCCAACGTCGCCAAGGTCGCCCAGTTCGCCGCGAAGGGCACCCGGTGATGAGCATGGCGCAGCAGGCAGAGCCGGCGGTGACCACCCCGCCGGGCTCCGGAGGGAGGGACGGCCGCACCGCACGGCGTCCGCTGGCCCTGCGGATGCTCGCCCGCCCCGAGGTGGGCGTCTTCCTCGGCGCCGCCGCCGTACTGGTCTTCTTCCTGATCGTCGCGCCCTCGGTCCGCCAGGGCAGTTCGATGGCGACCATCCTGTATCAGTCCTCGACCATCGGGATCATGGCCCTGCCGGTCGCGCTGCTGATGATCGGCGGCGAGTTCGACCTGTCCTCCGGCGTCGCCGTGGTCTCCTCGGCGCTGACCGCGAGCATGCTCAGCTACCAGCTGACCATGAACGTGTGGACCGGCGTGATCGTCGCGCTGGTGGTGTCGCTGGCCATCGGGTTCCTCAACGGCTGGATGGTGGTGAGGACCGGCCTGCCCAGCTTCCTGATCACGCTGGGCACCTTCCTGATCCTGCAGGGCGTGAACCTGGCCGTGACCAAGCTGGTCACCGGCAACGTCGCCACCGACGACATCAGCGACATGGACGGCTTCGGCCAGGCGCGCAAGGTCTTCGCCTCCTCCTTCGACGTCGGCGGGGTCGAGGTGAAGATCACCGTGGTGTGGTGGCTGGTCTTCGCCGCACTGGCCACCTGGGTGCTGCTGCGGACCAAGTACGGCAACTGGGTCTTCGCCGTCGGCGGGAACAAGGAGTCCGCCCGGGCGGTGGGTGTGCCGGTGACCTTCACGAAGATCTCGCTGTTCATGCTGGTGGGGTTCGGGGCCTGGTTCGTCGGGATGCACCAGCTGTTCTCCTTCAACACCGTGCAGTCCGGTGAGGGCGTCGGCCAGGAGCTGATCTACATCGCGGCCGCGGTCATCGGCGGGTGTCTGCTCACCGGCGGCGCCGGCTCGGCGATCGGCCCGGTGTTCGGGGCCTTCATGTTCGGCATGGTCAACCAGGGCATCGTCTACGCCGGCTGGAACCCCGACTGGTTCAAGGCCTTCCTGGGCGTGATGCTCCTCGGCGCCGTCCTGATCAATCTGTGGGTCCAGCGCACGGCGACGGCGACCCGGAGGTAACCGATGACTGACAACACATCCGGCACCCACGGCACGATCGTCCAGGACGCCGGGCCGCAGCGGGACGGCCTGCTCGTCGAGCTGCGAGGGGCAGGCAAGTCCTACGGCAACATCCGCGCCCTGCACGGCGTCGACCTGAAGGTGCACGCCGGCCAGGTCACCTGTGTGCTGGGCGACAACGGCGCCGGCAAGTCCACCCTCATCAAGATCATCTCGGGGCTCCACCAGCACACCGAGGGCGAGTTCCTCGTGGACGGCGAACCGGTGCGCTTCTCCACCCCGCGCGAGGCCCTCGACAGGGGCATCGCCGCCGTCTACCAGGACCTGGCGACCGTCCCGCTGATGCCGGTGTGGCGCAACTTCTTCCTCGGCTCGGAGATGACCAAGGGCCCCTGGCCCGTCCGCCGTCTCGACATCGAGTCCATGAAGAGGACGGCCGACGAAGAGCTGCGCAACATGGGCATCGTGGTGGACGACCTGGAACAGCCCATCGGGACGCTGTCCGGCGGCCAGCGCCAGTGCGTGGCCATCGCCCGCGCCGTCCACTTCGGCGCCCGCGTGCTGATCCTGGACGAGCCGACCGCCGCCCTGGGCGTGAAGCAGTCGGGTGTGGTGCTGAAGTACATCGCAGCCGCCCGCGACCGTGGCCTGGGCGTCATCTTCATCACCCACAACCCCCACCACGCCTACATGGTCGGCGACCACTTCAGCGTCCTGCGCCTGGGCACCCTGGAACTGTCCGCCGCCCGCAGCGAGATCACCCTGGAGGAGCTGACCAACCACATGGCCGGCGGTGCCGAGCTCGCCGCCCTGAAACACGAACTGGCCCAGGTACGCGGTGTCGACACCGAGGGACTCCCCGAAGCCGAGGACCTCACCGCACCCGTCGCGCCCTCCTCGGAAGGAACACCCTGACCATGGCCACCCCCACCCCCCTCGACCGTATCCGGGTCGGCTCGGCCCCCGACTCCTGGGGCGTCTGGTTCCCCCACGACCCGCGGCAGGTGCCCTGGGAACGCTTCCTCGACGAGGTATCCGAGGCCGGCTACGAGTGGATCGAACTCGGCCCCTACGGCTACCTGCCCACCGACCCCGCGCGGCTCGGGGACGAGGTGGCCCGGCGGAACCTGAAGGTCTCCGCCGGCACGGTGTTCACCGGCATGCACCGCGGCCCGTCCGTCTGGGAGGAGACGTGGGCCCATGTCAGCCAGGTCGCCGCGCTCACCGAGGCGATGGGCGCGCGGCACCTCGTGGTCATCCCCTCCTTCTGGCGGGACGACAAGACCGCCGAGATCCTGGAGCCGCCGGAGCTGACCGCCGAGCAGTGGGCGCACCTGACCAAGGGCATGGAGCGGCTCGGCCACGAGGTCAAGGAGACGTACGGCCTCGACATCGTGGTCCACCCGCACGCCGACACCCACATCGACACCGAGGGCCACGTCGAACGCTTCCTGGACTCGACCGACGGCGAACTGGTCAACCTGTGCCTGGACACCGGGCACTACGCCTACTGCGGCGGCGACAGCGTCAAGCTCATCGAGGCCTACGGCGAGCGCGTCGGCTATCTCCACCTCAAGCAGGTCGACCCCGACATCCTCGCCGAGGTGGTCGCGAACGGGGTGCCGTTCGGGCCGGCCGTGCAGCGCGGTGTGATGTGCGAACCACCGTCCGGGGTGCCCGAGCTGGGGCCCGTTCTGGAGGCGGCGCAGCGGCTGGGCGTGGAGCTGTTCGCGATCGTCGAGCAGGACATGTATCCGTGCGAGCCGGACAAGCCGCTGCCGATCGCGGTGCGGACGCGGCGGTTCCTGCGGTCCTGCGGGGCCTGAGCGCCTCTTCCCGGAACCGGGCCTCCTTCGTGGGGGCCCGGTTCCTTCGTGGACGTCACGGATTCGGCCAGGGCATGGCCGGGAACAACCGAGGGCACGCGGGCGTCGGCCGGTCGACGAGGGATGCCCGCGCAGACGGGAGGACGAGATGACGCAGCGAACCGAACCCCGGGTCGCCACCCAGGACGCGAGCGAGGCGGCGGAGCGCCGCCGCAGCCGTTTCGGCACCCTGCCCGAGCGGATACGCCCGCAGGACATGGTCGGGACGAGCCCGGCGACCCTTCCGGATCCGGCGCGGAACACCTACAACCCGGACGAGTGGCTGATCCGGTACTGCGGCTGAGGCGAAGAGTGCGGCGCCGGGCGGGTCCGCCCGGCGCCGCACACACGTCTCACGCCTGCCGCACCTCCGCGAGCTGCACCGGCCGGTGCTCCCCGAGGGACAGGGTGCAGGCCTCGGCGATCCAGCCCGCCTCCAGGGCGTCCTCGACCGTGCAGGGGGAGGGGCGGGCGCCGGCCACGACCCCGGTGAACGCGGCGAGTTCGGCGCGGTAGGCGTCCGCGAAGCGGTCCATGAAGAAGTCGTGCGGGGTGCCGGACGGGAAGGTCACGCCTGGTTCGACCGAGCGCAGCGGCAGCTTGTCGTCCAGGCCGACCGCGATCGAGTCCGTGAAGCCGTGCAGCTCCATGCGCACGTCGTAGCCCCTGGCGTTGTGCCGGGAGTTGGAGACCACCGCGATGGTGCCGTCGTCCAGGGTGAGGACGGCACCGGTGGTGTCCGCGTCGCCCGCCGCCCTGATGTAGTCGGCGCCGCGGTTGCCGCCGACCGCGTACACCTCGGTGACCTCACGGCCCGTCACCCAGCGGATGATGTCGAAGTCGTGCACGGAACAGTCGCGGAAGATGCCCCCGGACGCCGCGATGTACGCGGCCGGCGGCGGCGCCGGGTCCAGGGTCGTGGAGCGGACCGTGTGCAGCTTCCCCAGCTCGCCCGCCCGGACGGCGGCCCGCGCGGCCGTGAAGCCCGCGTCGAAGCGGCGGTTGAAGCCGATCTGGACCGGCACCTCGCCGCCCCGCACGGCCTTCAGCACCTCGACGCCCTCCGCCATGGTGCGGGCGACCGGCTTCTCGCAGAAGACGGGGACACCGGCCTCGACACCGGCCCGGATCAGCGCCGGGTGGGCGTCGGTGGCCGCCGCGACGACCAGGCCGTCCACCCCGGCCGCCAGCAACGCCTCCGGCGATTTCGCGACCTCGGCGCCGAACCGCTCGGCGGCGGCCTCGGCGGCGTCCGCGAACGGGTCGGCGACGACGAGCGACTCGACGGCGTCCAGTGCGAAGAGGGTCTCGGCGTGGAAGGCGCCGATGCGGCCGAGGCCGAGGATTCCGATGCGCATGAAGATGACGCTCCTTGCAGTTCTCACGGGGACGAGCGGAGGGGGAGGGGAAGTCGTCAGTCGAGGCCGCCGAGGACGTTCTGGTCCCAGTCGATCACCGAGCCGGTGACCACGCCCGACCGGTCGGACAACAGGAAGACCACGAAGTCGGCGATCTCGTCCGGCCGGCCCAGCCTGCCCATCGGCACCCTTGCCGCGGCCTGCTCCCGCCAGTCGTCGCCGGCACCGTGGAAGGCACGCTGGACCGCGTCCTCGCCCTCCGTCGCCGTCCAGCCGATGTTCAGGCCGTTGATCCGGATCCGGTCCCAGCGGTGGGCGTGCGCCGCGTTGCGCGTGAGGCCCGCCAGGCCCGCCTTCGCGGCGACGTACGGCGCGAGGAACGGCTGTCCGCCGTGCGCCGACGAGGTGATGATGTTGACGATGGTGCCGGGCGCCTTGCGGGCCACCATGTCGGCGACCGCCGCCTGCATCGCGAAGAACGGCCCTTTGAGGTTGACCGCGACGTGCGCGTCGAACAGCTCCGGCGTGGTGTCCAACAGCGTGCCCCGGGACGTCAGCCCCGCCGAGTTCACCAGGCAGTCGATCCGCCCGCAGGCGTCCACCACCTCGGCGACCGCCGCCCCGGCCTGATCGGCGTCCGCCAGATCGGCGCGCACGAACATCGCCTTGCCCCCGGCCGCGGCCAGCTCGGCGACCAGCGCCTCACCCGGTTCCGTACGGCGGCCGGTGACCGTCACGACCGCGCCCTCGCGGACCGCCGCCCGCGCGATCGCGGCACCGACCCCCTGACTGCCGCCGTTCACCAGCACGACCTTGTCGTCGAGAAGTCCCATGACTGTGCCCGTCCCTTCTCAGCTCTCCCGGCGCTCCGCGCCGGCCCGCAGCTGCGCCCGGAGCCGTTCCGGGGCCCACGCCTCGCGCACCGCCCGCCGCAGGAGGTCCGCCGGGGACGGCGGCGCCAGCCCCTCGACCGGCGGGTCGCTGTCGAGATCGGTCGGGAAGGGGTAGCCTTCGGCGCTCGCCGAGATCACGTTCTCCAGCCACCGCTCGCCGGCGCCCCCGGCTGCGCGCCGCAGCAGCACCGGGAACACCGCGTTCGCCACCGCCTCGCGGTCCACCGTCTCCATCGCGCGCCCGAAGGCGGAGGAGACCTGGAGCAGATTGGCCGTGCGCCGCACGTCCGCCGTGCGGTTGGTGCCGGCGGCGTGGAAGAGCGCCGGGTTGAAGAAGGCCGCGTCGCCCCGGGCGAGCGGGAGCTGGACGTGGTGCCGCTCGAAGTACGCCCGGAACTCCGGCAGCCGCCAGGCCAGATAGCCCGGCTCGTACAGCTGCGAGTACGGCAGATACAGCGTCGGGCCCGACGCCACCGGCATGTCGCAGTGGGCGACCGCGCCCTGGAGGGTGAGCACCGGGGAGAGGCGGTGCACATGGGCCGGGTAGGCGGACGCGGCCGCGTTGCTCAGGAAGCCGAGGTGGTAGTCCCGGTGCGGGCTCTGCCCGGCACCCCCCGGGTTGACCACGTTGACCTGCGAGGTCACCTGATAGCCGGGGCCCAGCCAGGCCGTGCAGACCAGGGCCAGGACGTCGTTCGCGTAGTAGTCGGCGAACGCCTCGGCGTCGTACAGCGCGGTCTTCTCCAGCGCGTTCCACACGCGGTCGTTGGCGCCCGGCCCGGCGAAGTGGTCGCCGGTGGTGGCCCCGGAGGCCCGCTGCTCGGCGATCAGCGCCTCGAACACGGCCGTCAGCCGGTCCACCGCCGGCAGGTCGGGCCAGGCGCCCCTGATCACGACGATCCCGGGGCCCTCGGCGAACGCCCGCACCAACTCGGCCCGCAGCGTGACCGGATCCTCGGGGTCACGCAGCCGCTCACCCTCGTACACCAGGACGTTCCCGGCCACCGAGGCGGCGTGCGGATAGTCCGCGAGGCGGGTCGTCCGGGCGGTCAGGGCGCGGAAGGCGTCCAGGTCGCAGTCCCGCTCGGACAGCCAGGCACGGCCCGGCACGGAGACGACGGACATCGGTGTCCTTTCGGTCATGGCCTCGCGCCGGGGCCCGGCGTACGGCCCGGGACCCGCGCGATCACGCCTTTCGGCCACAGCAACGACGCGGCCCTGTCATTCTTGTCAGTACAAACCCCTCGAACAACCAGCAGCCGGCCATCAAAAACCCCTCAAGGAGCAGGCCCGTGGGCCATCCGTTCCCGATCCGGGAGATCGCACGTCAGGCGGGTCTCAGCGAGGCCACCGTGGACCGTGTCCTGAACGGCAGGGGAGGGGTCCGCGAGAGCACCGCGCGGGAGGTGCACCGGGCCATCGCCGACCTCGACCGGCAGCGCACCCAGGTGCGGCTGGTCGGCCGTACGTTCATGGTCGACATCGTGGTACAGGCCCCCGAGCGGTTCAGCACCGCCGTACGCGCCGCGCTGGAGGCCGAACTGCCCTCCCTGCATCCGGCCGTGGTCCGCTCCCGCTTCCACTTCCGTGAGACCGGCCCGGTCGCGGAGCAGGTCAGGACGCTCGACCGGATCGCCAGGCGCGGCTCCCAGGGCGTGATCCTCAAGGCGCCGGACGTCCCCGAGGTCACCGCGGCCGTCGGTCGGCTCACCGCGGCCGGCATCCCGGTCGTCACCCTGGTCACCGACCTGCCCGCCAGCGGACGGGTCGGCTACGTCGGCAGCGACAACCGGGCCGCCGGCGCCACCGCCGCCTATCTGACGGGGGAGTGGCTCGGCGACCGGCCCGGCAACGTCCTCACCAGCCTGAGCAGCGGCTTCTTCCGCAACGAGGAGGAGCGCGAGATGGGGTTCCGCAGGGTGATGCGGGCCCGGCAGCCGCAGCGCGCGCTGGTGGAGATCGCCGAGGGCCAGGGACTGGACGCCACCCAGTACGACCTGGTCCGCGCCGCTCTGGAGCGGGACCCGGAGATCCGCGCCGTGTACTCGATCGGCGGCGGCAACATGGCCACCCTGCGCGCCTTCGCCGATGCCGGCCGGGAGTGCGCGGTGTTCGTCGCCCACGACCTCGACCACGACAACACCCGGCTGCTGCGCGCGCACAAGCTGTCCGCCGTGCTCCACCACGACCTGCGCCAGGACATGCGGGAGGCCTGCCATCTCGTCATGCGGGCGCACGGCGCGCTGCCCCCGGCCGGTCCGGTGCTGCCGTCCGCGATCCAGGTGGTCACGCCGTACAACATGCCGGGGCGGGCGGAGGGTTGAGGGAGACGATGACACGTACCGAACAGGTGGAGATCGAGGGCGTCCCCATGGTCGCGACCCTCGTACCCGGCGACGGGATCGGGCTGCTCGCGCTGCACGGCAGCAACGAGGGCGGCACCGCCGAACTCGCCCGGACCGTGGCGCGCCGCTGCGGCGCCACCAGCCTCGTCTTCACCCAGCCGGGAGCGAGCGAGCCCGTGCACATCACGTCACCGCGGATGGCCGCCGACCACTGCGCGCTGCTGCGGGAGTTCCTGGACCGGGTCTCGCTCACGGTCTCCCTGCACGGCCACATGCGCCCCGAGACCCCGCACACGGTCTTCCTCGGCGGCGGCAACCGGGCGGCGGCCCGCGTCCTCGCCGCGGCGCTCGCCGCCGGGGCCCCGCGGTTCCCGGCCGTCACCGACCTGGCGGCGATCCCGCGCGCCCTGCGCGGCGTACACCCGAGGAACCCGGTGAACCTGACCCGGCTGGGCGGTGTCCAGGTGGAGCTGCCGCTCCTCGCCAGGACCGGCGGGGACGCCGACGTCGCGCCGGGGGAGGTGATCGAGGCGCTGACCGCCGGTGTCAAGGACCTGAGCGGGCTGGAACCCGGAAGGGACGCGGTGTGACACACGGCTGTCGCCGCTGAATGCGGCAACGGGGCTGGTGGGAGGAGCCTTCGTCGGCCCGGCCGGACTGGCGCACCGGCCCGGCGCGGGTGATCGTGGGGGACATGGCTGACTCCACGGCGGTCGGCGCGGCACCGTCCCGGCGGCAGGACATGCGCGAGGCCGTCCTCTTCGGCGGTGTGTACGGCGCCGTCCTCGCCAGCTCGATGGTGGCGGCCCTCACCCAGTACGGTCACACGTCGGCCGAGGTGCGCGGCTACGACGCCGCCTGGGTGCTGGTGACCGCCCTGGCCTCCGCCCTCGCTCACGGCTACGCCCACTACATCGCCGAGCGCACCCCGCACCGGCGCTGGGACGTGTTGCGCACGCTGTGGGAGGAGTGGCCGCTGGTCGTCGCCGTCCTGCCCACGGTCTTCCTGCTCGCGGGGGCGTGGTGGCACTGGTGGGCGGCCAAGGGCATCGAGTACGTGGCCTTCGCGCTCAACATCCTGATCCTGTTCCTGCTCGGTCTCCTCACCGCCCGCTGGTCGGCCCGCAGGTGGCCCACCGCGGTCCTCGTGGGAGCCGGGGACGCGTTGCTCGGCACGGTCGTGGTGGTCGCGAACGCACTGATCAAGTAGGGCGACGGCAGTGCGCCTCGCTCGGCCGTGGGCGGTCCGCTCGCGCGGCGGCGGGGGCGCACCGCCCGACGGGCGGTGCGCCGTACCCCTGGCCGCGCCGGCCGGGGAGCCGGGGCCGGCCGTCACATTCGCACCCCGCCCTTCGGGCGAGAACGGGAATCCGAGCACAGGCCCCGGCGCCGGGCGATGAACGGCCGTGAGGCCCTGCCGTGTCGAGGCCGCCTGCGGGCGCCGTCCGGCATGCCGCAGCGACGCTCGCGGGCCGTGTCGCGTCCGGCCCGACCACCGGACGCCTGCTGGACGTCGGCCGCCCTGTCGGGCGCGTGTTGGACGTCGGCCGCCCCACGGGGCGCACCACCGGCCCGGACCCACCTCAGCGGCCGGTGCGCACGCCGTCCAGCGCGATCGCCAGGACGCGGTCGCGCTGGGCGTCGTCGTCGAACGTCGTGGCCGTGATCCCGGCGACCATCCGCAGCAGGTCGGTGAAGTCCATGTCCGCGCGTGCCACCCCCGCCCGCTGGGCGCGCTCCAGCAGCGGGCCTCCGGCGGCGTACATCGAGTCGCGGCAGGTCTGGAAGATCTGCGACTCGTCGTTGAGCGCCTCGCGCACCGCGCGCTTGGTGACCATGTAGCCGGAGAACCGGTCCAGCCAGGCCGTCAGCGCCTCCCACGGCTCCAGGTCCGCGACCTCCTCGGCCGCCCGGCACAGGGCGTCGACCTCGTCGGCGTAGACGCTCTCGAAGAGGTCGCGGCGGGTGGGGAAGTTCCGGTACAGCGTGCCGATGCCCACTCCGGCGCGGCGGGCGACGTCCTCGAGCGAGGCGTCGGCGCCGTGCTCCGCGAACGCCTCGCGCGCGGCGGCCAGCAGGGCGTCGTAGTTGCGGGCGGCGTCCTTGCGGTGCGGCCGGCGGGCCGCCACGATCTCGCCGACGGGGAACGGCGTGGCCGTCACTGCTGCCTCCCAGAGGGAATCGATGAACCGGAGGAGTGCATCCGTTTCAGTTGAACCGGAGGGGCACCTCCGCTAGAGTGGAGGGGTACCTCCACTTTAGCAGTGCGGGGGCGTCGCCGCCTGCCTGCCGGACGTGCCCGGCGGCCCGTCCGTCCTTCGCCCATCCCCAGCGCTCCCTTCGGAGAGGCTCCCTCATGCCCCGCAAGTCCACCCGCCTCACCTTCGCGGTCCTCGCGACCGGTGCCGGCGTGTTCTCCATGCTCCAG
This sequence comes from Streptomyces sp. NTD91, assembly GCF_059510455.1. Classification (NCBI taxonomy): domain Bacteria; kingdom Bacillati; phylum Actinomycetota; class Actinomycetes; order Kitasatosporales; family Streptomycetaceae; genus Streptomyces; species Streptomyces sp. NTD91. Next base: position 11,999 of record NZ_JCAJZW010000070.1, read on the forward strand.
TCGCTGATCGCGCCGGCCCTGCCGACCGTCCAGCACGCCCTGCACGCCTCCCAGTCCACCGCGACCTGGGTGATGACGGCGTATCTGCTGTCCGCCTCGGTCTTCACCCCGATCCTCGGCCGGGTCGGCGACCTCGCCGGCAGGAAGCGCACGCTCGTCGGCGTCCTGCTCGCCGTCCTCGCCGGCTGTCTCGTCGCCGCGCTCGCCCCGAACATCGGCGTCCTCATCGTCGCGCGGGTCGTCCAGGGCGTCGGCGGCGCCCTGTTCCCGCTGGCCTTCGGCATCATCCGCGACGAGTTCGCGCCCGCCGAGGTGAGCGGCAGCATCAGCAACCTCTCCGCGGTGATCGCTGCGGGCGGCGGCGTCGGCATGGTGGCCGCCGGGCCGATCGTCTCCGCGCTCGACTACCGCTGGCTCTTCTGGATCCCGGTGGCCATCGTCGCCGCGACGGTCCTGATCGCCGTGGCCTGCGTGCCCGAGTCCCCCAAGAGGGCGGAAGGGAAGGTGAGCTGGCTGGGCGCCGGGCTGCTCTCCGCCTGGTTGGTGGCCCTGCTGCTTCCGCTGAGCCAGGCCGGCCACTGGGGGTGGGGCTCGCCGAAGGTGCTCGGCCTGTTCGCCTCCGCCGTCGTCCTCTTCGCCGCGTGGCTCACGGCCGAGGCCCGCTCCCGCAGCCCGCTGATCGACCTGCGCGTGATGCGGCTGCCCGCGGTGTGGACCACCAACGCCGCCGCCCTGCTCTTCGGCGCGGGCATGTACGCGATCTGGTCCTTCCTGCCGGGCTTCGTCCAGACGCCGGCCACGGCCGGTTACGGCTTCGGCGCGAGCGTCACCGCCTCCGGACTCCTCATGCTGCCGATGCTGCTGGCGATGTTCGTCTCCGGTGTCCTCTCCGGCCGGCTGGAGCCCCGCGTCGGCGCCAAGGCGCTCCTCACCGCGGGGGCCGCGCTCGGTGCACTGGCCTGCGGATTCCTCACCCTCTGGCATGACGCCCAGTGGGAGATCGCCGTCGTCGCCGGCCTGTTCGGCCTGGGCATCGGACTGGCCTTCGCCTCCATGGCCAACCTCGTCGTCGAAAGCGTCCCGCCCGAGCAGACCGGCGCCGCGACCGGTATGAACGCCAACATCCGCACCATCGGCGGCTCCATCGGCGCCGCGGTCACCAGCGTCCTCGTCACCGGCCGCCTCCAGCCCTCCGGCCTGCCCTACGCCTCCGGCTACACCCACGGCTGGGCCCTGCTCGCGCTCCTCTGCCTGGCCGCGGCCGGCGCCGCCCTCCTCGTCCCGGCCCGCCGCCCCGCCCGTACGGCACACTCCGCCACCACGGGGGCGGCACGCGAACCCGCACAGGTGCGGTAGGGTTGACCTGCGTGATCACGCGGGGCATCCCGCGTGGGACCGCAACGGGACGTGGCGCAGCTTGGTAGCGCACTTGACTGGGGGTCAAGGGGTCGCAGGTTCAAATCCTGTCGTCCCGACTTGCTGAGGCAGCGGGTCAGAGGCCGTATCGGGGGATGCCGACACGGCCTCCCGCGTTCTCCCCGTGTCAAGCCTGGAACGTCACGTCGGCCCGGTCGCCGCCTCGCCACAGATACTCCGTCAGTTCCTCCCCGGCCGCCCGTTCCGCCGCCGGTGTCGTCGGCACGGGCCAGGAGACCGCCGTGTACAGCGCGCGACGGTGGAGGTCCACGGTGGCTCGGAGCAGGTCGCCGTAGGCGGCCGCGTGGGCGAGCAGCGCGAACCGGTGCAGCAGCCATGCCGTTGCCAGCGCGACCAGCGGCAGCCAGGGCATCCACCAGGTCCACACCACCGCGAGCACGGCCCAGATGACATGGGTGACCGAGCGTTGCAGCGCCGCGTGGGCGGCCAGCAGGTCGGTTCTCGACCGGTCCGGGAGAATCGCCCAGAGGTGCGGCCAGCATCTGACCGCGTCGAGGCCGTACTTGTCCTTGGCCTCGCTCTCGGCGGCCCGCAGATACATGCCCAGCCGGGTGGGCATGTGCAGCGCCGGGCGGGGCGGACAGCGTCGCAGTTCGAGGTCCGCACGCCGGTACTCCCACTCCTGCTCCGCGTCCGCCGTCCCGTTCGCGACGAGGGGCGCGAGTGCGTCGAAGCGGTCCTGCAGCGGCTGCAGACGCCGGGTCTGACGGTCGGTGAGGCGGCGGCACGCCGGGCGGAGAAACGGCCACCAGTAGCCCTGCAGTCCCCGCAGGACGGGCTGTGAGATCCGGTCCACGAGCTGCGCCGACACGGTGACGACGAGCAGACCCGCCACGAGCACGAGCACCTGCAGTACGACGGGCTCGGCCCCGAGCCACTTGGCCCGGCCGGCCAAGCCTGCGGTGCCATGGGCGTGGGCGTAGGAGGCGGCTCCCGACGCCCAGAAGAGCAGAGCGGGAAGAGCCACGGCGAGCCATCGTTCCCCGAGCTTGGTGCCGATGCTCTCCCAGAATTTCCCCAGCACCTGATGCGCTCCCTCCCGTCAGGCCTTGACCAGCGTGACGCCGTGGGTGGCGCACCGGGGCACGTCCTGTCCCACGTGCCGCCGCCACCAGACCACGTCCCCGCCGACCGGACAGACGAACCGGGGGCCCGGCCGTACCGTCTCCCCGTCTCCCGCGGGTCCCGGTGTCGCGGGACCGCGGGTGCCCGGCGGGACGAAGTCCGGCGGCACACCGAACTCCAGGAACTGCGAGACCCACGTCTCCGTGACCGGATTGCCCTCCAGGACGCCTCGGACCCGATCCACGGTGTGCGGCTCGGTGCTCCTCCCCAGCAGCCGGGCGAGTTCGTCGTCGACGCGTGCGGCCGACCCTGGCGAAAAGGAGAGCAGGTCAGGGAGGTAGGGGCGAATCGCGCGAGCGGCGTCCAGGATCCCTGCCGGGTTCGGATCGTCCGCAGGCGGAGGGGCGTCTTCGGTCGGCACCACCTCAGGGTGCCACACCCGCCTTGTCGGCAAGGGGAGTTGACGTCGCGCGCACCGACCGCTCAGGGAGTTCCCGACTTCGAATACACCACAGGCATCGCCCTTGCTACGGTCGTTGGACCACGTGCCGGTCACACGCAGGCGTGGGCGGGGCCGTGCCCCGGGGGGACGAGTTCGCGCGGTGGGGTGTGATGGAGCCTGAGAGTGTCCTGGCGGCGGCGGCGGCGCTGCTGACCGAACTGGGGGAGGCGACCGGACTCCGCAAGGATCTCACCGCGATCCTCGCGGACCATGACGGGGCCGACCTCGAAGCGGCCGCCGACGACGTGGTGAGCGCGGTGCTGGCGCATCCCGAGGCCGTCATGCGCTTCGAGGAACTGCTGGAGCCGCCGGAGGGCCGCCGCGCCGAGGTTCTCTCCGCAGCCGGGCCGGCGGCCCCGGCGCCGGCCCTCGACAGCGCGGCCGACCCCTCGGTGTGCTGCGGGTATCCCCGCATCGAGGCTCCCGGCGAGGTCGTCGCGGGCTGGGAGTTCAGCATCGTCGTGGGGCTGTCGCCGGAGATCATCGGTTCCGTGGTGGGCAGCCCCGTGTACAGCGACGGCGTCTGCCGGCCGCTGACCGTCACCGTGCAGACCCTCGCCGAGGGGTTCACCCTCGTGGAGGGGGACTGGACCGCGGACCTGCGCGTCACGGAGACGGAGCGCTATCCGTCTCACGTACTGAGAGTGCGCGCCGATACCAGGGGGCGCCGGGTCCGGTCCGGGACGCTGCACGTGGTCTACAGCGTCGCCGGGGAGGTGGTGGGACTCGGAGTGCGGTCCATCGCCGTCGTCAGCGACCCCACCGTCCTCGGCGTGTGCGCGGAGGCGACGAGCGGCCCACCCCGGGCACTGCTGCTGCCCCGGGGTGACGAGCCGGCCGACCTCACCGTCACCATCCTCCCGTCCGAGCGTCCCGGGCGCTTCCTCTTCCAGTACCAGTCGCCCCACGTCCGCGTGCCCGGGCTCCCGGACGAGTGCTTCGTCGGCGAGGACGCCCCGCAGTACGCCATCTCCCTGATCAACAGGATGGCGAGCCGCAAGGGACGGCCCGATCTGATGGCCTTCATGACGGGGCTGGGCAAGGAGATCACCGATGTGATGCCCACCCGTCTGTGGCACGTGCTCGCGAACGTGGCGGAGGCCGTGTCGCCCCGGGTGCCCACGGTGTTGCTCCAGTCCGCCGAGGCCTACATACCGTGGGAGCTGGCCGTCGTCCCGGACACGTTGTCCGGCGACCGCCCCGCGTTCCTCGGCTGCCAGGTGACGCTGGGGCGCTGGGTCCTCGCCGATCGGCGGATCACGGTGCCGCCGCCGATGGTGGTGCGGGCCGCGTCCATGACGGTGATCTCCGGTGTCTACCGGACCGATGGCTGGCAGCGGCTGCGCGATGCCGAGTTGGAGGCCGCGACGCTGCGGGCCAGCTACGGTGCCACCAGCGTGGAGGCGAGCCTCACCGATGTCATCAGTTACTTCCGCGACGGACCGGTCGCCGGGATCGTGCACTTCGCGGGACACGGCCAGCACACGGAAGGCGGCTGGGACAACGGGCTCGTGATGGTCGACGGGATGACGCTCGATCCGACCACCGTGAAGGCGTACGACTTCCCCGGTGAGACCTTCGTCTTCCTCAACGCCTGCAAGGCGAGCGCCGTGCAGGGGGTGTTCGGCGGCTATGCCGGGCTCGTGCAGGCCTTCCTCTACGTCGGAGCCTGTGCGGTCGTCTCGCCGCTGTGGTCCCTGGACGACAGGGACGCGCGGTGCCTCGCCCTGGCCTTCTACCATCGCGTGCTGCGAGGTGAAAAGCCCGCGGAGGTGATGCGCTCGTTGCGTGCCGCGGCGAGGGACGACGCGGATCTCGCGTCCAGTGCGCTGGCGTACCAGTTCTTCGGGCACCCACACATGCAGGTCGAACGGGTCGGCCAGTTCTGCGCCACGGGGGGTGATGCGGCGTGAGCCGGAAGAGGCGTGACTCGCGACCGGGGCAGGGCCCGGCCGGAGGGCCCGGCGGGGGCACCTCATCGGGTCCCAGGGATCCCGAGCAGCTCGTGGAGGAACTGCGCTCCCGCCCGCACGACAGCGCCGAGGAGGCCCTCCGACTGGTGCTGGAGATCACGGCCATCTGTGCGGAAAGACTCCGCGCCGCCGAGTCCGCGTCGGGCGTCGACGAGGCGCTGCGCAACCTCGAGCGCACGGCGCAGACGTTTCCCGACGGGCCCCTGCACCACTACTTCGTCTTCGCCTCCGCCGTCGCGCTCCTGGAGGCCTTCAAGATCCGCCGCGACCCCTCCTACCTGGCGCGTTCGATCGACGGTCTACGACGCGCGGAACACGACATCGCCTTCGAGTTCGGTGCCGTACTCGCCCGCTACACCCTCGCCAATGCCCTGCTGACCGCGTTCGAGGCGGGTGCCGCGGAGGAGTCCGCGGTGGAGGAGGCCATCGGGCTGCTGTCCTCGGCCCTGCGGGAGCGCGATCCCCGCCACCTGCGCCGGACCGACCTGGTACGTCTGCTGGCCGTGGCACAGTCCATCCGATACCGGTCACAGCGTGGAGAACGCACGGCGGCGCAGGAGTTCCGTTCGGCCCTGTCCCAGCTGACCCGGCAGCGCGCCCGGGAGACCAGGGCGTCGGCCCGGTGGCGGGATCTGGCCAACACCCAGGGCTGGATGCTGCTCATCAGCTTCAACGTCGAAGGCCGGCAGGACGACTTGGAGGAAGCGGTCCAGGTCCTGCGCGAGGCGGCGGACTCCGACGTCACGGAGCGCGCCCACGTCTTCCTGGTCGAGGACGTCGTCCCGGACACGAGACGCAATCTCGCCGAGGCGCTGTACAACCGGGCACTGCGCGATCACCGGTCCCAGGACCTGGACTCCGCCGTGCACCTCCTCCAGACGGGGCTCCTCGACTGCCGGCCGGCCCAGCGCCCGGACCTTCTGCAGTTCCTCGCCGATGCCAGTATCGTCCTGTACGACGCACGGGGTGACAGGAGCGACCTCGACCGGGCCGTCTCCGCGGGCGAACTGGCCCTGGGAGTGCTGCCGCCGGCCAGCGGTTCCCATACGGCCATGCTCGGTTGGGCCGCCGGGCTGCGCTCGGCTCTCCATGTCAGGACCGGCGAACGGGCCCACATCGACCGCTCGGTGGGGCTGTGGAGGGAGGCCGCCCTCGCCGCCGAGGCACAGCAGAACAGCGGGTCCGAGCAGCTGAGGGCTCTCGGGGACTGTCTCATGCTGCGAGTCCTCGAGCACCCGCCGGCCGACCCGCGACAGGCGTGGGAACACCCGCTCGGCGACCTTCCCACCGCGCTGGCCGCATTCGACAAGGCGGCACGCCTCGCCCCTGCCGAGTCCGAGGAACGCCATCAGGCTCTGCGGCATGCCATGCTCGCCCTGATCCACTACGGGATGTCCAGCGGGGACGCCACCGCCCTCGAGCAGGCCTGTCACCTCGGCGAGGACATCCTGCACGAGAGCTCCGGACCGGTGCACCGCACGCAGGTCGGGCTGCTCTGCGCCCAGGCGCGGTCCGCCCTGGCCGAACTGGCCGGGGAGGCGGGTACCGGGAAGCGGGCGCTGCTGCGGTATCTGGCTGCCGTGGAGCGCGACGAGGTGCCGCCGGAAGCGGCGCTCGGGCCCGACAGTGCCATCGTCGGCGATCTGGCTCTGGAGTCGAACGACTGGTCGCGGGCTGTGACGGCCTACCTGCGAGTGCGACGCGGCGGCGAGCAGCCACGTGCCGAGTCGCGGCCGGGGCACACCACGCTCCGGGCACATGTCAAACGGCGTGCCGGTACGGGCATCGCGTACGCCTATCTACGGCAAGGACGACTGGCCGAGGCGTTCCTCGCGCTGGAGGAGGTCTGCTCCAGCGTGGAGTCGCTCGGTTCGGCACTGCCGTGGGGCACCGAGACGCGGTTGGTGCCACCGGCCCCTGTGGAGGACGTCCGGCGGCGGCTGGGCGATCAGCAGATCGTGCATCTCTTCACGACCGTCGAGGGCGGTGCCGCCCTCATCACGGACAGGGACGGGGTGCGCTCGGTGCTTCTGTCCGACTTCGACGCCCGGCGCGTGAACGACCTGTCGCGGCGCTTCCAGTCGGCGGCCGCCGAAGGCCGGAGATCGATGCGGTGGGCAGGCGTGCTCGAGGAGACATGCGCCGAACTGTGGAGCCGCTGTCTCGGCCCGGTGGCGCGGGCGGTGGACCCGGAGCGGCCCGTCGTCCTCGTCCCGACCGGGCGTCTCCGGCTGCTGCCGCTTCACGCGGCCTTTCGGCAGGACACCGCCGAACCCGCCAAACGCCGCTATCTCCTGGACGAGTGGCTGCTCAGTTACGCGCCCAGCGCCTCCTGCCTGGCAGCTCCCCACTCACCGCGACCGTCCCGGGTCGGCGTGCGGATCTACGGGTGCGCATACGGAACCGAAGCGGCGGCGTCGCGCTGGCCGCGGCACGACGATCTGTGGGACGGCATCCTCGACCGGGCCTCGATCCCGGACGTACTCAACAGCGAGAGCTGTGTCGTTCACTTCACCGGACACGGCAGTACCAACCCCCTCTCGCCTCTGGACAGTTGGATCAGTCTGGAGGACGGACGCCTCACGGTGCGCGGCATGCTCGCGCAGGGCATCCGATCGCCTCTGATCATCCTGTCGAGCTGCGACAGCGGAACCTACGGCGCCACCGCCCTCTCGGATCCCGTTCCCCTTCCCTACTCCCTGGTGATCTCGGGAGCGAAGGGATGCGTGGCCGCGCTGTGGCAACCGGGAGATCTCGCCGTACGTCTGCTGACGACCCTGTTCTACGAGGAATGGGAGTCCCGGTCCCCCGCCGAGGCCCTCCGCCTGGCCCAACTCCGCCTCCGTGACATGACGAACGAGGAACTCGTCACCCACATGCCGGAACTGGCCGGCACCGCCCCGCAGTCGGCCCGGTCACGGGCGAGGTGGGGCCGCATCCAGCCCTTCTCCGGCATCGGCCACTGGGGAGCCTTCCTCTACGCCGGAAGCTGACCGCCTCGCGGAGGGCCGGCGGCTCCCCGGCGTGCGACGACGCAGCCGGGCGGCCGTGCCGGAGGGATCCGGTGCGGCCGCCCGCTCGCGTGTGACGGATGCTCAGCCCGAGGCGCCCGCCGGGGTCGTCGTGGTGGTGAAGCCCTCCTTCTTGTTGGCCGCGAGGGCGAAGTCGTTGGTGAACGTGGTGCCCAGGTTCACCTTCGACGTCGCGTGGCCCACCAGCTCCTCCGTGGTCAGGACGTTCTTCGGGCCGCCGGCCGGCATGACGCCGTCCGGGAGGAACTGACCCTTGTCCTCGGTCAGCGCCGAGATGTAGTCGGCCTTGGTCACCAGCTGGTTCTGCACGAACGACTGCGGCAGCTTGTCGGCGATGTCCGCCGCGCTGTGCTTGTCGATCCAGTGCATGGTGGCCACCAGCGCGTCGACGACCCTCTGCACCGCGTCCTTGTGCGCGTTCACCCACTCGGTACGGGCGATGACACCTGCGGCAGGCCAGGCACCGCCCGTCGCCGCCGTGGCGCCCGAGGTGGTGGCGACATCGACCGCCGAGTAGCCGACGCCCTTCTTCTCGATCGCGGCGACCGTCGGCTGCGTCGTCATCACACAGGCCACCTTGCCGTTCTGCAGCGCCGCGATGGCGGTGGAGCCCGCGCCGACCCCGATCCGGTGGAAGTCGCTGGTCTTGACGCCCTTCTTGGCGGCCAGGAACTGGGTGAGGGTGTCGGTGCCCGAGCCGAGATCGGTGACGCCCAGCGTCTTGCCCCTGAAGTCCGCGGCCGAGTGCACCCCGCTCTTGGTGGCGCACATCTCCCGCTCGCCCGGCGCGCCGGACAGCTGGACGACGTCCTCCACCGCCTTGCCCTTCACCTGGAAGTCGATCGTGTGGTTGTACCAGGCGCCCGCCATGTCCACCTGCCCCGAGGCCATGGCGTCCTCGGCGCCGGTGCCGCCGTCCTGCTCGGTGCTCAGCACGACGTTGACGCCGTACTTCTTGTAGAAGCCGAGGTTCTGGGCGAGCTGGTACGGCAGGTAGATCTGCTTGTCGATGCCGCCGACCATGAGCCTGACGGTCGGCGTGCCGCCGGAGCCGCCCGAACCGGAGCCGGCGGAGCTGCCGGAGCTGCTGGAACACGCGGTGGTCGCGCCGAGGGCGAGGACGGTGACGAGGGACGCGGTGAGGGTTCTGTTGAACATGGCGGCTCGATTCGTTTCGTAGGACGGAAGTGACGGAGGATCAGAGGGAGTTGGCCTCGGTGGGGGCCGGCGGGCGCCAGGAGAGCAGCCGGTGCTCGAGCTTGCCGATCAGCCACTCCGCGCCCAGCACGATCACCGCGATGACGAGCATCGTGGCGAACACCCCGTTGGGGTCGAAGTTGTTCTGCGCGGTCTTGATGACGAGGCCGAGGCCGCTCTGCGCGCCGAGCACCTCGCCGACGAGCGCGCCGACGATGGCGAACCCGAAGGCGCTGTGCAGGCTCGCGATGATCCAGGTCAGCGCGGACGGCACGATGACGTGCCGGATGATCTGCAACTGCGAGGCGCCGAGCACCCGGGCGTTGGCGAGGATGTTGCGGTCGACCTCGCGGACGCCCTGGAAGGCGTTGAAGAACACGATGAAGAACACCAGCACCGCGGCGAGCAGGATCTTCGGGGTGACGCCGATACCGAAGGCGACGATGAAGATCGAGCCGAGCACGATGCGCGGGATCGCGTTCACCATCTTGATGTAGGGGCCGAGGACGTCGGACAGATAGCGGCTCTGCCCGAGCGCGACACCGAACACAATCCCGGTGACGGCACCGACGGCGAAGCCGGCCAGGGCCTCCTGGATGGTGGTCCAGATGTTCGCGTAGAAGGACCCGAACTCGGTGCCGTTCTGGAAGAGGTCGACCAGCCGCCTGGCGATCCCGGACGGCTGCCCGAAGAAGAACGGGTCGACGATGCCCCAGGCGGTGAACGCCTGCCAGCCGCCGACGACGAAGGCGGCGAGGCCGATGCGGCCCGCCCACACCAGCGTCACGCGGCGTCGTGCGGCCCGTCTGGCCGCGGCCGCGGCCGCGGCCTGCCCGCCGTCGGCGACCGGGACGGCGGAAGCGGTGGACGTGGTGCTCATGCCTTTCCTCCTGCGGTGCGTGCGTAGGCGCGCTCCACCTCTTCGCGCAGCGTGTCCCAGATCTGGTGCTGGAGTTCGATGAAGCGGGGCTGGTAGCGGATCTCCTGGACCGAGCCGCGCGGCCGCGGCAGGTCGATGTCGAAGACGGCCTTGACCGAGCCGGGGCTGGACGTCATGACCACCACCCGGTCGGCGAGGGCCACGGCCTCGTCCAGGTCGTGGGTGATGAAGATGACGGAGGGCCGGATCTGCTCCCACAGGTCCAGCAGCTCGTTCGACATGATCGCCTTGGTCTGCACGTCCAGGGCGCCGAACGGCTCGTCCATGATCAGGATCTTGGGTTCGTTGATCAGCGCCGCGGCCATTGCCACGCGCTTGCGCATTCCGCCGGACAGCTGGTGCGGGTAGCGGTCCTCGAACCCGGCGAGGCCCACCCGGCGCAGCCAGTCCCGCGCCGAGGCCTGCGCCTGCTGCTTGGGCACACCGCGGAAGACCGGGCCCATCAGCACGTTGCCGAGGACCGTCTTCCAGGGCAGCAGCGCGTCCGCCTGGAACATGAAGCTGACGCCGTCGGTGATGCCGTCCACCGCACGGCCGCCGACCTTCACCGAGCCCTCGCTGGGCCGGTCGAGACCGGAGACCATGCTCAGCGTGGTCGACTTGCCGCAGCCGGTGGGACCGACCACGGCGCAGAACTGGCCCGGCTCGACGGTGAACGAGACGCCTTGGAGCGCCGTGAACACCTCACCGGCAGGGGTCAGGAATCGCTTGGTGAGCCCGGAGATCTCGATGCGCGCGTCCCCGCGCTCTGCTGCACCGGCGATCGGGCTCTTCGCGACGTCGTTGCGCGAAGCCATGTGAGGCCGTCTCCTTCCACACCTCGTGGGGTCGAGGAAGGCAGACGCTAGAGGTCACCCGGTGTGACGTCGCTGTTTCCCAGGTATCTCGCGAAAGCCGCGTTGACCGGGGTTCTGCTCATTCTGCTCAGTGACACGGGGGTGGGCAGGATTTCGGCCATCAGGCACAATCACGCCACCACGGGTTCGGCGCACGGCCGGCCCGGCACCACCCGGGACGGAGGCGAAGAGGCACCTGTGACACCCATCCGTCAGTGGATCGGGCGCGGCGGGAGGAGGAGACTCTCCGCGCGGATCCTCGCCAGCCAGCTCGTCATCCTGGCGCTCACCGGCGCCATCGGATTCGTCCTGTTCGCCTTCGCCCAGCGCTCCGCACTCGACGGCACCTACGAGGAGCGGGCCGTGGCGATCGCCCAGACCGCTGCCGCGGACCCGCAGATCCGGCGGGCGATGGAGGACGGCGACGACGGCCACACCGTGCAGCGGGTCGCCGAACGGATCCGCCGGGCGTCCGGGGCGTCGTACGTGGTGGTGATCGACCTGCACGGCGTCCGCCACTCCCACCCCATGCCACGCCTGGTCGGCTCGCCCGTGGCCGAGCCGCTCGTGGTGCGGGACGGCAGGCCGCACGTCGGCACCGACCAGGGCGCCACCGGCCGGTCCGCCAACGGCAAGGCCCCGCTGTACGGGCCGACGGGCACGCTGGTCGGCGAGGTGTCGGTGGGCATCCCCGAACACGATGTGCTCGGCGAGCTGTGGCGCGAACTGCCCACCTTCGGCCTGTACGCCGCGATCGCCACCGCGCTCGGCTGCGCGGCCGCGTATCTGCTGGCCAGGCGGCTGAAGCGGACCACGTTCGGGCTGGAGCTGGAGGAGATCGCCGGACTGCTGCAGGACCGCGAGGCGATGCTGCACGGCATCCGCGAGGGCGTGGTCGCCTTCGACCCCGACGGCCGGATCACCGTCGTGAACGACGAGGCCCGCCGGCTGCTCCGCCTCGGCACCGCGCTCGGCCGCACCGTCGAGGAGGTCCTCCCCGACGGGCGGCTGCGCCGCGCCCTGGACGGCACCCTGACCGGCACCGACGTCAGTGTCCTGACCGACGAGCACTGCCTCGTCGTCAACCGGATGCCGGTGACCCTGCACGGCCGGGAACTCGGTGCCGTGGTCACCGTGCGTGACCGCACCGAACTGGTCGGGCTGCTGCGCGAGCTGGACGCCGTGCGGGGCCTGACCGACGCCCTGCGCGCCCAGCAGCACGAGTTCACCAACCGCATGCACACCCTGGCCGGTCTGCTCGACATCGGGGAGTACGACGACGCCTACGAGTTCGCCGTGGGCGCGGCCGGGGCCGGACAGGCCCTGTCCGAGTCCGTGCGCAAGCGGATCGGGAACTCCCTCATGGTCGGGCTGATCGTGGCCAAGACGACGGTCGCCGCCGAACGCGGCGTCCGGATCGAGCTGACCGACGACTCGGCCCTCGGCCAGGACCCGCCGCACCTGCACCGGCTGCTGACCATCGTCGGCAACCTCCTCGACAACGCCGTCGACGCGGCCGGCGAGGCTCCGCGCCCGGCGGGCGGCCGTGAGGTGCGGCTGACCCTGACCGAGAGCCGCGGCGAGGTACGGGTCCGGGTCGCGGACACCGGCCCGGGCATCCCGCCGGACACGGCCGAGTCGATCTTCGAGGACGGCTGGTCCACCCGGCCGGACCGGGGCACCGCCCGGCGCGGCCTGGGGCTGGCCCTGGTGCACCGGCTGGTGCAGCGGCACGGCGGCACCGTCACGGTCAGCGAGGGACCCGGCGCCGTCTTCACGGTCGTGCTGCCCCTGCCCGAGACGGCCTCCGCGCCGCGGGGCGCACTGTTCACCACGGCGTTGCCGGTGGGAGGCGAGCGCTGATGATCCGAACCCTGGTCGTGGACGACGACTTCCGGGTGAGCCACATCCACAGCGAGTACGTGAGCCGTGTCGAGGGCTTCCATGTGGTCGGCGAGGCGGCGACCGTCGCCGAGGCGCTGGAGGCGGTCCGGACCCTGCGCCCCGACCTGCTGCTGCTCGACGTCTTCCTGCCGGACGGCAACGGGCTCGACGTGCTGCGCCGGCTCTCGGGGGACGAGGGCGGAGCCCGCCCCGACGTGCTGATGATCACGGCGGACCGGGACATCGAGTCGGTGCGCGGCGCGATGAAGCTCGGTGCCGTGGGCTACCTGGTCAAGCCCTTCGGCTCGCCCGACCTGTGCGAGCGGCTCACCGCCTACCGGGAGCTGCAGCACCGCGTGGAGGTGCTCGGTCCGGCCGCCGAGACCGAGCAGGCGGACGTGGACGCGCTGTTCAGCGCCGCCCGGCCGCCCGCCGTCCCGCGGGTGCCGGCCAAGGGACACTCGGCGCCCACCCTGACCCTGGTCCACCAGGCGCTGCGCGCCGCGCAGGGACCGGTCTCGGCGGCCCAGGCGGCCGAACTCACCGGCGTCTCCCGCGCCACGGCCCAGCGCTATCTGTCGTACCTGGTCAAGGAGGGCATGGTCCGCCTGGAACTGCGCTACGGCGCGACCGGGCGCCCGGAGCACCTCTATCGGATCGTCTCGTGAAGCACCGCTGCGGGCTCGCCACGGTCCGAGCGGGCGTGCGGCCTGCGCCGCCCGTCACCCCCCGGCCGGTGACTCACGCCGCGGCCTTCTCCGCGGGCCGACGCTGCCGGCGCGCCGCCATCACCGCGTGGACGAGGATGCCGGCGAACAGGAACAGCACGCCCTGGTAGACCGCCGCGTAACCGGCGCCCGCCATCAGCCAGACCGAGAACACGGCCGCGATCACGGTGATCACCGAGTCCCGGACCAGCCGCGACCGGTCCACCGACCTGCCGGAGACCAGGTGGAACAGCTGCGCCGCCGTCGCCAGCAGGTACGGCACGGTCGCGGTGAAGGTGGTGACGAGGACCAGGACGTCGAAGACCTTCGCCGAGCCCGACAGGTAGTTGTAGACCGTGAGCAGGGACGACAGGACGACCGTGACGGCGACGCCGACCGTCGGCACGCCACGGCGGCGGCGCGCGAACGCGGCCGGGAACAGACCGTCCCTGGCCGCCGCGTACGGGGTCTGGGCACTCAGCAGGGTCCATCCGTTGAGGCAGCCTGTCATCGACACCAGCGCCGCCAGCGCCACCGCCGTACCGCCCCAGCCGCCGCCGAACATGACGTTCACGGCGTCGGAGAAGGGGGCGGTGGAGGTGACCAGCCGGTTGTGCGCGACCGTGCCGAACACGGACAGCGTGCCCAGCAGATAGACCAGTGCGGCGCCCGCGGTACCGATCACGGTGGCCCGCCCCACGTTGCGGCGGGCGTCCCTGACCTCGCCGGCGCTCACGGCTGCGGACTCCACCCCGAGGTAGGAGAAGAGCAGCAGGGCGGCGGCTGCGGAGATCGCGCCGACGGCGCTGTGCCCGCCGGCGTTGAACGGCCCGAGCCGCGAGGGGTCGAAGAAGAACAGCCCGCCGACCGCGACGAGCAGCAGCGGCACGAACTTCAGGACGGTCGACACCAGTTGGACGGCGCCCACGTACCGGGTGCCGGCGAAGTTGGCGAGGGCCGGCAGCCACTGCAGGGCGAGGGCGGCCAGGCACGCGGTCCCGTTGTGCTGGCCGACCGGGATCAGCACGTCCAGGTAGCCGACGGCGGCGACGGCGAGCGCCGCGTTCGACACCCAGGTGGTGATCCAGTACGCCCAGGCGGCGAGGAAGCCGGCGAAGTCGCCGAAGGCCTCGCGGGCGTAGACATAGGGGCCGCCTGTGCGCGGGTCGCGTGCGGCGAGTCGGCCGAAGACCAGGGCGAGCGCGATGGCGCCGACGGTCAGCACGCCGAAGGCCACCAGGCCGACCGTGCCGTACGGGGCGATGGAGGCGGGGAGCAGGAAGATGCCGCCGCCGATGATGTTGCCCATGACCAGCGCGGTCGCGACCGGCAGGCCGAAGCGGCGGGCATGCTTGCCGGGGGTGGCCTGGACGTCGCTGACGCCGTTGGAGTCGCGAGGGCCCGCGGCGACGGCCGTGAGGTCCTCGGTGGGGGCCGGAGCCGGCTGCGGGGCGGTTCCGGTGACGTGCATGGGTGGTGCGCCTCTCGTCGAACAGGTGTCCCAGGATCGCCGGGACGCCGCCATGGTCCGGTATGCACCTGCTCACCGCAAAATCGCCGTTCCATGTGCCGCCCCGGGCGGCCGATCGCAGAAAAAGGGCACTGGTGCGGCCCTTGCGCCGCAAAATGTTCACCGTGCCTGATCCGCGCCCTCGGGCGCAGTCGTCCTA
>NZ_JCAJZW010000071.1:0-25079 GCF_059510455.1 Streptomyces sp. NTD91
CGAACCTCACCGGCGTCACCCTCGGCGACCTCGGTTCGGCGGGCGTCGGCTCGGCCGAACACCCGTTGCTGGGAGCCGCCGTACGCGTGGCCGGCAGCGAGGAGGCGCTGTTCACCGGGCGGCTGTCGCTGCGTACGCACCCCTGGCTGCGCGACCACGCGGTCACCGGCACCGTTCTCTTCCCGGGCACCGGCTTCCTCGAACTCGCCCTGTGCGCGGCCGGGCAGCTCGGCTACGACCGGGTGGAGGAGCTGACGATCGCAGCCCCGCTGGTCGTGCACGAGCGCACCGGGCAGCTGGTGCAGGTCCGGGTCGGCGCACCGGACGACGCCGAAACCCGCACGCTGGAGATCCACTCTCGGGCCGAGGACGCCCTCGACACCGACCCCTGGACGCTGAACGCCGGCGGTTCCCTCGTCGTCGGCCCGTCGTCCGCCGCCCCCGGCGCGGCCGACCTGACCGCCTGGCCCCCGCCGAACGCCGAACCCGTCTCCGTGGACGACTTCTACGACCGCTTCGCCGAGGCCGGATTCGCCTACGGTACGGTCTTCCGCGGTCTGCGCGCCGTCTGGCGGCGCGGCGAGGAGGTCTTCGCCGAGGTCGGCCTGCCCGACGACCACGAGCGGCTCGCGGGCGACTTCGGCATCCACCCGGCGCTGCTGGACTCCGCCCTGCACGCGATGATGTTCGTGTCGCTGGCGGAGGCCGGGCAGGGACGGCTGCCGTTCTCCTGGAGCGGCGTGTCGCTGCGGGCGTCCGGCGCCCGGGCCCTGCGTGTGCGCATGGTGCAGGCCGGACCGGAGGCCGTCGCCCTGCAACTGGCCGACCCGGCGGGTGGCGCCGTCGCCTCCGTCGAGTCGCTGCTGCTGCGCCAGGTCTCCGGCGACCTCGCCGCCCGCGCCGGTTCCGACGCCCACCGCGCGAGCCTCTTCCAGGTCGACTGGACCAAGCTCACCGCGCCCGAGACCACGGCCGTCACGGCAGCGGTGATCGGTGGCGCGGACCTCCTGCCCGGCGCGGCCGTCCACCCGGCGCTGGAGACGCTACCCGCTCAAGTCCCGGCGACGGTGCTGTTCCCCGTGTCGGCCGCGCGAGCCGCAGCCGCCGATGCGTCGGAAGCGGTCCGGGCCGCCACCGGCCAGGTTCTGGACGCCGTACGCGCCTGGCTCGACGACGACCGCTTCGAAAGCTCCCGCCTGGTCGTGGTCACCGAGGGCGCCGTCGCCCTCGAGGCCGTGCCCGACGCCGCGCTCGCCGCCGTGTGGGGCCTGGTCCGGGCCGCCCGCGCCGAGGCGCCGGGCCGGTTCGCGCTGCTGGACACCGACGGCACCGACGCCTCCCGCACCGCCCTGGCAGCCGCCCTGGCCTGCGGCGAGCCGGAAGTCGCCCTGCGTGACGGCGACCTGTACGCCCCGCGCCTCGGCCGCGTCCCGGTGGGCGGCGGGCTTCCGCTCCCGGTGGGCGAGCCGGCCTGGCATCTCGACAGCGTCGAGAAGGGCACCCTGGACAACCTCGCCCTGCTTCCGTTTCCCGCGGCCGCTGCAGAATTGACGCACGGTCAGGTGCGGATCGCCGTGCGCGCGGCGGGCCTGAACTTCCGCGACGTCCTCAACGCGCTCGGCATGTACCCAGGAGAGGCGGGGCCGCTCGGCGGCGAGGGCGCCGGTGTGGTGACCGAGGTCGGGCCCGGTGTCACCGGGTTGGCCGTGGGCGACCGCGTGATGGGCATGTTCCCGGGCACCTTCGGACCGGTCGCCGTCGCGGACGCCCGGACGCTGATCCGGATTCCGGCGGGCTGGTCCTTCGCGCAGGCGGCGTCCGTGCCGATTGTGTTCCTCACGGCATACTACGCGCTCACGGACCTCGGCTCCGTGCAGGCCGGTGAGCGGGTGCTCGTGCACGCGGCGGCCGGTGGTGTGGGCATGGCCGCCACCCAGCTGGCCCGCCACCTGGGCGCCGAGGTGTTCGGCACGGCGAGCGCCGGCAAGTGGGGCACCCTGCGTGAACTCGGCCTGGACGACGAGCACATCGCGTCCTCCCGCGACACCGGCTTCGAAGCGGCGTTCCTCGCCGCGACCGGCGGTGACGGTGTGGACGTCGTACTGGACTCGCTGGTCGGTGAGTTCGTGCACGCCTCGCTGCGGCTGCTGCCGCGCGGTGGCCGATTCCTGGAGATGGGCAAGACCGACGTCCGCGACCCCGAAGCGGTGGCCTCCGAGCACGCCGGGGTGCTGTACCGGGCGTTCGACCTGTGGGAGGCGGGTCCGGAGCGGATCGGGCAGATGCTCGCCGATCTGGTGGAGCTGTTCGAGGCGGGTGCGCTCAAGCCGCTTCCGCTGACCTGCTGGGACGTGCGCCAGGCCCCGGACGCCTTCCGTCACCTCTCCCAGGCCCGCCATGTCGGAAAGGTGGTTCTCACCGTGCCCGCCCCGCTCGACCCGCAGGGCACGGTCCTCGTGACCGGCGGCACCGGTGGTCTGGGTGCGCTGGTCGCCCGGCACCTGGTCAGCGAGCACGGCGTACGGCACCTGCTGCTGGCCAGCCGTCGCGGCGCCGATGCGCCCGACGCGGGTGAACTCGTCGCGGAACTCCGTGAGTGGGGCGCGCAGGTCGAGGTGGCCGCCGTAGACGCGGCCGATCGCGACCAGCTGGCCGCCATGCTGCGGACGGTGCCCGCCGCGCACCCGCTGACGGCGGTTGTCCACGCAGCGGGCGTCGTCGACGACGGCGTGGTCTCCGCGCTCACGCCGGACCGACTGGTCGGCGTCCTGAGGCCGAAGGCCGACGCGGTGACCCACCTGCACGAGCTGACCCGCGAAGCGGACCTGGCGGCGTTTGTGACGTTCTCCTCCGTCGCCGGCACGTTCGGCAGCGCCGGTCAGGCCAACTACGCGGCGGCGAACGCCTTCCTCGACGCCTTCGCCGCCGGCCGCCGCGCCGCCGGTCTGCCCGCCGTGTCCCTCGCGTGGGGCGCCTGGGCACCCGGCACCGGCATGACGGCCGAGCTGTCCGAGGCGGACCTGCGGCGCATGGCCCGGGGCGGCATGCGGCCGCTCAGCGCCGAACAGGGCCTGCGACTGCTGGACGGGGCGGGCCTGGCGACCATGACGGCCCCCGCGCACCGGGCGCTGCTGCTGCCGGTGGACCTCGACCTGAAGGCGCTGCGCGCCCACGCCCACGAGGTACCGCCGCTGCTGCGCGGCCTGGTCCGTGCGCCCGCACGCAAGGCGGCCGACGCGGCGGCCGGCGCGCACGCCGAGCCGCAGGACCTCGGCGCCCGGCTGGCCGCGCTCGCCCCAGCCGACCGGGAGCAGTACCTGGTCGACCTGGTGTGCGCGCAGGCGGCGGCCACGCTCGGCCACGCCTCGGCCGACGAGATCGAACCGGAGCAGGCGTTCAAGGAACTCGGCTTCGACTCGCTCACCGCGGTGGAACTGCGCAACCGGCTCAATGCGGCCACGCGGCTGCGGCTCCCGGCCACGCTGGTGTTCGACCACCCGACACCGACGGTGCTGGCCGGTCATCTGCTGGAGCGGATCGCCCTGCCGGAGGCGCCCTCCGGCACACAGCGGGCCGACGGCCCGGCTGCCGCAGCGACCACCGCGGCACCGCTGCTGGCCGAACTCGACCGGCTCGAGGCCGCGTTCGCCGCCGCCGCGATCGGCGGCGACGACCACGCGACGATCACTTCCCGGCTGCAGCGGCTGACGGCGAAGTGGCAGGAACTCGCAACGAAGGGCAGCGGTGCCGGACACGACAACGGCACCGGCTCCGGGCCGTCCGGAGCGGCACTCGCCGAGGTCGACGACGGAGAACTCGACTCCGTGGAGACGGCGGACGAGCTGTTCGACCTCATCGACAAAGAACTCGGGATGTCGTGATCAGCCGCGGGAAACCGTTGGCATCGGCTCAGGGATGTGGCGTTGGTGGCTGAAGACGACAAGATGGACGAAAAGTACGTCGAGTACCTCAAGCGGCTGACCGCGGAGCTGCGGCAGACCCGCCGGCAGCTGCGCGAGGCGGAGACACGGGACCGGGACCCGATCGCGATCGTCGCGATGAGCTGCCGCTACCCCGGCGGCGTGGACGGCCCGGAGGAGCTGTGGCGGCTCGTCGCGGAGGGCGGTGACGCCGTCTCCGGTTTCCCCGCCGACCGCGGCTGGGACGTGGAGACGGGCTACGACCCCGACCCCGACACCGACAACCCGGGCACCTTCTACGCGCTCGGCGGCGGCTTCCTGCACGAGGCGTCGAGGTTCGACGCCGACTTCTTCGGGATCTCCCCGCGCGAGGCCCTCGCGATGGACCCGCAGCAGCGACTGCTGCTGGAGATCTCCTGGGAGGTGTTCGAACGGGCCGGGATCGACCCCGGCTCGGTGCGCGGCAGCAACACCGGCGTCTTCGTCGGCGCCGCGACCTCCGGGTACGGCGCGGGGGTCAGCGAGTTCCCCGAAGGCGTGCAGGGCCTGCTGCTGGCCGGCAACGCCACCTCGGTCGCCTCCGGCCGCATCGCCTACACCCTCGGCCTTGAGGGACCCACCGTCACGGTCGACACGGCGTGCTCGTCCTCGCTGGTCGCACTGCACTGGGCGTGCCAGGCGCTGCGCCGCGGCGAGTGCGGCATGGCCCTCGCGGGCGGCGTCGCGGTGATGGCGACCCCCGCGATGTTCTATGAGTTCAGCCGCCAGCGCGGCCTCGCCCCCGACGGCCGCTGCAAGGCGTTCTCCGACGACGCCGACGGCACCGGCTGGGCCGAGGGCGCCGGCATGCTCCTGGTGGAGCGGCTGTCCGACGCCCGCAGGCTCGGCCACCCCGTGCTCGCCGTCGTACGCGGCACCGCCATCAACTCCGACGGCGCCTCCAACGGCCTCACCGCGCCCAACGGCCCCGCCCAGCAGCGGGTGATCAGGGCCGCGCTGTCCGCCGCCGGCCTGGTCCCCGCCGACGTCGACGCCGTCGACGCGCACGGCACCGGCACCTCCCTCGGTGACCCCATCGAGGCGCAGGCCCTCATCGCCACCTACGGGCAGGATCGCGAACAGCCGCTCTGGCTGGGGTCGTTGAAGTCGAACCTTGGGCACACCCAGTCCGCGGCCGGCGTCGGCAGCATCATCAAGATGGTCCAGGCGATGCGGCACGGGATGCTGCCGCGCACCCTGCACGTCTCCGAGCCTTCCCGGCACGTCGACTGGTCGGCGGGAGCCGTGCGCCTGCTCACCGAACCGGTCGACTGGCCGCGCTCGGACCGGCCGCGCCGCGCCGGTGTGTCCTCGTTCGGCATCAGCGGCACCAACGCCCACGCCGTCATCGAGGCCGCCCCGGCCCCCGCCGACGACACCGCCGCGGCCGCCCCCGACACAGCGCCGCGCGAGCTGTCCGCCGTGCCCTGGCCGGTGTCCGCGCGCAGCGAGGCCGCCCTGCGCGCCCAGGCCGCCCGGCTCCTCGAACGGCTGCGCCACGACCCCGAACCGCCGCGCCCGCTGGACGTGGGCCACGCCCTCGCCACCACCCGCGCCGCCCTGGAACACCGGGCGGTCGTCCTCACCACCGGCCACGACGACGCCGTACGGGAACTGACCGCGCTCGCCGCGGGGGAGCCCGGCACCGCCACCGTCCGTGGCCGCACCGCGCGCGGCGCCACCGCCTTTCTCTTCGCCGGGCAGGGCTCGCAGCGCCCCGGCATGGGCCGCGAACTGTACGACACGCACCCCGAGTTCGCCGCCGCGTTCGACGCCGTCGACGCCGAACTCCCCTTCGACCTCAAGGCAGTCGTCTTCGGCGACGACGCGGAGCTGCTGAACCGCACCGAGTACGCCCAGCCGGCCCTGTTCGCCCTCGAAGTGGCCCTGTTCCGGCAGCTGGAGGCGTGGGGCCTCACCCCGAAGTTCCTGCTCGGGCACTCCGTGGGCGAGCTGGCCGCCGCCCATGTCGCGGGCGTGTGGTCCCTCGCCGACGCCTGCAAGCTGGTCGCCGCCCGCGGCCGCCTCATGCAGGCCCTGCCCGACGGCGGCGCGATGGCCGCCCTCCGGGCCACCGAGGAGGAGGTGCTGCCGCTCCTCGGCGACAACGGCCGGGTCGGCATCGCCGCCGTCAACGGGCCGCGCTCCGTGGTGGTCTCCGGCGCGGCCGACGCCGTCGAGGAGATCGCCGCGCACTTCCGCACCCAGGACCGCCAGGTCACTCCCCTGCATGTCAGCCACGCCTTCCACTCGCCGCTCATGGAGCCGATGCTCACCGCGTTCCGCGAGGTCGCCGAGAGCGTCGCCTACCACCCGCCGCGGCTGACGATCGTCTCCGGCACGACCGGCGAGACCGCCCGCCCGGCCGGCCTGTGCACGCCCGAGTACTGGGTGCGGCACGTCCGCGAGGCGGTCCGGTTCGCCGACGGCGTACGGCTGCTGGAGAAGCGCCGCGTCACCCGGTTCGTGGAGCTGGGCCCCGACGGCACGCTCACCGCGCTGACCCGCGCCTGCCTGGACGGCGAGGGCCTGACGGCCGTATCCGCCCTGCGCAAGGAGCGGCCGGAGCCGGTCGCCCTCATGGCCGCCGTCGCCGACGCCTTCGCCCACGGTGCGTCCGTCGACTGGCAGGCCGTCTTCGCGGGCACCGGCGCACGGGCCGTGGATCTGCCGACGTACGCGTTCCGCCGCGCCCGCTACTGGCTGGAGCCCCCGGCGGGCACCCCCGCCACCGAGGAAGGAGAGCGCGGCCAGGACACCGGCTTCTGGTCGGCGGTGGAACAGGAGGACGTCGCCGCCCTCGCCGACACCCTGGAGGTCGACGAGGGGCTGCTGCGGCCGCTCCTGCCCGCCCTGTCGACGTGGTGGCGCGGACGCCGCGAACGCGGACGCGTCGACCGGCTGCGCTACCGCATCGCCTGGCAGCCCCTCGACCCCGCCCCGGACACCCCCCTCACCGGCAGCTGGCTGCTCGTCGCGCCCGAGGACGCGGCCGACGACGACCTCACCCGCACCGTCCGTGACGCCCTCACGGCCCGCGGCGCCGAACCGGTGCCGTTCGCCTTCACGGCGGGGGAGGAGCGCGCGGCGCTCGCCGCCCGCCTCGCGGACACCGGCACGCCGGCGGGCGTCCTCGTCCTGCCCGGCACCGCCGCCGACGACGGCCCGGCCGCCCTCGCCCTGCGCGCCGTACGGCTCGTGCAGGCGCTCGGCGACGCCCGGGTGGCCGCACCGCTGTGGCTGGCCACCCGCGGCGCCGTCGCGACCGCCCGCTCCGACGCCGCGCCCGACCCGGCGCAGGCCGCGCTGTGGGGCCTGGGCAGGGTCGCCGCCCTGGAACTCGGCGACCGCTTCGGCGGCCTCGTCGACCTGCCCCCGAACGTCGACCGGCGCGCCGCCGCACGGCTCGTGTCCGTCCTGGCCTGCGCGGACGAGGACCAGGTCGCCGTGCGCGCCTCCGGGGTCCTCGCCCGCCGCCTGCGCCACGCCGACGACGCCGACGTGCCCCGCACCGACGCCGGCACGCCTCGCGGCGGAGTCAGCTGGCGGCCGCGCGGCACCGTCCTGATCACCGGCGGCACCGGAGCGCTCGGCGCCCGGATCGCCCACTG
This sequence comes from Streptomyces sp. NTD91, assembly GCF_059510455.1. Classification (NCBI taxonomy): domain Bacteria; kingdom Bacillati; phylum Actinomycetota; class Actinomycetes; order Kitasatosporales; family Streptomycetaceae; genus Streptomyces; species Streptomyces sp. NTD91. The sequence goes on from NZ_JCAJZW010000071.1 coordinate 7,571, forward strand.
GGCTGCCGAACAGGGCGCCGACCACCTCGTCCTGACCGGACGCCGGGGCCCCGACGCGCCCGGCGCCGCCGAGCTCACGGCCCGGCTCACCGCGCTCGGCGCCCGCGTCACCGTCGAGGCGTGCGACGTCTCCGACCGAGCCGCCGTCGAGGACCTGCTGTCCCGGCACACCGTCGACGCCGTCGTCCACGTGGCCGGCGTCACCGACAGCGTGCCGCTCGCCGACGTCGACGACGACCGGTTCCGCGGCGTGCTCGCCGCCAAGGCCCAGGGCGCCGCCCACCTCGACGCCGTACTGCGCGCCCACGGCGACCGGCCGCTCGACGCGTTCGTGCTGTTCTCCTCCATCGCCGGCGTGTGGGGCAGCGGCGGCCAGAGCGCCTACGCCGCCGCCAACGCCTTTCTCGACGCGCTCGCCGAACAGCGGCGCGCCCGCGGGGCCACCGCCCTCTCCGTGGCCTGGGGCCCCTGGGGCGGAGGCGGCATGGCCGCCCAGGACGGCGCCGAGGAGTACCTGCGCCGGCGCGGCCTCGCCGCCCTGGACCCCGGCACCGCGCTCGCCGCGCTGCGCCGCGTGCTGGAACAGGACGCCACCGGGCAGGTCGTCGCGGACGTCGACTGGGCCCGGTTCACCCCCGGCTTCACCAGCACCCGCCCCAGCCCCCTGCTCACCGGTGTCCCCGAAGCCGTCGACGCCCCGCGCTCGGGGCCGACGGCCGCCGGCCACGGCCAGGCGGGCAGCGCCCTGCGCGAACGCCTGACGGGCCGCACACCCGCCGAACGCACCCGCGCACTGCTGGAACTGGTCCGCACCCGCGCCGCCGCCGTCCTCGGCCACGCCGACGCCGCGCTGCTGGAGACCCGGCGCGCCTTCCGTGACGCGGGCTTCGACTCGCTGACCGCAGTGGAACTGCGCAACTGCCTCACCACCGAGACGGGCCTCGCGCTGCCCGCCACGCTCGTCTTCGACCACCCCACGCCCGTCGACCTCGCCGCCCACCTGCACGACGAACTCTTCGGGGATGCCACCGACCCCGCCCGCGACGGCCTGCCCGCCGTGTCCGGCGCCGACCTCACCGGCGACGACCCGATCGTCATCGTCGGCATGGGCTGCCGCCTCCCCGGCGGCATCGCCGGCCCCGGCGAGCTGTGGGAACTGGTGGCCGGCGCCGGGGAGGCCATCAGCGAGTTCCCCACCGACCGCGGCTGGGACCTCGACGCCCTCTACCACCCCGAACCCGGACGCCCCGGCACCAGCTACTGCCGGCACGGCGGATTCCTCACCGGCGTCGGCGACTTCGACCCCGGCTTCTTCGGCATCTCCCCGCGCGAGGCCCTGGCGACGGACCCGCAGCAGCGGCTGCTGCTGGAGATCTCCTGGGAGGCCCTCGAGCGCGCCGCCATCGCTCCGGACGCCCTGCGCGGCTCCCGCACCGGCGTGTTCATGGGCTCCAACGGCCAGGACTATCCCGCGCTGCTGCTGAGCACCCCCGACGCCGGCGACGGCTTCCTCGGCACCGGCAACGCCGCCGCCGTGGTCTCCGGCCGCATCGCCTACGTCCTCGGCCTCGAAGGCCCCACCCTCACCGTCGACACCGCCTGCTCGTCCTCCCTCGTCGCGCTCCACCTCGCCGTGCGGTCCCTGCGCTCAGGCGAGTGCGACCTGGCCCTCGCGGGCGGCGTCACCGTGATGTCCACCCCTGGCGCCTTCATCGAGTTCAGCCGCCAGCGCGGCCTCGCCGCCGACGGCCGCTGCAAGGCGTTCTCCGACGACGCCGACGGCACCGGCTGGGCCGAGGGCGCCGGCGTGCTCGTCGTCGAGCGCCTGTCCGACGCCCGCCGCAACGGGCACCCGGTGCTCGCGGTCGTCGCCGGCTCCGCCGTCAACCAGGACGGCGCGTCCAACGGCCTCACCGCGCCCAACGGCCCCTCCCAGCAGCGTGTCATCCGCGCCGCGCTGGCCGACGCCGGGCTCACCCCGGCCGACGTCGACGCCGTCGAGGCGCACGGCACCGGCACGGCCCTCGGCGACCCCATCGAGGCCCAGGCCCTCCTCGCGACCTACGGCCAGGACCGCGAACAGCCGCTCCACCTCGGCTCGTTGAAGTCGAACATCGGGCACACCCAGGCCGCCGCGGGCGTCGCCGGCATCATCAAGACGGTCGAGGCGATGCGCCACGGCGTCCTGCCGCCCACCCTGCACGCCGAACAGCCGTCCTCCCACGTCGACTGGTCCACCGGCGCCGTGCAACTGCTCACCGAGAGCCGCCCGTGGACCGCCGGCGACCGGCCGCGCCGCGCCGGCATCTCCGCCTTCGGCGTCTCCGGCACCAACGCCCACGTCATCGTGGAGGACCCGCCCACAGTCGAACAGCCGCAGGAGTCCGGTGAGCCGCAGGAGTCCGGTGAGCCGCAGGAGTCCGGACGGCGGCAGGAGTCCGTGGAGCGGCAAGGCACCGTGCCGACTACGACACCCACCGCGGCCGGCACCAACCCGCTACCCTGGGTGATCTCCGGCGCCTCCGCCGACGCCCTGCGCGATCAGGCCACATGCCTGCTCGCGCACACCGAGGCACGGCCCGAGCTCGCCGCCGCCGACATCGGCCTGTCCCTCGCCACCACCCGCACCGCGCACGAACACCGCGCCGTCGTCCTCGGCGCCGACCGCGACACACTCCGGGCGGCCCTGGCCTCCCTGATCGCCGACGAGCCCACCACGGACGTCGTCGTCGGCCGCGCGCACCCCGAAGGCCGCACCGCGTTCCTCTTCGCGGGCCAGGGCTCCCAACGCTCCACGATGGGACGGGAGTTGTACGAGACGTACCCGGCCTTCGCGGACGCCTTCGACGCGGCCTGCGCGCACTTCGACACGGAACTGCCCCGCCCGTTGCGGGAGATCGTGTTCGTCGAGGACCAGGAGACCCTGAACCGCACGGAGTACGCCCAGCCCGCGCTGTTCGCTCTCGAAGTGGCCCTGTTCCGGTTGCTGGAGTCGTGGGGCGTACGCCCGGACGTGCTCGCCGGTCATTCGATCGGTGAGATCGCGGCCGCACACGTGGCCGGAGTGTGGTCGCTGGCCGACGCCTGCCGTCTCGTCGCGGCGCGTGGCCGGTTGATGCAGGCCCTGCCTGCGGGCGGCGCGATGGTCGCCGTACAGGCGTCGGAGGAGGAGGTGCTGCCGCTGCTGGAAGACGACGAACGGGTGGGCATCGCCGCCGTCAACGGCCCGCGTGCGGTCGTCGTCGCGGGTGCCGCCGAGGCCGTGGACGAGGCGGCGGCGCACTTCCGGGCGCAGGGCCGCAAGGTCACCGCCCTGCGCGTCGGTCACGCGTTCCACTCGCCGCTGATGGAGCCGATGCTCGCCGACTTCCGGGCGGTCGCCGAGGAACTGTCGTACGAGCGACCCCAGTGGGAGATCGTCTCCACGCTGACCGGCCAGAGCGCCGACCCCGAGGACCTGATGTCCCCGGAGCACTGGGTGCGGCACGTCCGGCAGGCGGTCCGCTTCGCCGACGCCGTGCACGCCCTGCACACCGACGGCGTCACCCGGTTCCTCGAACTCGGCCCCGACGGCACCCTCACCGCACTCGTCCACGCCTCGCTCACGGACGGAGAACCGGTCGCGGTCCCCGCCCTGCGCGCCGACCGCCCCGAGGCCCACGCGCTGCTCACCGCGACCGCCACCCTCCACACCCAGGGCGCCGACGTCGACTGGGCCGCGCTGCTGCCCGCCGCACGCACCGTCGAACTGCCCACCTACGCCTTCCAGCACAGCCGCTACTGGCCGCGCCCGGGCGGCGCCCACCCGGACGACCTGCGCTCCGCCGGACTGTCCGCCGCCGGGCACCCGCTGCTCGGCGCCGCCGTCACCCTCGCGGACAGCGGCACGGCCGTCCTCACCGGACGGCTCTCCACCCGGCTCCAGCCGTGGCTGGCCGAACACGTGGTCTCCGGTTCGGTCCTGCTGCCCGGCACCGCTTTCCTGGAACTCGCCCTCCACGCCGCCGACCGCGTCGGCTGCGCCACGGTGGAGGAACTCACCCTGCACACCCCGCTGGTGCTGCCCGAGCAGGGAGCCGCCCAGCTCCAGGTCACCGTGGGCGCCCCCGACCCCACCGGACGACGCGACATCGGCGTCCACGCACGTCCCGCCGACGACGCCGACGACGAGCCGTGGACGCAGCACGCGACCGGCACCCTGCGGCCGGAGCCCGCCGACCCGGCCCCCGCCGCCGACACCCGCCCGCCCACCGACGCCACCGGCGTCCCCACCGACGGGCTCTACGACCAACTGGGCGGCACGGGGCTGACGTACGGCCCGCTGTTCCGCGGGCTCACCGCCGTACGGCAGCACGGCGACGCCCTCTTCGCCGAGGCGGCCCTGCCCGCCGAGGCGGCCGGCGACGCACGCAGCTACGGCATCCACCCCGCCCTGCTGGACTCGCTCCTGCACGCCCTCGGCACCGCACCCGCGAGCACCGACGGCGAGGCCGGGCCGGCCGGCCCGGGCCTGCCGTTCTCCTGGGAGGGCGTCACCCTGCACGCCACCGGGGCGGCAGGCCTGCACGCCCGGCTGCGCCGCACCGGCCCGGGATCGGTCGCCCTCGATCTCACCGACCCGACCGGCGCCCCCGTCGCCACCGTCACCTCCCTCACCCTGCGCCCGCTCACGGCAACCCCCGGCGCCCCGGTCGGCACCGGCCACGCGGACCTCCTCCACCGCGTCGACTGGACCCCGCTGCGCACCGAGCAGGCTCCAGCGCGCGAGGGAGACGGCTTCCCGACGACCCCGGCGGACGTGCCCACCTCCCTGCCCGAGCACGCCGTCGGGGCCGGAGCGGACGTCCTGGTCCGCGTCGTACGCCCCGAGGGGGACCCGGCGTCGGCGGCCCACGCCGCCACGGCGGCCACCCTGGAGCTGATCCGCACCTGGCTGGCGGAGGAGCGCTACGAGGGCGCCCGGCTGGTGGTCGTCACCGAGGGCGCCGTCGCGCTGGACGCCGGCCCGCCCGATCCCGCGCTCGCCGCGGTGTGGGGCCTGGTGCGGGCCGCCCGCGCCGAGCACCCCGGACGGTTCGCCCTGGCCGACGTCGACGCCGCCCCCGAGTCGTGGACGGCGCTCGCGGCAGCCCTCGCCTGCGACGAGGCCGAGACAGCCGTGCGTGCGGGAGTCGCCCACACCCCGCGCCTCGCCCGCGCCGGCACCGACCACGAACTGCCCGTCCCGGCCGGTGCGTCGGCCTGGCGGCTCGACATCGCCGAGAAGGGCACCCTGGAAGGGCTGGCTCTCAGGCCCGTCGACGCGCCGTCGGAGTTGGCGGAGGGGCAGGTCCGGATCGCGGTGCGCGCGGCGGGCGTCAACTTCCGTGACGTCCTCAACGCGCTCGACATGTACCCGGGGGACGCGAGGGACTTCGGTCTCGAAGGCGCCGGTGTGGTGACGGAGATCGGTCCGGGAGTCACCGGGCTTGCCGTCGGCGACAGCGTGATGGGTCTCTTCCCCGGCTCCTTCGGCCCGGTCGCCGTCGCGGACGCCCGGACCGTCGCCCGCATTCCGGCGGGCTGGACCTTCGCACAGGCCGCCTCCGTGCCGATCGTGTTCCTGACCGCGTACTTCGCGCTGACCGATCTCGGAGCCGTCCGGCCCGGTGAGCGGGTGCTCGTACATGCCTCCGCCGGTGGTGTCGGTATGGCCGCCACCCAGCTCGCCCGGCACTTGGGCGCGGAGGTGTTCGGCACGGCGAGCGCGGGCAAGTGGGAGACCCTGTGCGAACTCGGCCTGGACGACCGGCACATCGCGTCCTCCCGCGACACCGGGTTCGAGGCTGCGTTTCTCGCGGCCACCGACGGCGAGGGCGTGGACGTCGTCCTGGACTCGCTGGCCGGTGAGTTCGTGGACGCCTCGCTGCGGCTGCTGCCGCGTGGTGGACGTTTCCTGGAGATGGGCAAGACCGACGTCCGCGACGCCGAGACCGTCGGGAACGACCATCCGGGCGTCGTCTACCGGGCGTTCGACCTCTGGGACGCGGGCCCCGACCGGATCGGGCGGATGCTGGCCGACCTGGTGGAGCTGTTCGAGGCCGGTGCGCTGAAGCCGCTCCCCGTCACCTGCTGGGACGTGCGCCGCGCCCCGGACGCCTTCCGGTACCTGTCCCAGGCGCGCCACATCGGCAAGGTGGTCCTCACGGTTCCCGCGCCGCTCGACCCCGAGGGAGCGGTCCTCGTCACGGGTGGCACGGGCGGTCTGGGCGCGCTGGTCGCCCGGCACCTGGTCACCGAGCACGGCGTACGACACCTGCTGCTGGTCGGCCGCCGTGGCGCCGACGCCCCCGGCGCAGTAGAACTCGCCGCCCACCTGGAAGAGTTGGGTGCCCAGGTCCGGGTGGCCGCCGTGGACGTGGCCGACCGCGACCAACTCTCCGCCGTTCTCGGTGCGATCCCGGCCCAGCACCCCCTGACGGCGGTCGTCCACACCGCCGGCGTCCTGGACGACGGCGTGGTCTCCGCGCTCTCCCCCGACCGGCTCGCGCACGTGCTGCGACCCAAGGCCGACGCCGTAACCCACCTGCACGAGCTGACCCGCGACGCGGACCTGGCGGCGTTCGTGGTGTTCTCCTCCGTCGCCGGGACCTTCGGCGGCGCCGGTCAGGCCAACTACGCGGCGGCGAACGCCTTCCTGGACGCCTTCGCCGTCACCCGCCGCACGGCCGGCCTGCCCGCCATGTCCCTGGCCTGGGGACCCTGGGCGCCCGGCAGCGGCATGACAGCGGAACTCTCCGAGGCCGACCTGCGGCGCATGTCGCGCGGCGGCATGGTGCCGCTCATCCCGGAACAGGGCCTCGGCGCCCTCGACGCGGCCTGGCGGCGCACCGAGGCGGCGCTGGTGCCGATCGCGCTGGACCGGCGCGTGCTGCGGGACCGGCAGGCCGCCGCGGCGCTGCCCGCCATGCTGCGGGGGCTCGCCGTCGCGCCGGCCCGGCGCACGGTGTCCGCCGCGGGTGACGGCGACGCGGCCCAGAGCTTCCGGGCGCGGCTCGCCGGCCTCGCGGACGCGGAGCGCGCGACGGCCGTGCTGGACCTCGTGCGCACCCAGACCGCGCTGGTGCTCGGGCACGCGAGCGCGGACGCGGTGGAGCCGGGCCGGGACTTCCGCGGTCTCGGCATCGACTCGCTGACCGCCGTCGAACTGCGCAACCGGCTCAACGCCGCGACCGGGCTGCGCCTGGCGGCCACCCTGGTGTTCGACTACCCGTCGCCGCAGGCCCTCGCCCGCCACATCGGCGGCGAACTCCTCGGCGACACCGCGCCCGCCACGGGGACCGCCCAGGGCGCCGCGTCCCGGACCGTTCGCGACGCGGCCGACGACGACGCACGCATCGCCGTCGTCGGCATCGGCTGCCGCTTCCCCGGCGGGGTGCGCAGCCCCGAGGAGTTCTGGCAGCTCCTCGCCGACGGGGTCGACGCGATCGGCGCGCCGCCCGCGGACCGCGGCTGGCAGGCCGACGGCATCGAGGGCGGATTCCTGTACGACGCCGGCGAGTTCGACCCGGACTTCTTCGGGATCTCCCCGCGCGAGGCCCTCGCGACGGACCCGCAGCAGCGGCTGCTGCTGGAGATCTCCTGGGAGGCGCTGGAGCGCGCCGGGATCGATCCGCGGTCGCTGCACGGATCGCGCACCGGTGTGTTCGTCGGCACCAACTACCAGGGCTACGGGTCGGCCGCGCACGCCGTCCCGGAGGATTCCCGGGGCCAGTTGCTCACCGGGCACGCCGCGAGCGTCGCCTCCGGCCGGGTCGCCTACGTGCTCGGCCTGGAGGGGCCCGCGGTGACCGTGGACACCGCCTGCTCGTCCTCCCTGGTCGCGCTGCACCTCGCCGCGCAGTCCCTGCGGTCCGGCGAGTGCGACCTCGCCCTGGCCGGCGGCGTGACGGTGATGGCGACGCCGGGCGCGTTCGCCGACTTCGACCGGCAGGGCGGCCTCGCCGGCGACCACCGCTGCAAGGCGTTCTCCGACGACGCCGACGGCACCGGCTGGGGCGAGGGCGCCGGCATCCTGCTGCTGGAGCGGCTGTCCGACGCCCACCGCAACGGGCACCCCGTCCTCGCCGTGGTCCGGGGCAGCGCCGTCAACTCGGACGGCGCGTCCAACGGGCTCACCGCCCCCAACGGGCCCTCCCAGCAGCGGGTCGTCCGGGCCGCGCTGGAGGCGGGCGGACTCGCCCCGGCCGACGTCGACGCGGTGGAGGCGCACGGCACCGGCACCAAGCTCGGCGACCCCATCGAGGCGCAGGCCCTGCTCGCGACCTACGGGCAGGACCGCGAACAGCCTCTGTGGCTCGGCTCGGTGAAGTCCAACATCGGCCACACGCAGGCCGCCGCCGGCGTCGCCGGCGTCATCAAGACGGTCCTGGCGATGCGGCACGGGATGCTGCCGCGCACCCTCCACCTGTCCCGCCCGACCACCCACGTCGACTGGACGGCCGGCCGCATCGAACTGCTCGCCGAGGCGCAGCCCTGGCCACGCGCCGGCCGCCCGCGCCGGGCCGCCGTGTCGTCGTTCGGCATCAGCGGCACCAACGCCCACGTCGTCCTCGAGGAGGGCCTCCCCGAAAGCCCGGCCGAGCACGACTCGCAAGACGCCGGCACGCCCGGTGTCCTCGCCTGGCCGCTCAGCGGCCGTACCCCCGCCGCCCTGCGCGGGCAGGCCGAACGGCTGCGTGCCCACGTCGCCGCCCGCCCCGGCCTGGACCCGGCGGACGTCGCCCACTCGCTCGCCACCGGCCGGGCGGTGTTCGAGCACCGGGCCGTCGTGGTCGGCGCCGACCGGGACGAACTGCTCGCCGGGCTCGCCGCCGTCGGCCGCGGCGAGGACCCCGCGGGCGTCGTCCGCGGCCGTGCGGGCGCGTCGGGCCGTACCGCCTTCCTGTTCAGCGGGCAGGGCTCGCAGCGCCCCGGCATGGGCCGCGAACTCCTCGAGAGCTTCCCGGTGTACGCCGACGCCTTCCACCGGGTCTGCGAGGCGTTCACCCCGCACCTGGCGGTGCCGCTGGCCGACGTGGTCCTCGCCGAGGAGGGCACCAGGCTCGCCCGGCTGCTCGACCGCACCGCCTACACCCAGCCCGCCCTGTTCGCCGTCCACGTCGCCCTGTACGAGTTGGTCCGCTCCTGGGGCGTCACCCCGGACGCCCTCATGGGCCACTCCATCGGCGAACTGTCCGCCGCGCACGTGGCCGGTGTGCTGTCCCTGCCGGACGCCTGCGCGCTCGTCGCCGCCCGCGGACGGCTCATGGACGCGCTGCCCGAGGGCGGCGCCATGGCCGCCGTCGAGGCCGCCGAGGACGAGGTGCGCGAACTCCTCGGCGAGCGCTCCGACATCGCCGCCGTCAACGGGCCCCGCGCGGTCGTCGTGTCCGGCGACGAGGACGCCGTGTCGGACATCGCCGGTCATTTCGCCGGACTGGGCCGAAAGACTAGGCGTTTGCGGGTCAGCCATGCGTTTCACTCAGCGCATATGGACGCGATGCTTGCGGAGCTCGAGAAGGTCGCGCGGAGCGCGCGCTACGCCGCGCCCGCGATCCCGATCGTCTCCAACGTGACGGGCGAACGGGCCGACGAGGTCCAACTCGCCTCGCCGGACCACTGGGTGCGGCACGTACGGGGCACCGTGCGCTTCGCCGACGGGGTGCGCACCCTGCGGCAGGACGGCGTCGGCGCCTTCGTCGAACTCGGCCCCGACGGCTCGCTGACCGCGCTCACCCTCGACATCCTCCAGGACACCGGCGCAGACGACCCGGAGCGGCAGCTGCTCGCCGTGCCGGTGCTGCGCCGCGGCCGGCCCGAACCGATCACCGCCCTGCTGGCAGCCGGCGCGCTGCACGTACGCGGCCTCGCCGCCGCGCCGACCGGCCCGACCGGCCCGGCCCGCACGGTCGAACTGCCGACGTACGCCTTCCAGCGCAGCCGCTTCTGGCCGGACGCCGCCACCCCGGCGACCGCCCCTGCGAGCGGCGGCGCGGACGGGGTGGACGAGGAGTTCTGGGCCGCCGTCGAACGCGGCGACCTCGGCGAACTCACCGACCGGCCCGGCCTCGACGCCGACTCCCCGATCGGCGAGCTGCTGCCCGCGCTCGCGTGCTGGCGGCGCCGGCGTCGCGAACGCTCCGCCCTCGACGCCGGCGCCTACACGGTGACCTGGCGTCCCGTGCCGGACGGCACCCCGCCGGTCCTGTCGGGCACGTGGCTGCTCGCGGTGCCCGCCTCCCGCGCCGGCGACCCGTGGGGCGACGCGCTGGCCGACGCCCTGACCGCGCACGGCGCGCACCCCGTGCCGCTCGTCGTGGACTGCGCTCTCACCGACCGCGCCGCCCTCGCCGAACAGCTGCGCAAGCTGCCCGAACACGACTTCCTGCAGGGCGTGCTGTCGCTGCTGGCCCTCGACGAGTCGCAGCCCGTCGGCGACGGGGACACCGCCACCCCGGCCGGTCTCGCCGCGCTGCTCGCCCTCACCCAGGCACTGGGCGACCTGGAGATCGGCGCACCCCTGTGGTGCGCCACCTCCGGCGCCGTGGCCACCGGGAACCGCGAAGGTCCGGCCTCGCCCGCGCAGGCCGCCGCCTGGGGCCTCGGCCGGGTCGCCGCGCTGGAGAACCCGCAGCGCTGGGGCGGCCTCGTCGACCTGCCCGCCGAACCCGACGGCCGCACCGCCGAACGGCTCGCCGCGGTGCTGTCCGGCGCCACCGGCGAGGACCAGGTCGCCGTACGCGCCACCGGGATCCTCGCCCGGCGCCTCGTCCACGTCCAGCCCTTCGCCGGCGGCGCGGGAACGTGGGACTGCGCCGGACAGACCGTGCTCGTCACCGGCGGCACCGGCGCCCTCGGCGCCCGCGTCGCCCGCCGGCTCGCCGAGCGCGGCGCACGGCGCCTGCTGCTCGTCGGCCGCCGCGGACCCGACGCCGAGGGCGCACAGGAACTGCGCGACGAACTCGCCGCCACCGGCGCCGAGGTGACCCTCGCCGCCTGCGACACCGCCGACGCCGACGCGCTCGCCGCCCTGCTGGCCGAGCACCCGGTCGACGCCGTGGTGCACGCCGCCGGGGTCCTCGACGACGGGCTGCTCCAGTCGCTCACCCCCGAACGCCTGGAATCGGTGCTGCGGCCCAAGCTCGCCGCCGCCCGCAACCTCGACCGGCTGACCCGCGACCGCGAGCTGTCCGCGTTCGTGCTGTTCTCGTCGTTCGCGGCCACCGTCGGCTCGGCCGGCCAGGCCAACTACGCCGCCGCCAACGCCTTCCTCGACGCGCTCGCCGCCCGGCGCCGCGCCGACGGCCTGCCCGCCACCTCGGTCGCCTGGGGCCCGTGGGCCGGCGGCGGCATGGCGGCCGGCGGCGCCGACGCCGAGGCCCGGCTGCGCGCCGGGGGAGTCGTCCCGCTCGACCCGGACCTCGCGCTCGCCGCGCTGGACCGGGCCGTCACCGGCCCCGAGGCCGCCCTGACCGTGGCCGACCTCGACTGGGAGCGCTTCGTCCCCGGCTTCACCGCCGTACGGCCCGCCCCGCTGCTCGCCGACCTGCCCGAGGCGCAGGCGCTGTCGCGTCAGCCGTCGCAGCACGGCGGCGTGGACGACGCGACGGGCGGTCAGCTGCGCACCCGGCTCGCCGGACGGCCCGAGACCGAACAGGGGCGCCTCCTGCTGCAGTTGGTCCGCGGGCACGTCGCCACCGTCCTCGGACACGGCTCGGCCGACGCCGTCGACCCCGACCGCGCCTTCACCGAGCTGGGCCTCGACTCGCTGATGGCGGTCGAGCTGCGCAACCGGCTCGGCGTCGCCGCCGGGCTCCAGCTGCCCGCCACGCTCCTGTTCGACCAGCCCACCCCGCGCGTCCTCGCCCGCCACCTGCGGTCCCTGACCGGCTCAGAGGACGGCGGCGTGCCCGCCCTGGACGCCCTCGACCAGCTGGAGGCCGCCCTCGGCCGGCTCGCCGAGGACGACGCGCAGCGCGGCCGGATCGCCTCCCGCCTGCTCGCCCTCGCCGCCCGCTGGAACGGTGAGGGCGACACCCCGACCGCAGAGCGGACCCAGGACGGCGCGGGCGACATGCACGAACGCATCGAGTCCGCGGGCGCGGAGGAGATCTTCGCCCTCATCGACAACGACCTCGGCATCTCATGAGCGCACCCTTCAGGCGGCCCGGCGCGACCGGCAGCGCCCCCGGCACCCCACCGCGCCGCACGGACGCGCCTAGGGCGTGTTTCGAAAGTGGCGTCGTCCGCCCGGAGGGCGGGGTCCGCGGCGTCTGGTGCGGTGCATCGCAAGGCGGAGGGTCGTCCTCGTACCGGGCGTACGTGGACGGTCCCGACAACGCGGCGAGGTGCCGTGCCAGGCGTCGCGGACCAGACGGGACTTTCGAAACACGTCCTAGGCCCACGGGAACCCGTCGTACGGCACCGGGCGCCCACCGCGCCCCGGCCGCGCCCGGCCGTACGGCCACGGCCGCCGCGCGCCCGGCGGCGGTCACGGCCCGCCGCACGTCCACCACCACGACCGACACGACCTTCCAGGTGGGTGAGTACGCGTGAACGAGCAGGAAAAGCTCCTCAGCTACCTCAAGAAGGTCACCGGTGACCTGCACGAGACGCGCAGGCGGCTGCGCGAGGCCGAGTCCGCGTCCCGGGAACCCGTCGCCATCGTCGCCATGAGCTGCCGCTTCCCCGGCGGCGCCGACACACCGGAGGAGTTCTGGCGGCTTGTGGACTACGGGACGGACACGGTCACGGAGTGGCCCACCGACCGCGGCTGGAACCTCGCCGACCACTACGACCCCGAGCCCGGCCGCCCCGGCCGGACGTACAGCACCCGCGGCGGTGCCCTCGTCGGCGCCGGCGCCTTCGACGCCTCCTTCTTCGGGATCTCGCCGCGCGAGGCGATGGCCATGGACCCGCAGCAGCGGCTCCTGCTGGAGATCTCCTGGGAGGCGTTCGAGCGGGCCGGGATCGACCCGACGAGCCTGCGCGGCTCCCGCACGGGCGTCTTCGCCGGCACCAACGGCCAGGACTACCCGGCGCTGCTGCTCGCCTCCCAGGAGAGCCTGGAAGGACACGTCGGCACCGGCAACGCCGCGAGCGTCGTCTCCGGCCGCATCTCCTACACCCTCGGCCTGGAGGGCCCCGCCGTCACCGTCGACACCGCGTGCTCCTCCTCCCTGGTCGCCCTGCACCTGGCCGTGCGGGCGCTGCGCGCGCGGGAGTGCGACCTGGCGCTGGCCGGCGGCGTCACCGTGATGTCGACGCCCGGCCTGTTCCTGGAGTTCAGCAGGCAGCGCGGCCTCGCCCCCGACGGCCGCTGCAAGGCGTTCGCCGACGCGGCCGACGGCACCGGCTGGGCCGAGGGCGCGGGCATGCTGCTCGTGGAACGGCTCGCCGACGCCCGCAGGCTCGGCCACCCCGTGCTCGCCGTGGTCCGCGGCAGCGCCGTCAACCAGGACGGCGCCTCCAACGGCCTGACCGCGCCCAACGGCCCCTCCCAGCAGCGCGTCATCTGGCAGGCCCTCGCCGACGCGCGGCTGTCCGCCGCCGACGTCGACGCCGTCGAGGCGCACGGCACCGGGACGACGCTCGGCGACCCCATCGAGGCGCAGGCCCTGCTCGCCACCTACGGCCAGGACCGCGAACAGCCCTTGTGGCTCGGCTCCGTGAAGTCGAACATCGGGCACACCCAGGCCGCCGCCGGTGTCGCCGGCGTCATGAAGATGGTACTTGCGATGCAGCACGGCACGCTGCCCCGCACTCTCCACGTCGACCGGCCCACCAGCCACGTCGACTGGAGCGCGGGCCGCGTCGAACTGCTCACCGAGCCCCGCCCCTGGCCCGCGGCCGACCGCCCCCGCACCGCGGGCGTCTCCTCCTTCGGCGTCAGCGGCACCAACGCCCACGTCATCCTGGAACAGCCTGCGCAGGCCGATTCCCCCGCGCCGCCCACCGGCGCCGACTCAGACGGCCCCCGCCTGCCGCGGCCCACCCTCCCGTACGTCGTCTCCGCCCGCAGCGCCGCCGCGCTGCGCGCCCAGGCCGCCGCCCTGCACGCCCGGCTGCGTGCCGACGCCGGCACCCCCGACGCCCCACCCCCGCACGACGTGGCCTGGTCGCTGGCCGCCACCCGCGCCGCCTTCGAACACCGCGCGGTGGTCCTCGCCGACGACCGCACGGAACTGCTGCGCGGCCTGGAGGCCGTGGCCGCCGGCGCCCCTGCGGCCGGGCTGGTGCGCGGCATCGCCGACGTCGACGGCCGCACCGTGTTCGTCTTCCCCGGCCAGGGCCCCCAGTGGCCCGGCATGGCCACCGAACTCCTCGACGCCGACCCCGAGTTCCGCACGCACTTCACCGCCTGCGCGAGCGCCGTCGAGGCCTACGTCGACTGGTCCGCGGAAGCCGTCCTGCGCGGCGCGGACGGCGCGCCCGCCCTGGACCGCGTCGACGTCGTCCAGCCCCTGCTGTTCGTGACGATGGTGTCGCTGGCGCGGCTGTGGCAGTCCCGCGGAGTGCACCCCGACGCGGTCGTCGGGCACAGCCAGGGCGAGATCGCCGCCGCCTGCGTCGCCGGAGCCCTCACCCTGGACGACGCCGCCCGCGTCGTCGTCCTGCGCAGCCGGGCCGTCACCGCGCTCGCCGGACGCGGCGGCATGGCCTCCGTGCTGCTGCCCGTCGCCGACATCGAGGCCCACCTCGCCCGCTGGGACGGCCGGATCTCGGTCGCCGCCGTCAACGGACCCGCCTCCGTCGTCGTCTCCGGCGACGCCGACGCCGTACGCGACCTGGTCGCCCACCTCACCGCCGCCGACACGCAGGCCCGGCAGATCCCCGTCGACTACGCCTCCCACTCCGCGCAGGTCGAGGAGATCCGCGAGCGGCTGCTGACCGACCTCGCCCCCGTGCGCCCGCAGGCCGCGCAGGTGCCCTTCTTCTCCACCGTCACCTGCGACTGGCTCGACACCGAACGCCTCGACGCCGCCTACTGGTACGACAACCTGCGCCACACCGTCCGCTTCGCCGACGCCGTGCGCGCCCTCGCCGCCCAGGACGTGCGGGCGTTCGTCGAGTCCAGCCCGCACCCCGTGCTCACCGCCGCCGTCAGCGACACCCTCGACGACGACGGCCGCACCGGCACCGTCGTCACCGGCACCCTGCGCCGCGGCGAGGGCGGCCCGCGCCGCTTCCTCACCTCCCTCGCCGAGCTGACCGTACGCGGCGGCGCACGCGTCGACTGGGCCGCCCTCATCGGCGCCGGCACCCGCGTCGACCTGCCCACCTACGCCTTCCAGCACCGCACCTACTGGCCCACCGCGCCCGCCGCCACCGCCCACCCGGGCACCGACCTCGACGCACGGTTCTGGCAGACCGTCGAGAACGGCGGGACCGCACCGCTGGCCGCCGCCCTCCGCCTCGACGAGGACACCCTCGCCAACGTCCTGCCCGCGCTGAGCGACTACCGCAGGCGCAGCCGCGAGACCGCCACCGTCGACGGCTGGCGCTACCGCGTCACCTGGAAGCCCCTGCCCGCGCCCCCGGCGCCCGTCCTCACCGGCACCTGGCTCGTCGCCGTACCCGCCGCCCACCAGGACCCCGGCCACCCCGGCCACGCCCGTACGACCGCCGTCACCGACGCGCTAGCCCGCGCCGGCGCCACCCCTGTCACCGTCCCCGTCGCGGCCGGCGACGACCGCGCCCGCATCGCCGGCCTCCTGCGCGCCACCGGCGAGGACCAGCCGCACGCCGTGCTGTCGCTGCTCGCCCTCGACGACACCGAGCACGAGGGCCTGCCCGGCCTGCCCCGCGGCTTCTCCTCGACCGTCGCCCTGGTCCAGGCCCTTGACGACCTCGGCCAGGAGGCACCCGTCTGGTTCGCCACCTGCGGCGCCGTCGCCACCGGCACCACGGAGACCGTGGACACGCCGGAGCAGGCCCTCGTGTGGGGCTTCGGCCGGGTCGTCGCCCTCGAACAGCCCCAGCGGTGGGGCGGGTTGATCGACCTGCCCGCCGACCTCGACGCCGCTGCCGCCGACCGGTTCACCGCCGCCCTCGCCGGCATCGGCCACGAGGACCAGCTCGCCGTCCGCGCCACCGGCCTGCTCGCCCGCCGCCTCACCCGCGCCGCCACCGGCGGCCTCGGCGTGCAGCGCCAATGGACCCCCACCGGCACCCTCCTCGTCACCGGAGGCACCGGCGCCCTCGGCCGTCAGGTCGCCCGCCGACTCGCCCGCCAGGGCGCCCCCGGACTGCTGCTGCTCAGCCGCACCGGCCCCGACGCCCCCGGCGCGGCCGAACTGCGCGCCGAACTCACCGCACTGGGCGCCGGACACGTCGACATCGTCGCCTGTGACATCGCGGACCGCGACCAACTCGCCGCCGCCCTCGCCGCCGTCCCCGCCGAACGACCCCTCACAGCCGTCTTCCACACCGCCGCCGTCCTGCGCGACGGCGTCGTCACCACCCTCACTCCCGAGCAACTCGCCGACGTCCTACGGGTCAAGGCCGGTGGCGCCCGCAACCTCGACGCCCTCACCGCCCACCTCGACCTGGCCGCGTTCGTCCTGTTCTCCTCCACCGCAGGCACCATCGGCGCCCCCGGCCACGCCAACTACGCACCCGGCAACGCCCTCCTCGACGCCCTCGCCCAGCGGCGCCGCGCCCGCGGCCTGCCCGCCACCGCCATCGCCTGGGGCCCCTGGGCCGACGGCGGCATGGCCGAGGGCTCCGTCGGCGAACGCCTCCAACGGCACGGCGTACGCCCCATGAACCCCGAACCGGCCCTCACTTCACTACAGTTGGCCCTCGACCACGACGACACCACGGTCGCCGTCACCGACATCGACTGGGACCTGTTCGCCCACGCCTACACCACATCCCGCCCCCGCCCCTTCATCGACGACCTGCCCGACGCCCAGCGCGCCCTGACCGCCCGGCCCGACGCCCACGAGCCGCACGCCGCAGCCCACGCCGACACCCCCGGCGCCGACGACCTGGCCCGGCAGCTCGCCGCGCTCCCCGAACCCGAACAACGCGCCGCCTTCGAGGAACTCGTCCGCGCCCACGTCGCCGTCGTCCTCAACCACACAGGCCCCCAGGACGTCGAACCCACCCGTTCCTTCCGGGAACTCGGCTTCGACTCCCTCACCGCCGTCGAACTGCGCAACGCACTCAGCGGCTCCCTCGGCCGCCCCCTGCCCACCACCCTCGTCTTCGACTACCCGACCCCCGCCGCCCTCGCCGACCACCTCCGCGCCACCGTCGCCCCGGCCGCCGCCACCGGCCACGCCACCGCGCCGCCCGCCCCCCGCGCCACCGACGACGACCCGATCGTGATCACCGCGATGAGCTGCCGCTTCCCCGGTGGCGCCGACTCCCCGGAGGAGTTCTGGCGGCTGCTCGCCGACGGCGCCGACGCCATCACCTCATGGCCCGACGACCGCGGCTGGGACCTCGACCACCTTCACGACCACGAGCACGGCGTCCCCGA
>NZ_JCAJZW010000072.1:0-24408 GCF_059510455.1 Streptomyces sp. NTD91
CCCGGACCTATGACGGCCAGACGACTGCGCCGTCACGCACTATCAAAGGCGCGGGCAGGCGCTCTTCGTGGCACCGGATCCATCCCAAATGGACGTCGCCGCCGGAGCCTCGGTGCCGCTCACTGGCCTTGGCCGCGAGCCAGTTGAGGAGTTCACCAGTGCGCTCGAAATCGTCCGGATGGATTTCCTGTCGGCTGGTCAGCGCCCAGCCCTCCTGCCCCGTGTCCTGCCGGCGCAGCAGCACGGAGACAAGTGCACCCCCGACCTTGTAGCCATCACCGTGCTGGCTGAGAAGGGGCTTAGGGTGATCCTCGATGACGAATTCTTCGTCTTCGTCCTCCACCACGACCGGAAATTCGGTGACGATACGGAATGTGTCCGGTTGGGGGCCCACTCCCAGATGCCATCGCGCTCCGTGAGTTCCCCCGCCGACAACTCGTCACGCAAGTCCAAGGCGAGCATCAGCTCGAACATGTCAGCCATGGTCGCGCAGGCTACATATGCATGGCCTGTTCGGGCGAGCGGCCGACGGGGGCGGAGAGGGACATCGCCAACCGCCGGTCAGCCGATATTGTCGGCCGCTGCCTTCGCCTTGGCGAGGGTGGCCTGAGCCGTGCCGTCGTTCTGCTCCAGTGTGTTGCGGACCAGACAGATGATCTCGCGCACCTCAGCTGCGGCCTTGTGCCAGCGGACCTCCTTGCCGTGGTACTCATCCGAGACACCGTCGGCCCGGAAGTCGGCCATCGCAGCCTTGACCGCCCGGTCGCGGTCTGCCAGCACGCGCTCCAACTGCCCGATGATTCCGGACAGGCTGGTCTGTACGTCGGCGGAGGCGCCGGTGTCGTACGAGCGGCGGTCCTGATTCTGGGTCATGATCGAATCCCCCTTGAAAATGGTGGCGGCAGCGGTGAGTCCCTCTTCGCCGACGGTTACCGCGCGCCGAAGCGGGCGGCGTCGAAGTTGGCAGCGCCCATGTTCTGGTGCGCGTTGTCGCCCAACTCGACGTCACCACTGCCGAACGCCGTGTCCATACCGGACTGACCGCCCAGGATCGCCCCCAGCGAACCGTTCAGATCCGCCGTGATCTCGTCGGCATGCGCCTTGAACGTGTCGAACGCCGCCTTGCCGGCACCGTTGAACTTCCCCTCCAACGGTTCGGCCGCCGTTGAATCGCGACCTGGCCCTTACCAACTCGGTGAGGGGCCTCCGACTCCGCTGCGTCTCTGCGTGACTGTCGATTCCTGAGTGTCTACGACCGTCGCGGGTCTGCGCCGAAGATCCCTGTCCCCCATGCTCACTCGCGCCGAAGCGGTTCCAGGTCGAGATCGCTCCGCCTACCCGGCACGCCCGACCTGCTGCATCACTGGGCGTGGTCATCGGGGCTGTGTGCTCGTCCGAGCGGGACAGGCGGTTGAGCTGGTCGTCGCCGGGCGGGCGGGTACCGGGGTCAGGGGGGTGCAGACAGGTGTGGCGACTCCGATGAGTTCGACCAGGCCGTTGCCGCCGGTGGGTGGCAGGAGTTTGGACCAGTTGTTGGCCAGCCAGACGTTGCCGGACTGGTCGAGCTGGACGGCGGTGAGGTGCTGGATGGAGTTGCTGCGATAGCCGTGCGGCGGCGACAGCAGGGAGCCGGTGGCGGAGCCGGGCGGGCAGGCGCTGGTGTTCACGCCGCACAGGACGGAGACGGAGGGGGCGCCGAAGCCGGCGATCCATATGCGGTCGGACCCGTCGACGGCCAGGGACCAGGGCGCGATGGCGGTTGGCAGCTTGTACGCGCCTGTGACCTTTCCGTTCGGCCCGATCTCGGTGACCGAGTTGCTGACGAAGCCGGGCACCCAGACGTTGTTCTCGGAGTCGACGGCCAGGGCGAGAGGCCAGTCGAGCGACTTGTCCTTGATGGGGGAGAACGAGGTCGGCTTGAAGTCGGGTCCGATCACGGTGACGCTCCCGCCGACGTGGCCCTTGGGCACGCGTGTGTCCAGAAGCTTTGCCCCGTTGAGGCGGGCGTTGCTGACCCAGGCCCGGCCGTAGCCGTCGATCTGGATGGAGAACGGGTGGTCGAGGCCGCCGCCCTTGATGGTGATCGCCTTCGAGGGGTCTCCATGGGGGTAGACGATCACGCTTCCCTGGCCGCGGTTGCCTTTCAGGCCGTAGAAGTTGGCGATCCAGACGTTGCCCTTCTGATCGACCGCGGTGCCCTGCGGATGGTTCAGGTCGCCGTTCTTGAATCCTGTGCCGGGCGACAGCGGCTTTCCTGTCGACGAGTACTTCGCCATGGCATCGCCGCCGTAGCTGGGCACCCACACGGCGCCGTCGTGGTCGATGGCGATGCCCCATGCGCCTGCCTTCATGCCGCCGCCGCTGATGGGGCTGTTCAGTGTGGGGTTGCCCACCGGGTCCTGCACGGTGACGTAGGGGCTGGGGTTTCTCGTTCCGGGCAGCCAGTTGTTGGAGGCCCAGACGTTGCCCTTGGTGTCGATGGCCATCCGGCCCGGGGCGTAGACGTCGGGGGCGGTGTAGTGCAGAGCGAGGATCCAGGCCGACGGTGCCGCGGTGAGCGCGGGGCCGTAGGTGTGTGCCCGGCCGGTCAGGGCGTACAGCTTGCCGGTGGCCAGTCTCGGGTCGTGGGCAAGGTTGAGCACGGCTTGTGCCGTGTCGGCGGGAGTGGTCCCGTGCTGCGGTGTTGCCAGGCGCAGCATGTCTTGGCATCGCCCGGTGTCCGCCGTCGGCGCGCAGAGGGAGACGAGGTCGGCCAAGGTGCCAAGGGTGGCCAGGGTGTCGTTCTTGCTGCCGTTGTTCTGGTCGGTGACGACCTTGCCCGGTCTGCCGGAAGCCGGATCGGCGAGGTTGTAGGACGTGGCTGCGGCGTTCTCCATGCCGGGGCTCGGCCCGGTGATGCCGTGGGTGTCGGTGAACTGGGCCAGTGCGTAGGCGGCGGCGACGGTGGTGAGTTCGTTGATCGTGACAGCGGACTCGGAGCGTGGGGGGACGCCGCCTCCCGAGCCGAATCCCACGACGGAACGCAGGCGCAGCGCGCGGTCGCCGGGGGGCGCGGCGTCGGCATACAGCACCGAGCCCGTGGGCCGGGTGTACCGGATCTGGAAGGCTCCCTTGGCGTCGGTCATGGCGCGCCCCAGTTTCCGGACCCCTTGCCGGTCTCCGGTGAAGAGAGTGACGTCGGCGTGAGACAGCGGCTTTCCCGCGCTGGTGACTGTTCCGTGCAGCGCTGTCGGCGTGCCGGTGGGGGGCGTGGCGGCAGGCAGTCCCGTCAGGGCCAGCGCCACGGTGGCCGATGCCGTCAGGACGGCGACCGGCCGGTGCCGGGAGAACCTGGCGGGTGCCACGCCGCGCGACGTGTGGAGTGCTGCTCTGCGGAGGCGATTCGTGGAGGGAGGCAAGGTCAGGACCTCTCGTGATGTCGGCATGGGTGCAGGACCCTCACCCGCAGACCGAACACCCGACGCGCTGACGGGTCTCGCTGAGTGTTCGCGGGGAGGCCGCCGCCTCGCGGCGGGCGCTCGGAACGGCAGTCATCAGGGCACCGGGGCTTCGGCGCGGTCGGTCCTATGCGTTGCCGTTGTCCGCGTTGTCAGGGTTGCGCAGCGTGAACCATCCGATCTTGCGGCTGGCCAGCCAGATCAGGCCCAGGTACAGGTCCGGGCCGACCTGACGGAGTTCGTCGCGCACGCCTGCGAACACCAAGGACGTGTGGGAGTAGTCGATGACGATGCACTCCTGGTCGTCCAGGCGGCTCGGGCCGGGCCCGACCATGGCGACGATGGACAGGATGTCCATCGCGGTGAGCCGGTTGCTGAGGTAACCGTCCGGGCTGAAGACCTTGCCTCGCCACGCGGTCAGGTTCACGAGACCGGCGAGCAGCCACGCTCCCACACGTCCTGTCGCCGGGAAGATCGCCAGACCCTCCATCGGGCCTTTGGGAATCTCGCCGGCCGGACTCTTGCGAAACAGCTCCTCAAGCCGCTGATCGTCGGATCTGAGCAGTTCAGCCTCTGTGGTCATCGCAGCCCTCCTCACCCGGCCCCCCTGCCTTCATGGACTGGCCCCGGGCAGCCGGCACGCCAGGCACGCTCAGTGGTGATCCGCTCGACCCGCGCTCGGTGAGGCACCGGCGCGAGCAGCGCTACGAATTCATGGCTGTGACCAGTCCGACCGCATGATCACCGTATTGGCACGTGATCCGCCGTTGTCTCCATCCTGAACCCCCGAGGCGGGGCTCACCACCGGTGCCGACAGAGCTGAGGCCGCGCAATGGTGCATGGCGGAGAGCAGCCGCAGGTGGCTGAGTGAGGCCGAACCGGCCGACCGCGCCGGTTCCTCAGTCCTTCGGGAAGACGGAGTCGCCGGAGACGGTCCGAGTGGAGCCGTCCTTCAGGGTGATGTCGACCTTGCCGGCGCTGCCGGTCGGTTCGGCGGACGGCCACCAGGCGGTGAACCGGTTGTTCTGGACGGTGGCCTCGATGGTGCGGCCTCCGTCGTGCAGGGTCACACCCTTGACGTCGGGTCCCACCGAGCCCACGAGGTAGTTGAGGCCGGTGCTCCCTTCGCCGTGACCACCGGCCGAGTCCACCTCGACCGCGTCGCCGGCGAGCGGCTTGACAGGATCGATCACTTCGGCCATGCCGTGGCCGGCCTTGTCGGTGAGGCAGTAGGAGACGGTCTTCCCGTCGGTGACGACCACCGAGGTGATGGAGCCGCGCACGTCCAGGTTGGCGTACGAGACCGCTTTGCCGGAGTGGTCACTGCCCAGAGCCTTGACACACCACTTCTCGGCGCCGGTGGCCTCGGGCGAGCCGGTCGTCGGACGACTCGGGGTGCCGGTCCAGCCGGCGAGTTCCGCCGCGGGCAGGACACCCGAGCCGGGCGCGCTGTGCAGGTTCTGAGCGACGACGGCCACGACGGCCGCGGTGGCGGTGACGGCCCCGGCCGCCGCCCAGAGCAAGGGGCGACGACGGCGTGGGGGAACGGCAGGCTGCGAGGTGGGCGCCGCACTGTTCATCACGGTACGCAACAGGTGTTCCTTACGGTTGCTTTCGGCTTCGGTCAGTTCGCGGACGGGAGCAGCGTCCAGAGCGGCCAGCAACCGGGGGAGGTTCTTCTCGTGATCGTTCACGTCTCTTCCTTCAGTGCGCCTGAGCCGGAGCGGGGGTGGTTCGACCGGTCGGGCCGAACAGCTTGGCCAACCGACGTCTGGAGCGGGACAGCCGCATCGTGTAGGCCGCGCGTGAACAGCCGAGCACGGTGGCGGCGTCCCGGTCCGTGAGGCCCTCCCAGACATGGAGCGCCAGTACTTCCTGGTCGGCGGCCGACAGCCGCCGCCAGGCGGCCACCAGGTCCATCCGCTCCTCGGCCCGGGTCAACCCGTCGTAGCTGTCGTCGCCACCGTTCTCCATGACACGCACCGCGACAGCCGTCTGGCGACGTTGTCCGCGCCGGGCGTTGAGCATCGCGTTGCGCGCGGTGCCGAAGAGCCAAGGACGTGGATCCTCCGGCAGCTCCCTGCGACGACGCCACGCGGCGAGGAACGTCTCACCGACGATGTCGTCCACGTTCATCGGGTGAGCACGCCGGCGGACGAAGCGCAGCACGTCCTCGTAGTGGGCGCGGTAGACATCGGTGAACTCGTCCTCGCTGTCGATGGCCATGGCTTCCTCTCGCTGCTTCCGTCCCTACGTGTCCACCACCGGTGAAGGTGCAACGCGAGAGTGCGAGGAAATCCGTGCCGGCCCCGGCAGGCCGGACGGGATACGCCTGGACCCACCGACCTTGCCCGATACGCCGGCCGCGTCCATGACTGCCTCGCGGCCCGGCCCGACCGCTTCCGTCCCGTTTCCGCTCCCGCACGGGCCGGCCCGCAGCTCGGGTAACGAATGCGTCGGTCATTGCGCTGCATGTGACGGAGGGTCGGCCCCGCTTCGAAGGGGTGAGGTGGCGAACGAGGTTGTTTTTGACAATCATTACGTTTGTCAAGCTATAAACTCGGTGTAAACCCCTGGGGTTGAGGCAGGGGGCGGGAGTACGGTTCCGGCGCTCGGCAGTAGGAGATCAAGTGCGGCCGTAGGGGCGGTCGCCACCTACGCCGAAGAAGCCGGAGACAGTCCATGCGTGTGTATTCCGCACGGCGCAGATCGCGCAGCGGGGCGGAGGGCGGTGGGCGGACCGCGTTCGCCGTCGTCGCCGCCGCGCTGCTGATAGCGGGGACGGGACCCGTCGCCGCGTACGGAGTGGGCGGCGACTCGGGATCCGGCCGCCATGACGTGGCGGGCGAGGAGTCCCACGAACTGATGGAGTCCCTCGACTCGTTCAACGAGCCGAGGCTCTCGCCCAGCGGACAGATCGCTCCGGGCGCGTACGCCGACGCATGGGCGCACGTGAAGAACATGCCGGTGGCGTCCGGGAGTTGGAGCGAGGTGACGACCTCGCCGTACAACGAGGACGCCCTGCACTACCGCGACCAGTCGGCTTCCAACTCCGGTGGAGGTGCCGGGCATTCGGCCGGGCGTATCGCCGCCCTGGCCACCGACCCCACGCACCAGGGGGTGGTGTACGCCGGTGCCGCGGGCGGCGGTGTGTTCCGGTCCACCGACGACGGGAAGACCTGGACGCCGATCGCCGACCGGCTGCCCGCCCTGTCCGTGGGCGCCCTCACGGTCGCACCCGACGGCTCGCTGTGGCTGGCCACCGGCGAGGCGACCACCGCGTCCGACAACTACCTGGGCAGCGGCGTCTACCGGCTCGCGGACCCGGTCACCGGCACCTTCGACGAGAGCGACAAGGTGGGCGGCAGCGAGCTGGACTCCAGCTCCATCCACACCCTGACCTTCGACAAGGCCGTCGGCTACGTCTTCGCGGCCTCCTCGCACGGCGTCTTCCGGCGCCCGCTGTCGGCCGCACAGGGCGCCGCCTGGACGAAGGTCCTCGCCCCCTGCGCGGGCGTCGGGGTCAGCGGAGTGGGCTGCGGGGTGGACAGCCACTACGCGGACATCGCCAACGACATCGCCGTACAGCCCGGCAGCGGCGGCAAGAAGCTGCTGGCCAACGTGGCCTGGCGCAGCGGCGCCGACTACAACGGCTTCTACTACTCCGACGACGCCGGCACCACCTGGAAGCGCGCCAACCCGACCGGTGCGATCAACCCCGCGGAGATCGGCAACGCCGCGTTCGCGTACGCGGCCGACGGCAGCAGGCTGTACGTCTCGATGGAGTCTCCGAAGCTCCTCAACAAGGCCTCGGGCTCCGGCGTGTACTCGGTCCTGGCCGGTGTGTACGTCAGCCGGAGCGGCGACGCCAACGGCTCGTTCCAGCAGATCGCGACCTCCTCGTCGCTGTCGGCGAGCGGCTCCGCGATGAAGGTCAGCGAGATCGGCAGCGGCTACCAGCCCGGCTCGCAGGCCTGGTACGACCAGGTCGTCGCGGTCGACCCGAACGACCCGAACCACGTCTACCTGGGTCTCGAGGAGATGTTCGAGTCCCGCGACGGCGGCGCCACCTGGAAGGCGATCGGCCGCTACTGGAACTTCGGCATGAAGTGCTTCTCGTACGACCTCGCCGCGAACACCTGCGACGGCGACGTGATGCACTCCGACCAGCACGCGCTCGCCTTCTCGCAGTGGAAGGGCAGCACGCCGGAGGTGTTCGTCGGCAACGACGGCGGTGCCTACGCCCGGCCGACCACCCAGACGACCACCGGATGGCGCAACCTCAACGAGTCCGGCACCCTGCGCACCCTCCAGTACTACTCGGTGCGCGCGGGGAGGATGACCGACGGCAGCGGTGACGCCGTCTGGGGCGGCCTGCAGGACAACGGCGTCTCCCTGCTCGCGCCCAAGGGCGCCACCTACCAGGGGCAGCAGCTCAACCCGAACGGCGAGATGGTCTCTCCGTACGGCGGGGACGGCGGCGACCAGCTGGTCAACCCGGACAACGGCTGCCAGACGGTCGGCGAGTACGTCGACCTGGCGCTGCAGATCACGAACAACTGCGGCTACACCGCGAGCGACGACGGCTCCGAGGACGTGATCACCGACATCGCGCCCGGCGACCCGGGAGCCCGTTTCACCGCTCCGTTCGGCGCGGACGAGACCGACCCGAACGGCCTGTGGGTCGCGGGCGGCCAGTACGTCTGGGGCAACACCAAGACCTGGCAGAGCACCTCCGGCGCCGACTGGACCAAGCTGTACGACCTGGGCGCCGGCCACTCCGCCTCCGCGGTGGTCAGCCGCAACCATGTGACGTGGGCGGCATGGTGCGGTCCCTGCTCCGCGGTCGACGGCACCTTCGGGCGGGGCATCGCCACCAACTACGGCGGCACCTGGCACCAGGTGAGCCTGCCGGCCGCCTTCCCCAACCGCTACGTCTCCAATCTGGCCATCGACCCGTCCGACGCCTCCGGCAGGACGGTCTACGCGGTGGTCAACGGCTTCTCGCGGCACTGGAACGAGGGCCCCGGCGCGGGCTACGGCCACGTCTGGCGGACCACGGACGGCGGCGCGACCTGGACGGACGTCAGCGGTGACCCCGCAGCCTCCGACTCCTTCCCGGACGCTCCGGCCAACGCGGCGCTGATCACCAGGAGCGGCACTCTCGTGGTCGCCACCGACCTGGGCGTCTTCACCAGCACCTCGACGGGCCACTGGTCGCGCCTGGGCACCGGCCTGCCGACCTCGCCGGCGGTCTACCTCGCACCGAGCCCGGACGGCGGCCAGGTGTACGTGGCCACGCACGGCCGCGGCATCTGGAAGACGCCGACCCCGTAACGCCACGCCCCGTCCCCACGCGCCGCACCCGGGCACCCTCGGGAACACCGGGTACGGCGCCGAGGCCCCCGGACCGCACAGGGTCCGGGGGCCTCGGGCCTGCGTGGCGGGCTCCGCCGGGCGGCCGGGTGAGCGGCTGCGCGGGGCGGTCGCCGGTCGGTCGGGCGCGCGGCGGACCGCCGGACCGGAGGCGGTCAGCACTCCGGTGGCCGGCAGGCCTAGCAGGCCCACGCCGATGACGACACGGTGGATCAGGAAGGCTTCCTTTCGTCCTCGCCGCCCTCCGCTGTCCGCCGTCCCGCCTGCCCCCGGGACGGGAACGCATGGCACACTCGGACCACGACAGCACTTACACGACCGTAGAGGTTCTACACGCCTGTAGAAGACGATCGGGAGCACGACAAACCCATGGGCGCCCACACGCAGGGACGCGGCCCGAAGCGGGCCAACGGAGCGCGCGAGGCCGAGATCCTCGGTGTGCTGCAGCGGGCCGAGGGCGCGCTGACTCCCGGGGAGGTCGCCGGGCGGCTCGGGGACGAGCTGACGTACAGCAGTGTGGTGACGATCCTGACCCGGATGCACACCAAGGGCCTGCTCAGCCGCGCTCCCCGCGGCAGGGCCTACGCCTACTCTCCCGTCACCGACGACGCCGGGTTCGCCGCCCGCCGGATGTGCACCGTCCTGGAGGAACGGCCCGACCGCGAGGCCGTCCTCGCCCGCTTCGCCGACGAACTGTCCGACACCGACGCCGAGTTGCTGCGTCAGCTGCTCGGGCCCGACCACCACTTCGGCCAGTAGGGCCGACAGGATCCACAGGACCGACAGCAACCGCAGGACCGGTAGGAAGCAACCGGCAGGACCGGTAGGAACAGGAAGGGGGCCGCCCGGCATGCACATCGCCGTCTATCTGCCGCCGCTGCTCTCGCTCATCGCCCCGCTCGGCGCCCGCCCGCTGGCCGAACGCTGCGAACCCCGCCTCGCCACCTGGCTGCTCACCGCCTCGGCCCTGGTACTGGGCGCGGCGAGCACCGTCTCCCTGGGCCTGCTGGCCGTGGCCGGCCTGATCCGCATCCCGCAGCTCGCCGCGGTGGGCCACTGGTCCGCCGGGACCGCCCGGCACGACGACCCCGCCGCGCTGTCCGTCTCGCTGATCGCCGGCCTGCTGCTCGGCGGCGCCGTGCTCATGGCGGCGCGCATGCTGGGCCGACGGGCCCGCTCCCTGGCCACCGCCGCGTGGGAGGCCGCCTGCATGCCCGCGCGGGACGGCCTGGTCGTCGTCCCGGACGACGCCCCCGACGCCTTCGCCCTGCCCGGACTCCCCGGCCGGGTCGTCGTCTCCACCGGCATGCTGCACAGCCTGGACGAGTCCGAGCACGCCATCCTGCTCGCCCACGAGCGCGCGCATCTGGCCTGCCACCACTACGCCTTCGTCGCGCTCGCCCAGCTCGGCGCCGCCGCCAACCCGTTCCTGCGGCCCTTCGCCGACGCCGTCACCTACACCATCGAGCGGTGGGCCGACGAGACCGCGGCCGCCTCGACCGGTGACCGCAGGCGGGTGGCCCGTACGGTCGGCAAGGCGGCCCTCGCCGCCCGTCGCGCCCCCGCGCTCGCCCGGGTCGCCGGTGCGGCGCTCGGCATCCTCGGCCGCCGGAACGCTCTCGCGAAGGCCGGGCCGGTGCCGCGGCGCGTCGCCGCGCTGCTGGCTCCGCCGGTGGGGCGGCATCCGGTGCTCACCGCGGTGACGGCGGGTGTCCTGGCCGCGGCGATGCTCGCTACGGCGGAGGCGGCGCACGACTTTCATGTACTGCTGAAGTCGGTGGGGGTGTCCTGACCGGGGGCGACAAGCCGCTTGCGGGGCAGCGCCACCGGGGCGGCTCGTGCGCCGGGGCGGGTCGGTCGTGGCCGGCCGCGCAGTTCCCCGCGCCCCTTACGGGGCACCGCCGCGCCCCGGCGTCCGCTCCGGTGGTGAGTTCGGCCTCCGACCGGGCGCGGCCACTGGCCTGCGCCGGACCGCCCCTGGCGTCCGCCCTGTACGCCGGTCGGCCCACTCCCCCGGTTTCCCGCGCACACCTCCTCGTATGGTGAACCCGTGACTGCCACGCAGCCCGTCGCCGGCACGCACGGGGCCCGCCACCGAGCGGTGCACCCGGCCGTGCTCCTCGCGCTGTTGCTCGGGCTGTTCCTCATGCACGGCGACCCGGCCGCCGCCGCGAGCGGGTGCCACGGGGGCATGCCGGACACCGGCTCCGCCGTCCCGCGCTCGGCCCCTGCCGCGCCGGTCGACCAGCCGGCCGGCCACCCCGCAACGCCCGCACATGCGGCCCCCCACCACGGGACGGCCGACCACCCCGGGACGGCAGACGCCGGGCACGCTCCCCAACCGCGCGGAAAGGGACCGACGCCGACGGCCCCCATGGCCGCACTCCCGGCAGAGGGTTCCCCGACCGCGGCCACCGCCGCGGCTCCCGCCCGTGCGGACGAGGGCACGCGGGGCGCGCTGTGTCAGGCCACGACGCCCCGGTCCGAGATGCCGTCGCCCCCGGTCGGGGCCGTCGCCCTCGTACTGCCGGCCGCCGCCCTGCTGCCGTGGGCCCGGCCGGGTTCGGACGGCACCCGGCGGCGCGGTCCACCGGGCGGCGGGCGCGGACTTCTGCTCCAGGTGTGCGTCGCACGGACGTGACGAGACCTCCGGGATCCGGCCGGCGCCGCGGTCCCGCACGGCTCTCATCCGTTCACCCGCGCCGTTCCACGGCGCCCACCTGGAAAGACACACACATGTCCCAGCGACTCCGGACGACCCGTCACACCCTCGCGGCGGCCGCCGCCACCGCGGCCCTCACCCTGACCCTCGCCGCCTGCGGCTCCGACTCCGGCCACGACGCCGGCATGGCCGGCATGGACTCCAGCGCCATGCCGTCCCACCCGGCGTCGGCTTCGCCCCACGCAACGGGCGAGGCGGCGGACGACTCGATGGCGTCGATGCCCGGTATGGACCAGGCGTCCACCGGCAACGGCCTGGCCGCCGAGAAGAACGGCTACCGGATGACCGCCACCGCCTCCGGCCTCCCCGCCGGCAAGGCGGCCGACTACCGCTTCACCGTCACCGGCCCGGACGGCAAGCCGGTCACCGCCTTCGCCGTGGACCAGACCCGGCGGATGCACTTCTACGCCATCCGCTCCGATCTCACCGGCTTCCAGCACGTGCACCCGACCATGGCCGACGACGGCACCTGGACCGCGCCGCTGGCCGCGCTGCGGCCGGGCACCTGGCGGCTGTACGCCTCCTTCATCCCGGACGGCGGCGCCGGCAGGGGCGAGACCTTCGTGCTCAGCCGCACCGTGCGGGTGCCCGGCACGGCGACGGCCTCGCCCCTGCCGAAGGTGTCCGGCACCGCCGCCGTCGACGGCTACACCGTGACGGTGAAGGGCGAACCGATGGCCGGCATGGCGCACCAGCTCACCGCCACCGTCACCAAGGACGGCAGGCCGGTCACCGACCTCCAGCCGTACCTCGGCGCCTACGCCCACCTGACCGCCTTCCACCAGGGCGACCTGGCCTTCGCGCATCTCCACCCGGAGACGCAGGCCGATGGCGGCCACGGCGGACCGGCTCTCACCTTCCACGCCGAGTTCGCCCGGTCCGGCGACTGGCGGCTGTTCCTCCAGTTCCAGACCGGCGGCACGCTGCACACCGCGGCCCTCACCCTGCACGTCGCCTGATCCGGCGAAGCACCCTGGCCGTGGTCGCGGCCAGGGCGCACCACCCTGCCGACGCGCCGCCGATCAGCGGCGGCGGCTGAACGCCGCCCCCGCGCCCACCCCGATGAGCATCCCCAGCACGGCGAAGCCGTACGTGAGCGAGACCGAGGAGGCGACCGCCGCCACCAGCAGCGGTCCACCGGCATCGCCCAGTTCGCGCCCCAACTCCGCCGCCCCCAGCGTCTGGCCCAGTCGCTCCTGAGGGGTCGACGACGCCAGCGCCGCGAAGCCGAGCGGGGTGATCAGGCCCGTCCCGGCACCGATGAGGGCGGCGCCGAGGAGGATGCCGGTCAGTCCCGGCAGCGTCGCGCAGCCCAGGCCGGCGGCGGTGACCAGCAGCCCGGCCGCCAGACCGGAACGCGTGGTCAGCCGCCCGCCGTCCAGAGCACGTCCGGCACGCGGCTGGACGACCGCCGCGCAGGCGGCGAGCAGCGACACCGCGGCCCCGGTGGCCACCGTGCCCAGCCCCGCCACCCGGCCCGAGACCGGCAGGAAACCGACCCCCACCGACAGCGCGGCGGTCGCCGCCGCGAGCGCGGACGTCGGGGCGAGGAAGACCGGGTCGGCCAGCCGCCGGGCCAGGTCGAGCACGGTCTGCCGGGCCTTCGGCAGCGGGGGTACGACAGGGACGGCGACCACGGCCCACACGGCCACCGCCGCACCCAGCGCCGCCAGGACGGCGAACAGCAGCCACAGCCCGCCGGCCCATACCAGAACTCCACCGAGCAGCGGGCCGAGCGTGTAGCCGATGGACTTGCAGAAGCCATAGCTGCCGAACGCGCGTCCGTGCCGGGCGGCCGGGTTCAGCCGGGCCACCAGTGCGGACGCGGACGGCGAGAACGCGGAGGCCGCCGCGCCCTGGCCGAGCCGGGCCGCCCACAGCCAGCCCGGGCTGTCCGCGACCACGTACAGCGCGGAGGCGACCGCGAAGGCCACGAGCCCGCCGAGCAGCACAGGGCGGGCGCCGATCCGGTCGGCGAGGGTGCCGAAGACCGGTTTGAGGACCACCTCGGCGCCGTCGTACAGGGCGAGCAGCCCGCCCAGCACGAGCAACGAGGTGACCGCGCCCTTCGTGTGACCGCCCAGGTTCGCCGCGATGCCGTGCGCGCCGAAGGCCGTGGTGAACCCGGCCGCGTACAACGGCCACATCTGCCGTGCCGCGGCCGGCGAAGGCTGCGGCGCCCTCGGCGTCGCCCCGCTCATCGGCGGTCCGCCGCCTCCATGCTCACCACACCGGGGAATGTAGCAAGCGTCACGACTCCTCCCGTGCTCCGGATCCGGCGCGGGCGGCCGGCGCCCGAGGGGGCCGCCGGCGCGGCGGCCGTATCCGGGGGATCAGTGCCGGGACCTGCGCGCGGTAGGCCTCGTAGGCGGCTCCGAACCGCCCGGCCATCAGCGCGTCCTCGACCCGGACCCGTCGGAGCAGCCAGACGACGGCCACCGCCAGGACGGCGATCCAGACGCCGAAGCCGTCGGCGAGCACGGCGCCGATCACCAGGCCGAGCAGCCCGGTGTAGATGGGGTGACGGACCAGCCGGTAGGGGCCGTCCGTGCGCAGCTCGTGGTGGTCTCTGACCGTCGGGATGCTGGACCACATGGTGCCCAGCACCCAGCGCGCCCACAGCAGCAGGGCGGTGGCGGCGACGGCGAGCAGGCCGCCGAGCAGCGCCAACTCCGGCTGCCAGTACCGCAGATGGCGCCAGAAGCCGCCGCTGTGCCGTACCAGGACGGAGAAGAGGACTGCGCCCGCGACCAGCGCCAGGCGGCGCGGCAGCGTGCGGCGCAGTCCTCGTATCCAGCCGCGCGGGCCGGCGTGGCTCTTCACGCCGAAGTAGACGGCGCCCGCGATCCAGGCCGCGACGAAGACCCAGACGCAGACGACGACGAGCGCGACGAGCGCCGAGTGAAGGGAGGAACCCATGCCTCCAGACTGCTCCGCGCAGACAGGCGATCACCACCACCCACGGGTCGATGGAGAAACCTCCACCACCCTGCACCCGTGGGTGGAGCCGGGTGCGGGCCGACGGCTCACGCAGGGCCTCAGCATGCTGAAACCCGCAGGTGGGCGGCGGGCGTGGGCCGCCCCGTAGGCTTTATCCGTAGGAAAGTCGCTTCGGAAAGAGGTCCCGTTGAGCTTCTGGTCGATCTACCAGCACGGCTTCGCGCGCGTCGCCGCGTGTACGGGCCACACCGTCATCGCCGACCCGCGTGCCAACGCCGAGGCGGTCCTGCGCCATGCCCGCCGCTGCGCCGGCGAGGGCGTCGCCGTCGCCGTGTTCCCGGAGCTGAGCCTGTCCGGGTACGCGATCGACGACCTGCTGCTGCAGGACGCCCTGCTCGACGACGTCGAGACGGCGCTCGCCACCATCGTCGCCGAGTCGGCACATCTGCTGCCGGTACTGGTCGTCGGCGCGCCGCTGCGCCACCGCGACCGGATCTTCAACTGCGCGGTGCTCGTGCACCGCGGCCGGATCCTGGGCGTCGTACCGAAGTCGTACCCGCCGAACTACCGGGAGTTCTACGAGCGGCGCCAGATCGCGGGCGGCGACGCCGAGCGCGGCGGAACGATCCGGCTCGGCGGTGCGGACGTCCCGTTCGGCGTGGACCTGCTCTTCGCGGCGGCCGACGTGCCCGGCCTGGTGCTGCACGCGGAGATCTGCGAGGACATGTGGGTGCCGGTGCCGCCGAGCGCGGAGGCGGCCCTCGCCGGCGCGACCGTCCTCGTCAACCTCTCCGGCAGCCCCATCACGGTCGGCCGGGCCGAGGACCGCAAGCTGCTGTGCCGCTCGGCGTCCTCGCGCTGTCTCGCGGCGTACGTCTACGCGGCGGCCGGCCTCGGCGAGTCGACCACCGACCTGTCCTGGGACGGCCAGACCCTGATCTACGAGAACGGGGCACTGCTGGCCGAGACCGACCGGTTCCCGCTGGGCGAGCAGTACGCGGTGGCCGACGTCGACCTGGACCTGCTGCGGCAGGAGCGGCAGCGGATGGGCACGTTCGGCGAGAACGGCCGCACCCACGCCGCACGCACCACCGGCTTCCGCACGGTGTCCTTCGAGCTCGCCCCGCCGGCCGGCACCGACCTCGGCCTGCGCCGCAGCCTCGAACGCTTCCCGTTCGTGCCCGCCGACGCCGAACGCCTCGCCCTCGACTGCTACGAGGCGTACAACATCCAGGTCGCGGGGCTGCAGCAGCGGCTCGCCTCGATCGGCGGCCCGAAGGTGGTCATCGGCGTCTCCGGCGGCCTGGACTCCACGCACGCGCTGATCGTCGCCGCCCGCGCGATGGACCGCGCCGGCCGCCCGCGCAGCGACATCCTGGCCTTCACCCTGCCCGGCTTCGCCACCAGCGACCACACCAAGGACAACGCGCACCGGCTGATGCGGGCCCTCGGCGTCACCGCCGCCGAGCTGGACATCACGCCGACCGCGCGGCTGATGCTGAAGGAGATCGGCCACCCCTTCGCCTCCGGCGAACCGGTGTACGACGTCACCTTCGAGAACGTCCAGGCGGGCCTGCGCACCGACTACCTGTTCCGGCTCGCCAACCAGCGCGGCGGCATCGTGCTCGGCACCGGCGACCTGTCCGAGCTGGCGCTCGGCTGGTCGACGTACGGCGTCGGCGACCAGATGAGCCACTACAACGTCAACGCCGGCGTACCGAAGACCCTGATCCAGCACCTCATCCGGTGGGTCATCAGCAGCGGGCAGTTCGACGACGAGACCGGCAAGATCCTGGCCGCGATCCTCGACACCGAGATCAGCCCGGAACTGGTGCCCGGCGAGGAGATGCAGTCCACCGAGTCGAAGATCGGCCCGTACGCCCTGCACGACTTCACCCTCTTCCACGTCCTGCGCTACGGCTTCCGCCCCTCGAAGATCGCCTTCCTGGCCTGGCACGCCTGGCACGACAAGGAGGCCGGCGCCTGGCCGCCCGGCTTCCCGGAGGACAAGCGGGGCACGTACGACCTCGCGGCCATCCGGCACTGGCTGGAGGTCTTCATCCGCCGCTTCTTCGCCTTCTCCCAGTTCAAGCGCTCTGCGATGCCGAACGGCCCGAAGGTCTCGGCGGGCGGCTCGCTCTCCCCCCGCGGCGACTGGCGCGCCCCGTCGGACGGCACGGCCCAGGCGTGGCTGCGGGACCTGGAGCGCTTCGGCTCGCAAGGCACGGAGGCGTAGGCACCTCGAAGGGACGCGGGCCGTATCGTGCCGGGCCCGCTGGTTCACGGTGGCGGCCGGGACGACCCGGTCGGCGCCGACGGGTTCCGGCGTCAGGTGTTCCAGGTCTCGTCGTACGGGTCGTGCGGCACCGGGACCGGGCGTGCGGAGGTGACCTTCAGGTACGGGACGGGGCCGTTGTTGACCGGGTCCCGGGTGAGGCGGGGGGTGTAGGTGCCGGTCACCTCCATCCAGGCGTCCGGGCGGAGCACCGGGGGCAGGTCGCCGGTCAGAGCGATCTTCACCGGCTGGGCGTCCGCGGCACAGCAGTTGAGTGCCATGCGGACCAGGTACGCCGCACCCGTGTGGTCCAGGGCGAGGAAGCCGGTGACACGGACCGTGCGGCCCTTCAGGGTACGGCCTTGGCCGTAGGCCGCTCGGGAGGCGTAGTCGATCACGGAGAGCGGGGCGGGGTCGGCGGCGGGCAGCCTGCCGTAGACGTACGTCTTCTGCAGGGCCGTACCGGAGCGCAGGGCGCTGTAGGAGCCGAGGGCGGGCGGGGCGACGAGGATGAGGGCGAGGAGGGGGAGCAACAGCAGCCAGGACACGCGGGGTTCGGGGTGTGCGTGCTCCTTCGGGGACGCATGGCCGTGGGTCGCCCTGGCGCGCCGGCGCTCGTACCAGACCGTCGCCAGCGCCGCCGCGATCAGGACCGCGCCGGAGGCCAGCAGCAGCGGACGCAGGCCCGGCTTGACGTACCTGAGGTAGAGGCCGGTACCGCCCGCGTGCAGCAGGGCCGCGCCGAGCAGGAACATGACGGCGGACTGGGACTGGCGGTTCACAGCAGCACCGCCCCGGTCACGAGCCCGCCCGCGACGGCCAGCGCGAAGGTCGCGGGGGCGAAGCGGAGGGCGAAGCCACGGCCGAAGGTGCCGGCCTGCATCGCGAACAGCTTGAGGTCGATCATCGGCCCCACCACGAGGAACACCAGCTTGGCCGTCAGTGAGAACTGGGTGAGGGAGGCCGCGACGAACGCGTCCGCCTCCGAGCAGATGGACAGCAGTACGGCGAGGACGGCGAGGGCGAGCACGGAGACGACCGGGTTCCCGGCCGCCATGCGCAGCCAGTCCGCCGGAGTCGCCGCCTTCAGCGTGGCCGCGGCCGTCGCGCCCAGCACCAGGAAGCCGCCGGCGTGCACGGTGTCGTGCCGCACCGAACTCCAGAACGCCTCCCCCTTCGTCGCGCCCTCGTGCGCACCGTGGGCGGGCGGACGCAGCCAGTCCGTACGGCCGAGCCGCTGCCACAGCCAGCCCATCGCACACGCCACCAGCAGGCTCGCGGCGAACCGGCCCAGCACCATCTCCGGGTCGCGCGGGAAGGCCACGGCGGTGGCGGTCAGCACGACCGGGTTGATCGCCGGGGCCGACAGGAGGAAGGCCAGGGCGGCGGCCGGGGTGACTCCCCGCCGGACGAGGGCGCCCGCCACCGGCACCGACGCGCACTCGCAGCCCGGCAGCACCGCGCCCGCGACCCCGGCCACGGGCACCGCAAGGGCGGGGCGGCGCGGCAGGGCGCGGGCG
This sequence comes from Streptomyces sp. NTD91, assembly GCF_059510455.1. Lineage (NCBI taxonomy): Bacteria > Bacillati > Actinomycetota > Actinomycetes > Kitasatosporales > Streptomycetaceae > Streptomyces > Streptomyces sp. NTD91. The sequence continues at coordinate 18,271 of NZ_JCAJZW010000072.1, forward strand.
AAGAACGACGGGGGCACGAACACCGCGATCGCCGCCGACAGCAGCACCCCGAGGACGAGGAAGGGCAGCGCCTGGAGCGTCACCGCGACGAACACCGTCATCCAGCTCTGCATCAGCGGGGTGCCGAGGAGCCCGCGGATCGTCGACTGGGCGAGCACCGCCAGCAGCAGGATCAGCGTCAGGACCAACGGGGAGCTGAGCCTGCGGCTCCCGGGACCGGGCTGAGGGCCGACGTCCGCGCCGGGCGGGGCGTCTTCGGTGATGGCCACGGGCGGTTCCCTCCGGCTTGCTGTCCTGGTGCGCTCCCTCCCCCTCGGTACGCGCATCGTCCCCCGAGTGTTCACACCATCGCTGGAACCACTCTTCTCCTTGGGGCAGTCTTTTCCCTCGTGGCGAGCGTTCCGTATCAAAGGGGGCCCAGTGCCCCGCACATGGTGGTGGCCGGGGACGACGGGCTCGCGCACCGGCTGGCCGCCGAACTGCGCGGAGTCCACGGCGAGCAGGTCACCCTGGTCGTACCGCCGAACGAGCGCACCGCACGACCACCGGTGGTCGGCCGGGCCCGGTCCGCGTCGGCGGCGCTTTTCGACCGGGTGGTCGGCGCCACCGTCGGACGCGGCCCCGCCGGCACCGGCACCGCGGGCACCGTGCCGGCCCCAGGCGCCAACGGCGGTGACGGCGCGAGGGTGTTGACCGCCCCGGAGATCACCGAGGCCGTGCTCGCCGAGGCCGGGGTGGAGCGGGCCGCCGCGCTCGCCCTCGTCCACGACGACGACGAGACCAACATCCGCGCCGCGCTGACCGCCCGCCGCCTCAACCCGCGCCTGCGGCTCGTCCTCCGCCTCTACAACCGGCGGCTGGGCCAGCACATCGAGGAACTCCTCGACCAGGCGGCCGCGTTGGCGGCGGGCGACGGCGAGGACGACGCCGGCACGGACGCGTCCACCACCGTGCTGTCCGACGCCGACACCGCCGCGCCCGCGCTGGCCGCCACCGCCGTCGCCGGCACCAGCAAGGTCGTCCAGACCGAGGGGCTGCTGCTGCGAGCCGTCGAGCGCCGGGCCGGCACCGGGCTGTGCACGCTCGCCCTGCTCTCCCCCACCGGTACGGACCCCGGGAACGGCGCGGATCCGGAACCGCGGCTGCTGCCGGACGACGACGAGGTACGGCAGGCGGCCGGGCGGACGGCGGTGGTGCTGGAGCAGGTGTCCTCAGCGGGCGGCGGCGAGTCCGCGACGCCGGGCCGGGGCGGGGTGCCGCCGTTCGCCTCGCTGTTCTCCCGGCGGCTGCGGTGGTCGCTGGCGGGCATGGTGGCGTGCGTGCTGGCGCTCGCCGTCGCACTGTGGGTGGTCACGCCCGGCATCCATCCGCTGCGGGCCTTCTATCTGACCCTGCTGGACCTGTTCGCGATCGACGACCCCGCCCTGGGGGCACCGCTGGGCCGACAGGTCCTCCAACTCCTCTCCGGCCTGATCGGGTTGCTGCTGCTCCCGGTGCTGCTGGCGGCGGTGCTGGAAGCGCTGGGCACCTTCCGCACCGCCTCCACCCTGCGGAAACCGCCGCGCGGCCTCGGCGGGCATGTGGTGCTGCTCGGACTGGGGAAGATCGGCACCCGGGTGCTGACCCGGCTGCGCGAGCTGAACATCCCCGTCGTGTGCGTCGAGTCCGACCCCGAGGCACGCGGCCTCGCGACCGCGCGGCGGCTGCGGGTGCCGGTGGTGCTCGGAGACGTCACCCAGGAGGGGGTGCTGGAGTCCGCCAAGATCCACCGGGCGTACGCACTGCTCGCGGTGACCAGCGCGGACACCACGAACCTGGAGGCGGTGCTGTACGCGCGGAACGTACGGCCCGATCTGCGGGTGGTACTGCGGCTGTACGACGACGACTTCGCCACCGCCGTGTACCGCACCCTGCGTGCCGCCTACCCGCACGCGCTGACCCGGAGCCGGAGCGTCACGCATCTGGCCGCGCCCGCGTTCGCCGGGGCGATGCTGGGGCGGCAGGTGCTCGGCGCCGTCGCGGTCGAGCGCAGGGTGCTGCTGTTCGCCGCGGTGGACGTCGCCGGGCACTCCCAACTGGAGGGCCGCACGGTACGACAGGCTTTCCGCGCCGGTTCCTGGCGGGTGCTGGCACTGGAGGGCCGCACCGACACGGCACCGGACCATGTCCTGGAGAAGGGGGACCGTGTGGTGGTCGCCGCGACCCGCCGGGGCCTGGCGGAACTGCACTGACCCCCTACACCCCCAAGTGCCGCTTGGCGAAGTCCAGTTCCAGTCTCACCTGCTTGATGCGTTCGTCCACCACCAGGGAGCCGTGGCCGGCGTCGTAGCGGTAGACCTCGTGGACGGCGCCTCTGGCCTCCAGGCGCTTGACGTAGTTGTCGATCTGGCGGATCGGGCAGCGCGGGTCGTTGACGCCGGCCGAGATGTAGACCGGGGCCTCGACCCGGTCGACGTAGGTGAGCGGGGAGGAGGCCTCGAAACGCCCGGGGACCTCCTCGGGGGTGCCGCCCAGCAGAGTGCGGTCCATGGCCTTCAGCGCCTCCATCTCGTCGTGGTACGCGGTGACGTAGTCCGCGACGGGCACGACCGCGATGCCCACCGTCCACGCGTCGGGCTGGGTGCCGAGGCCGAGCAGGGTGAGGTAGCCGCCCCAGGAGGCCCCGGTGAGGACCAGGCGGTCGGGGTCGGCGAGGCCGGAGGAGACCGCCCAGTCGCGGACCGCGGCGACGTCCTCCAGCTCGATCAGGCCGACCCGGTGCTTCAGGGCGTCGGTCCAGGCGCGGCCGTAGCCGGTGGAGCCGCGGTAGTTGATGCGGATCACCGCGTAGCCCTGGTCGACCCAGGCGGCCGGGCCCGCGGCGAAGGAGTCGCTGTCGTGCCAGGTGGGGCCGCCGTGCAGGTCGAAGACCGTGGGGAGCGGGCCGGTCGCGCCGGCCGGCTTCTGGACGAGGGCGTGGATGCGTCCGCCGGGGCCCTCGACCCACGCGTCCTCCACGGGCACCGACGGCGGGCAGGCCGTGCCGGGGGTCCCCCCGGCGGTGGCTGAGGGCGGGTCCAGGACGACACCGCCGGACGTCGAACGGACCGCGGGCGGCTCGGCGGCCGACGACCACAGGTACTCCACGCTGCCGTCGGGGCGGGCGGTGGCGCCCGAGACCGAGCCGGGCGGGGTGGGGATGCGGGTCAGCTCGCGGGTAGCCAGGTCGTAGCGGAACAGCTCGCTGCGGGCCTCGAAGCCGTGCTCGACGAGCAGCGCCGAGCCGTCCGGGTACCACTCGGCGCCGACGTCGCCCGGCAGGTCCAGGGCGAGGTCGGTCTCCTCGCCCGTCGACACGTCCCACACCAGCGGCTCCCAGCGGCCCCGGCGCTGGTGGCCGATCAGCAGCCGGGTGTCGCCGTCGACGGGGGCGAAGCCCAGTACCTCGAGGCCCAGCTCCTCGGTGCCGCCCTTGGTGTCGTCCAGCTCGGCGACCGGGGTGCCGTCGGGGCGCAGCACGCGCAGCGCCGCGTGCATGGCGTCGCCGTGCTCGGTGTGCTCGATGGCGATCAGGGATCCGTCGTGCGAGAGGTCGCCGACGCCCGCCGACTCGCGGTGCCGGTAGATCTCCACCGGGTCCTCGCCCTCGCGCGCGAGGTGGATCGTCGTGCCGTCCTCGTCCGTGGAGCGGCCGACGACCGCCGTACGGCCGTCACGGGCCAGGGCGAGACCGGCCGGGTAGGACGGGGCGAGTCCGGGGACGGCCGGCTCGTCCTCGCCGCCGCCGAAGGGCTGGCGGCGCCAGATGCCGAACTCGTCGCCGTCCTTGTCGTCGAACCACCAGATCCACGCGCCGTCCGGGGAGAGCACGCCGTCCGTCGTGCCGTTCGGCCGGTCGGTGGCCTGCCGCTGGGCGCCCGTCGCCCGGTCCCACGCGTACAGCTCGTACGTGCCCGTCGCGTTCGACACGAACAGGCAGTGGTCCGGTGCGTCCTCCGCCCAGTCGGGCAGCGACACCCGCGGCGCGCGGAAGCGCTTCTCCCAGTCCGGCATGCCGCCCGTGTCCCGCACGCCCGGCCCGTTGTTCTCACTCATCGCCCCAGTCATGCGCCCATAGTGCCTGGCCGCGCCGACAATTGGGTGGCGCGTGTGCGCAGCCTGTGGATAACTTCCCGCACATGAGCTCCCCGGTCGACCATCAGTCCGCCCCCGACAGCGGGCGGCCCGCCCCCGACGGCTGGCACGAGGACAACCGGGCCATGTGGGACGAGAGGGTGCCCGTGCACGTCGCCGGGGAGTACTACGACCTCGCCGGCTTCCGGACCCACCCCGACGTGCTGCGCGACTTCGAGAAGGACGAGGTCGGCGACGTCAGCGGCAAGACGCTGCTGCACCTGCAGTGCCACATCGGCACCGACACGCTCTCCTGGGTCCACCGGGGCGCCGCCCGCGTCGTCGGCCTGGACCTCTCCGCGCCGGCCGTCGAGGCCACCCGCGCCCTCGCCGCCGACCTCGGCCACGGCCCCGAGCGCGCCGCGTTCGTCACCGCCGACGTGTACGACGCGGCCGAGGCCGTGCCCGAGCCGTCGTACGACATCGTCTACACGGGGCTCGGCGCGCTGTGCTGGCTGCCCGACCTGCGCCGCTGGGCGGAGACCGCCGCCTCGCTCGTCGCGCCCGGCGGGTTCCTGTACCTCGCCGAGTTCCACCCGATCACCGAGGCCCTCGACGACGAGACCGGCACGCGTTTCGTGCGCGACTACTTCGACCGCGACGCCCAGGTGTGGGACGAGCCCGGCACCTACGCCGACCTGAACGCCGCGACCCTCCACAACCGCAGCGTGCAGTGGCAGCACACCCTCGGTGACGTCGTCACCGCGCTCGCCACGACCGGGCTGCGGGTCGAGTTCCTCCACGAGCACGACGTGTCGCTCTTCCCGCGCTTCGCGAACTTCGAGGTGCGCGACGGCTACCACCGCTTCCCGGCGGACCACCCGCGCATCCCGTTGATCTACTCCCTGCGGGCGCGCAGGGCGACCGGGAGCTAAGGGGTTTCGTCTGGATCAGGCCGGACAGGCCGCGGCGTACGGTGCGGTGCATAGCGAGGCGGAGGATCACCCACGTACCGGGCGCCCCACGTACCGGGCACACCCGGGTGTCCGACAACGCGGCGAGGTGCCGTGCCGGGCGCCGCAAACCCCGGCCGATCACGAAACCCCCCAGCTGCAGGCGGACCCGCGGGCGGGGTGGGCGCGCGGGCGCCGTACCGTGGAAGGCGTGTACCGGTTTCTGCTGACACCCCGCTGGTGGGGCATCAACGTCTTCGTGCTGCTCGCCATCCCGTTCTGCATCTTCATGGGGACCTGGCAGCTGAGCCGGTTCGAGGGGCGGGTGCAGGACCACCGGGCCGCGACCGAGCAGGCCGCGTCCGACCGGCAGGAGACCGCGCGCCCGCTGGACTCGATGCTGCCCGTCGACAAGGCCACCTCCGGGCGCCGGGTCACCGCGAGCGGGCACTACGGCACGCAGTTGCTGGTGCCGGACCGGCAGCTCGACGGCAAGAACGGCTTCTACGTGCTCACCCTGCTGCGCACCGGCTCCGGAAAGGCGCTGCCGGTGGTACGGGGCTGGCTGCCCGGCAAGGCCGACCCGGCGAAGGTGCCCGCGCCGCCGAGCGGTGAGGTCACCGTCACCGGTGCGTTGCAGGCGTCCGAGACTCCGGGGGACAACGGGGTCAGCGCGGCCGGCGGGCTTCCTGCCGGCCAGACGGCGGCGATCAGCTCGGCGTCACTGGTGAACCTGGTCCCGTACCGGCTGTACGACGCGTGGGTGACGCTCGACAAGGCCGACTCGGGGATGAAGGCCGTGCCGGCGACGGCTCCCGAGGGGACCGGTCTGGACCTCAAGGCCTTCCAGAACCTCGGCTACACCGGCGAGTGGTTCGTCTTCGCCGGGTTCGTGGTGTTCATGTGGTTCCGGCTGGTACGGCGCGAAGTGGAGGCAGCGCGGGACGCCGCGCTGGGCTTGGTGCCGCAGGAGACGCCGGCACCGGCGCCGAGCAACTGACCGGTGCGGGTCCGTTGCGGCTGAGCTCCGTGGGGTGCGGGTCGTGTCGCCGGGCGCCGCAGGCCCCGGCGCCTTCGCAGCACCCCCGCCGCT
>NZ_JCAJZW010000073.1:0-24131 GCF_059510455.1 Streptomyces sp. NTD91
CGACCCGCCCGACGATACATCGGACACCGAAGCATGTGCGAGGGGTGCCGTGGCAGGTCCGCGGCGTCCGAGCCACGGACAGCGGGACCGACCCGTGTGCGGCGCGGCATGCCCCGTCCCTGCGCGGCCCGACCGAGGTCTGCGCAGCCGTGTCCGGCCGGCGAGACCGCCGCGAGGAGCCAGCCGACCATGCGCATGGCGGTGGCGCCGCGGTTGTCGTCCCGAGTGCCCCCGGGACCGGACAGCCATGACGCTCCCCAACCCTTGGACTGTGCAAGGTTTTTGGGAGCGGCTCCTGCCCGGGCTTCTGGCAAAGGAGTGACGGAGAGCCGACACGTCCGATTCCCTGGGAGGCGCAGATGCCCGGCAGCCAGACCACACCCGGCCGCCCCCGACTGCCCGTCGGCTGGCGGCGCTGGGTCGCGCGCCTGCCGATTCCTCTCTTCCGCGGCGGACTGGGACGGTTCTTCGGCGAACGATTCCTCTTGCTGCGCCACACGGGCCGCGTCACGGGTCCTCGAAGTGGTGGAGCACGATGCGTGGACCACGACGTCGACCGGGGACTGCAACGGCTGCGCACCGCTCTCGTCGGCCCCGCTCCCACGCTGGACGACCTCTGCGCCTCGGTCGTCGACACTCTTGCCCCTGACGGACCGGTGGACGACGACATCACCCTCCTCCTGGCCCGCACTCGTCCCGCCCCGCCCCGAGCGTTCCGACAAGGGCGACGTACAGGGCGGTAGGTGGCGAGACCGAGGTATGCCTCGTGGATGTCGTCGTGTCGCTTCCAGCGGGATTCGCGGCTCTGGCCGGGCGCAGGCTCCGCTTTTCGAGTCGCCCCTCGACGCATCACCGGCGAACTGGTGGAAACCCGGAACCCGTCACCGAGCAGCACCAGGCGGGCCACCCGGCCCGCGTACTGCCCGAGGAGAAGGGAGATCCCGTTGTCGCAGGTTGAAGACTCCATCGAGGTCGGCATCCCGGTCCGCGCCGCGTACAACCAGTGGACCCAGTTCGAGGACTTCCCCAAGTTCATGGATGGCGTAGAACGCGTCGAACAGCGCACCGACACCCTCACACACTGGGTGACGAGGATCGACGGGGTCGAGCGCGAGTTCGATGCGGAGATCACCGAACAGATTCCCGACGAGCGCGTCGCCTGGACCACCGTCGACGGTGACGCCAGGCAGGCCGGCGTCGTCACTTTCCACCGCCTGGACGAATCCCGCACCAAGGTCATGCTCCAGCTGCACTACGACCCGAAGGGCCTGACCGAGACCGTCGGCGACAAGCTCGGCTTCGTCGAGCGACGGGCGACCGGTGACCTGAAGCGGTTCAAGGAGTTCATCGAATCCCGCGGGGGCGTCGAGACCGGCGCTTGGCGCGGCGAGGTCTAGCTGTTCTGTCCGGGGAGCGTGCAGGGCCGGTGTTCTGCCTGGCGGGCAGAACACCGGCCCTGTCCCTGGAGAGGTATGCGGCTCTCCGGATGCGGGCTCACGTGGCTCGAGCGAACCGCGTGAGCCGGCCCGGAACACGAACCGGGCTGACGGGCCTCACGAGCGGTACGACCGCCCTGGTGGGCCCGGCGGTGCAGCTCGCGGATGCGCCCCGACCCCGACCGTTCGACGGCCTCCATACACGGCCCGCTGCGGCTACGTGGTGCTCGGCGACGTCAGCGGTGCCGCGGATCCGGGACCGACGGCAACAGGGCACCTGCCTCATCGCCCGCGCCGACGCCGCGTCGGTCCCGGGTGCCTCGGGTGACACCGGGACGCCCGGCGGGTGACGCCACACGCCTGATGAGACGCTCTTGGCCGTACGTGGCCGACGCGAACAGCGGCCGGTCATGCGGTGAGGAGGGAGTCGTCCTGCGGGCGGGCGCCCGGCAACTGGTAGCGGGCGGCGATGAGTGCGGCGTCGATGTCACGAGTGCCGGTTGCCACGCACAGGGTGTAGGCGACGTCGTCCAGGCGCTGGCGTACCTCCGGGCTGCCGTCCTCGGCCTGGAGGATCCGCAGCGTCTCGTACTGTTCGACCAGGTTCGTCAGTACGGCCGGGTGTGCCATCAGCATCGAGAGCCTCCTCGTCACCACAATTCACATGTCCTGTACATCGACCCGTGTGCCCCGGGATCCGGCCGCCATTCCCCCCCGCGCACCTCCGCTCAGCGCGATCGCCGGAAGGCCGATCCCGGACCGCCGGACGGCGCACCGCTGTCGCGGCACCGACGTCGGCGGACTGCAGACTTCCGTACGCGACCGCCGCACCGACGGCGTGCCGGAACCACTCACCGAAACCGAGGACCGGGCCTGCGGCTGCCGCCCCTTCCTGGAGATCCAGGAGCGCGTTGCCGAGGCAGCCGTCAGGCGGTCGCGGACGCCCTCGCCGGCGGACGACGGCCCGTCCACGGCGGTGGCCGGACCGAGGGCACCGGGGGCGAACTGCCGTCCGGCGGGTGGTCGGTTGCTGTCTGCGGACCGGTTCGCCCGCCTGCATCGGGCCAGTTCCGCCACGTGCGCGGCATGGAAGGCAGCAGGACCGCCGGGTACGCACCCGTCCCGCTGCACCTGGTGCAACCCGTGCGCGCCGCGCTGCCGTCGATGGTGGGTGTCCGTCCCGGCGGGCTTGTCCCGTCCGAAGGCCGAAGGCTGCCTCGTCCCGGCCGTGCTGCCGGGCATCGGCGGTGCGGCCACCGCGCGGCGAGACGGCGTGCTCTGGAGGACCATGCTGGAAGGAGCGGAGACCCTGATGCCGCAGAGGAATGCGGGGCCTCGCGGCGCCACACCGCGCCCCGCACCGGCGGCGGACGAGTCCCGGCCCGCCCGTGGCGAGCCGACCCACGAGCACACCGAGCAGTCCGGGACGATGCCGATGCAGACCTTCCTGCCCGATCCCGACTTCCGGCGCTCTGCCCTGCTTCTGGACCGCCGACGGCTGGGCAAGCAGCGGGTCGAGGCCCTGCAGGTGCTGCGCGCACTGACCGTTCCCGGCTACGGCTGGCGCCGGCATCCGGCCGTCCGCATGTGGCGTGGCTACGAGGAGGCGCTGGTCCGTTACGGCCTCGAGGTCTGCCGGGTGTGGCGGGAGCGCGGCCACCAGGACAGCTGCGCCGCCTCCCTGGTCGCCGGATTCGCCCTCTGCCGTCCGGGCGCCGGCGTACGCGACCAGTCCGCTCTCGCCTCTGCCGGGGAGCTGCCGCCGTGGCTCGGTGACGAGGCCTTCCACCTCAGCCACAGGTCCGCGCTCGTCCGCAAGGACCGGGACACCTACGCGTGCGCGTTCCCCGGAGTCCCGGACGACCTGCCCTACGTGTGGCCGTCGTCGGACAGGGACGTCGGCGAGGTGACCGGGCGCTGAGCGGTGACGGCCGGAGCCGGAACGGACGATGCTGCCGGACGTACCCGGCCGACCGGACGTACTGCTCCTTCGTCGGCCGGACCCGGCGAGAAGGCATCTCGGCTCCCTGACGCAGCGGGGCGCGCTGACGCGCGGGCATCCTGCCGGAGCGCGTACTGCCGTGTGGAAGAGTCAGACGCCAGCTGCCGGACGTACCCGGCCGACCGGACGTACTGCTCCTTCGTCGGCCGGACCCGGCGAGAAGGCATCTCGACTCCCTGACGCAGCGGGGCGCGCTGACGCGCGGGCATCCTGCCGGAGCGCGTACTGCCGTGTGGAAGAGTCAGACGCCATTGGCCACGCCGGCCGTTGGAGACCGGACCCCAGGTTGAAGAATCAGGAGTCGTTCCATGTCCGATGAGATCACGCTGCGCCCGGTGACCGCCGACGATCTCGACCTGTTCGAGCGGGAGTTCAGCGGGCCGGAGGGGACCGGCCAGTACCAGTGGTTCGGCTACGGCTCACCGGTCGGTCTGCGCCGGCAGTTCGCGGAGACCGGCCTGCTCGGTCCCGACGGCGGCGTGCTCTGTGTGGCGGAGGCGGGCCGTACGGTGGGTCGCGTCCAGTGGTTCGCCAGCGCCTGGGGGCGGCCCGCCACCTCCACCTGCTGGACCCTGGCGATCGGCCTGCTGCCGGCCGTGCACGGCAGGGGCATAGGCACCCGGGCTCACCGGCTGCTGGCCGAGTACCTCTTCGACCACACCAGGGCCGAGCGGCTCCAAGCCTGGACGGACCGCGCCAACCTCGCCGAACAGCGTGCGTTGGAGAAGGCGGGCTTCGTCAGGGAGGGCGTGCTGCGCTCGGCGCAGTGGCGCGGCGGCCAGTGGCACGATCAGGTGATCTTCTCCATGCTCCGGGCGGAGCGGCCCGGCGGCGAACGACGATGAGCACACGACGGTGATCGGTGTTCACAACCTGGTGACGGGGCCGTCACCCGCCACAACGCCCATGCTCGCCGGCGGAAGCGGTCCCAGCCGTGTTCGGGGCTGTCGCGGGTAGTTCCGTGGGCGGGTGCGGGGTGTCGCCATTGCCCGGCGATCACTTCCGGGGCTAGGCCGTCCTCGACGATCAACCCACGCACGCATTGATGCTACGAGCCGGGACATATCGTCGGCGTATCTGAAATCGGATACGCATCGGCAACACCACGCCGCCTTGACTGGCAGCATGCACCGACCCGCACCATTCGCACGATCAGGGCCCCTCCGGACGCGCCGGCATCTGCGCCAGATCCACGGCAACAGAACCTGGCACCGGGAACTGCGCCCTGAAGCGGTCGACGACGGCTGCCCGGCCATGGATGCCGACCCCTCCGGCGCCCCCAGGACCCTGCAGTGACCGACAGCGACCGAGGACGGACGATGGCGCAGGTGGATACGGCCCAGACCGGGCAGGGCGGCGCAAGCCGCCAGGAGACCGGCGCCGGAACCCGGGGCGCGCGCATCCGCGGGGCGATGCGCGCCGCCTCCCGGCCGGCCCCCTGGAGACGCGGCCTGGTGCTCGCGGCACAGGCGCTGCTGCTCGGGCTGCTCATGCTGCTGCACGCGAAGATCCCGAACCGCGGAACCGGGAACCTCGGCAGCCTGACAGAGACGTTCCTGCCATGGCTCGGCCTGTTCGTCCCGGTGCTGCTGGCCGGGGCGCTGTGGCGCCGCTCCGCCTCCGCGGTGGTCGCAACGCTGCTGCCGGTAGCGGTGTGGCTGAGCCTCTTCGGCGGGCTGCTCGGCGACAAGTCCCACCCGGGCGGCGACCTGACCGTGGCCGAACAGAACGTCGACGCGGACAACCCCGACCCGGCCGGCACCGCCCGCGACCTGGCCGCCTCCGGTGCCGAGGTGCTGGCCCTGGTGGAGCTGACTCCGCGGGCGACGGGCACGTACGAGAAGGAGCTGGCGAAGGCGTACCCATACCACACGGTGCAGGGCACGGTCGGGCTGTGGAGCAAGCTGCCGCTGTCGCGGACCCAGCCGATCGACATCGTGGACTACGGGCCGCTGGCAGCCACCAAGCCGGTCGATGTGAAGATGGCCTCGAACCGGGCGCTGCGCACCACGGTGGCCACGGACCACGGGCCGCTGACGGTGTATGTGGCCCACCTGGGGTCGGTACGGGTGAACCCCAAAGCGGGCTACTGGACAGCCTCGCGGGACAGAGGCGCGCAGGCGCTCGGCAAGGCCGTCGCCGCCGATCCGGGCAAGCGCGTGGTGCTGCTCGGCGACCTGAACGGCACCACGGACGACCGCGCGTTCGCCGGCCTCACCTCTCGGCTGCGCTCCGCCCAGGACGCGGCCGGGGACGGCTTCGGCTTCACCTGGCCGGCAGAGTTCCCGGTGGCGCGGATCGACCAGATCCTGGTCAGAGGCGTGAAGCCGGAGAGCTCGCGGGTGCTGGCGGCCACCGGCAGCGACCACCTGCCGGTGGCGGCCGGCATCAGCTGGTGAACACGGCGCACGGTTCCGCTTCCGACGCGGGCACCGTGGTCACCTTCGCCACCACCACGGGGGGGGGATCCGCCGACCGCCGGCTGGTGGAACTGCCGCTCGCCGTCTTCGAGCGCGCGGACCGTCCCCCGGCCCGGACCGTGCTCTGCTGCCGGACCCTCGCCGACACGTCCCGGGGCGGCGCGCGCACTCCGCCGCGCCCGGCTCGCCGTACCCCGAGATCCGCCACAAGGACGGCACCGCACGGACCCGAGTCCACGCCTGCCCGAGGGCGACCACCTCGTCCGCGGGCTCACGTCGACGAGCCGAGCGACGTCGGCCTCACTGTCCTGTACGGCACGGCCGTGGCGGCCGTCACGAGGGGCAGCGGAACGGGCGCTGAGCGTCGGCGGGCGAACTCCTGAGCCGGGTCGCGGGATCAGCGCCCCGCACAGCATCCGGCAGGCGGCGGGGGCATCCGCCCGCGGTCTGCCGGAGGCGGGCTTCGTACCGACACTCGTCTGGGCTGGTGCGCGTCCGTCGGCGCGATCGTCATGGCCACAGGACCGCCGCGGGAGGCCGTCGGTGTCACCCGTGGACCCGGCCGGCGAGCCGGTGCAGGGTCAGCGCGGCGCCGAAGAGCTGGACGCCGCGGGCGGTGTGCGGGTCGACACCGGTCAGTTCGGCAACACGCGCCAGGCGGTTGTCGACCGTGTTCGGGTGCACGTCGAGTGCCTGAGCCGCACGGCGCCGGTCGAAGTCGCAGTCGAGGAATGCGGCCACGGTCGCGGTCAGGCCGGGGTGGCGGTGCAGCGGTTCGAGCAGGGCACCCAGCTCGGCTGCGCTGTCCGCACCCGCCGAGACATGGTACTCGAGCAGCACGTCCCGCAACCGGTGCAGGCCAGGCTTGTCCGCAACGGATGCGATGCGGCGCGCTCGTTCGGCGGCCGCGGGCACCTCCCCGGCAGTGCCCGCGGTTGCGGCCCCCACGATCGGCGCTGCCGGGGGACGGGAGGAGATCCGGTCGGCCACCGCGTCGAGCGCGATCCGCGAGGGCACCAGGATCCAGCCGCCCCCTTCGTCCGGCAGGCTGAGAAGGCTGCCCTCGGTCGACGGGGCGAGCCGGGCGAGGGTCCGCCGCAGCAGCCTGCGTGCCGCCAGCGGTGTCTGTGGCTCCCGGGCCCGCACACTGAGCACGTGGTATCCGGTTTCCAGCGGCAGCCCACAGCGGGCAGCGACCTCCTCGGGCTCGTCACCCCGGATCAGCGCCCGGGTCAGCTCCCGTGCCGCCCCCTGCTGGTCGGCGAGGCCCGCGAAGTACGCCTCCGTGACGTTCTCGACGGTGGCCCGGAGCGCCCTGAGCTGCATCCGGGTCAGGGACTGCAGCGCCGCTTCCTCACCCGGCCGCGCCAACTCGCTCAACGTGTCCAGCAGCACTTCGGCACCGACGTGGTAGCCCCTGAGCAGCTGTACCAGGGGAAGGCCCTCCACGGCGCGTTCGGCGGCGCGTTCCCGGAACACCTCGATGTCGGTGTCCGGCAGGCCTTGCACGTGGCGGAGGAACCCGCGTATCGCGTGGCGGGCCGTCGCCGCGATCTCCACGTCCCGCATCTCTCCGGGCAGGAGATCGAAGCCGGGCACCTCGGACCGCTGACGTTCCACGATGGCCCTGGCCAGCTGGTTCACCCGCGGTTCGAGGCGTGCGGCCAGCCGGATCGCACCCTCCCGTGCGGCATGTGGTTGTGACATGTCACAACACTAGGCGGCTGTCAGTGGCCTCGCGGCCGATTGCCGCGTGCCTGCGTTCGCGGTGGCATGGGCCCCATGAGCTTCTCCCTCACCGACTACGCGGACCGGGTCTGGCAGGGCGCCGTCGAGGACAGCATCGTCCATGCCGGACAGTCGGGCGCCGGCGTCGTCGAGGTGGTCGACGGCGTCGGCTGGTACCCCGGCTTCGGCAATGTCATCACCTTCCGCACGGACGACGAGGTCGTCCTGTTCGACACCGGCAACCCGTGGGCCGCGGACGAACTCCACCAGGCCGTCCGTGCCTGGAGCCGGCTCCCGGTGACCACCGCCGTCTTCTCTCACGGTCACATCGACCATGTCTTCGGGATGGGCGCCTTCGACGCGGAGGACGCGCCACGCCCGACCGTGCTCGCCCACGAAAGGATCGGGGCGAGGTTCGACCGCTACCTGCTGACGGGCGGCTACAACGCGGTCATCAACCAACGGCAGTTCCAGGTAGCGGACCTGTCCTGGCCCACCCAGTACCGCAGGCCCGACGTGACGTACCGGGAAGCGCTGACCCTCACGCGCGGCCGGCTGACCTTCGAACTCTTCCACGTCGAGGGCGAGACCGACGACGCGACCGTCGCCTGGATCCCCGAACACCGCATCCTGTGCCCCGGTGACATGTTCATCTGGGTGACCCCGAACTGCGGCAACCCGCAGAAGGTGCAGCGCTACCCGCGCGAGTGGGCGCTCGCCCTGCGCCGCATGGCGGCCCTGAGAGCGGAGATCATGCTTCCCTCGCACGGAGCGCCGGTCTTCGGCGCCGACCGGATCCGCCGGGCGCTCACCGAGACCGCGGAATGGCTGGAGAGCCTGGTCCGGCAGACGCTCGACGGACTCGACTCCGGTGCCCGGCTGGACGACCTGATCCACTCCGTGCGACCACCCGCCCATCTGACCGACCGCGTCTACCTGCAAGCCAGGTACGACGAACCCGAGTTCATCGTGCGCAACCTCTGGCGGCGCTATGCCGGGTGGTACGACGGCAACCCCGCGCACCTCAAACCGGCTCCCGCAAGCCGGCTCGCCACCGCGTTGGCGGACCTCGCGGGCGGTGCGAAAGCTCTGTCGGACGCGGCCCGACGCCACGCCGACGCGGGCGAGTTGAGGATCGCCGGCCACCTCGCGGAGTTCGCCGTACAGGCCGCCCCCGACGACGCCGCCACGCACGCCGTGCGCGCGGACATCAACCAGGCGCGCGCCGAGTCCGAGTCCTCCCTGATGGCCCAGGGCATCTTCACCTGGGCCGCCGCGGAGTCACGAGAACGGTGCGGCGACAAGCCCTGACCCGCGCACCGCCGGGGGCAGGGAACTCCGACCTCTTGTCGCGTCCTGGCCCTGCCGGACCCCAAAGCTCGCAAGACCGGCATCACGGCCGCGCCGCCCGCTCCCTGAACCAGGTCCGAGGGCAGCCCGACGGCTCGCACCGGGGGGTACATGTGCCGTCGCACACGACATCCGGAGCCGAAGACGTCAGCCGCGGACGCCGCCGTACCTCACGCGTGCGTCGCACCGTCGGTGGCATGGTCGGCGATCCAGCGGTCGACCCTCGCCCACTGGGCGAGCAGCCAGTCGCTGCGGGCGTCGTCACCCGGCGGGACGCGGCGTGCGGGTATGCGCCACCAGTGCGCCCGCACGCCTTCGCGCAGCGGCAGCCGGCTCCACACGGTGCGCGCCGAGTGGATCACGTCGAGGCCGGTGTGGGCGACGAAGACCACGTCGGCCGCGGGCGCGGCGGCGATCGCGGCGAGGGCGCCGGCATCCTGGGGCGGCAGGACATGGTGCATCCGTTCCGCGCGGGACGCCCGGCGCGGCAGTCCCCGGCGGCGCAGCGAGGCGATCACGCGTCGACGGCGGCGCGGTGTGAAGTTGCCGCCCTCCGGGAAGATCACGAGGGCGTCGCCCGGGCGGAGCCCGCCCGCCAGCTCCGCGATCGCCTCCTCCGCCGTCCGGCCGCACGGCGGGAGGAAGCAGTGCGGCACCCGCCCGATCAGGACGTCGAGAGCGGGGTCGACGCGCAGTGTCCGCTTCAGGACGGTATGGGGACGCAGTCCGATGTGGCTGAGCAATGTCTGAAGCAGGAGGAAGGAGTCGCCGACCCCTGCGTGCCGTGCCAGGACCAGGACGGGCGCCGCCGGGTGTCCCCTCCGGCCCGGGAGCGGAGGCGTCACCTCCACCCGGAGTCCGCAAACCCGCTCGCCCGCACGTCGTAGCAGCCGTAGCAGCCGCTCCAGCAGGGCGAACGCCTCCGCGACGGGCCGCTCCTCGCGGTCCCGCCGGTCGGGCAGCCGGCGCACCCACAGACCGGCGGCGGCCACCACCCCGGCCAAGTCCACCATGAGGTACACAAGGACGAAACCGGTGATCCGCACCGGTCTCCACGGGCCGCGCGTGGCCAGCGAGAAGGGCGCGCAGCACACGCCCGCGGCGACCAGGAGCGCGGCCACCGCAGGGACGAGCGCGAGCAGCAGCGCGGTGGCGGTCGTACGGCGCAGCCCGGTGGCCACGACGCCGGTCAGCCGTGCCGCGCGTCTTCGGTGCGCGCACGCATCGCTCATGGCAAGCCGTCGGATGTGCTCAGAGCGGTCTCGAGGTACCGGGAGGAGGTCGCGTAGGCACGCTCGATGCGCTCGGCGGTCCGGCCGAAGCTGCGGTACCGCAGCTGCCGCAGGGTGGCTGTGCCCTCCTCGGGGCCCGAGCCCGAGGGCAGCACGCGCACCGTGACGCCGGGCGGCAGGTCCGCCATGTCGCGGGCGAACCGGTGTCTGCGAGCGATCTCGAAGGCCACCAGTGCCACCTGCCACGGCGCCCGCGGCGGGGAGAGGGGTCGCTCGACGCGGCCGACCTGCAGGACGTAGACCTCTGTCGCGCCCAGGGCCACCGCACGGCCGACGGGGATGCTGTTGACCAGGCCGCCGTCGACGAAGTGCTCGCCGTCGAGCCGGACGGGCGGCAGCAGCCCGGGCACCGCGCACGAGGCGAGTACGGCGTCCACCAGCGGTCCGGCGGCGAACCAGTGCTCGGCGGCCCGTTCGATGTTCGCCGCGACGCACTGGAACGACAGGGCCAGATCCTCGATACGAGTCACCGGAAGATGGGAGGAGAGCAGTTCACGCAGCGGCGTGGGGTGGTACAGGTGGGTTCCGCTGCGTACGACGGTGCTCAGCCGCCCCAGCAGCGATCCGGAGAACACGCCGGCACGGCCGAGGCCGGTCCACAGGTCGGCGAGCCTGGTCACCGTTGCGGCCGCCGGTTCTGCCGCGACGGCGGCCCCGTTGATCGCGCCGACGGAGGTGCCGACGACGAGATCCGGGTGCACGCCGGCGGCGAACAGCGCCTTCAGCATGCCGACCTCGTAGGCACCGAGCGCACCGCCGCCTCCCAGGACGAAGGCGCGGGTCGGTGCGCGGGTGGGCCGACTGTCCTCCATGGCCGAAGAGTGCCCCGCCACGGCGCCACCAACCGCTGGGGAACCCCCACCGAACGCGGCGGCGGGCGGGACGGGGACGCCTCTCAACCGATCCTTTCCCGTGAGATCGGCGGTCCACGGCGCGCCCCGCACAGGGTCCCTGCGGGATGGTTGGACACCGGGGGAACTGGCCCTGCGCATCGGGCATCTGGCGGCCACGTCACCAAGGCACTGCTCCGGCGTCGTCGAAGAACCGGCCGGTCGGGCCGTCGTCGGGCAGCGTGGCGAGTCGGACCGCGATCGCCGCGCCCTGTTCGGGAGTGCGGACGCCCCGGAAGCCGTTGAGGTCGGTCGCGCAGAATCCGGGGCACGCCGCGTTGATCAGGATGTTCGTGTCGTGCAGTTCCTTGGCGTACTGGACGGTGACGGCGTTGAGGAACGTCTTCGACGGCGCGTACGCGACGGCAATCGGCCCTGTCTGGGCGCCGGGAGTGGTCTGGAGGGTGAGTGATCCGACGCGGCTCGACATGTTCACGATCCGCGGCGAGGCCGAGCGGCGCAGCAGCGGCAGCATCGCGTTGGTGACGCGGATGACGCCGATCACGTTCGTCTCCACGACCGCCCGCACCGTCGCGGCGGCCGCCCTGGTGGGTTCCTGTGGCACGCCACCGGTGATCGCGGCGTTGTTGACGAGCACGTCCAGGCGTCCGGCACGCTCCTCGATCAGGCCCGCGGCGGCGGTCACGCTCGCGTCGTCGGTCACATCGAGCGGTACCCCGAAGGCGTCGGCACCGGCTGCGCGCAGCTTCGCCACGGCCGCCTCGCGGCGCCGGTCGTCACGGGCGCCGACACCGATGCTCCAGCCGAGGGTGCCGAGCCCGGCTGCGATCTCGTACCCGATGCCCTTGTTCGCGCCGGTGACCAGCGCGATGGTCTGTTCGCTCATGCCGTCGATCCTGTTCGGGAACCCGGGGCGCCTCCAACACCGATCGGGTGGGCATCGATACCGCACGGGTATCGGCACTGGTCGGCGCCGGGTAAGGTGGCGGGATGGAGACGCGCGAGTTGGGGTACTTCGTCGCCGTCGCCGAGGAGCTGCACTTCGGGCGCGCCGCGCGGCGGCTGGGGATCGCACAGCCCCCGCTGTCACGGGCGATCCGACAGCTCGAACGGCGCCTCGGGGCGGCGCTGCTGGAACGCACCAGCCGCGGGGTCACTCTCACCGACGCCGGGTCGGTGCTCCTACGGGAGGCCCGGGCGGTGCTGGATGCGGTCGAGGCCGCCGAGCGCCGCACCCGCCGCGCCGCCCTCTCCGCCAACGGCCGGCCCGGACTGGTCCTCGCCACGAAGGCCGGCGCGTCCAGCGAGCTGCTGGCGAAACTACTCGACGCCTACGGCGCCGAACCGGGCGCGGTGGCCGTCGAGGTGCTCCTGTGCGGCCCCGGGGAGCAGGAACGGCTGCTGCGCGACGGGCGGGCGGATGTGGCGTTGCTGCACCGGCCGTTCGATTCGACTGCCGGGTTCGACACCGAGGAGCTCTTCACGGAAGGGCAGGTTGTGGTCCT
The DNA here is from genome assembly GCF_059510455.1 of Streptomyces sp. NTD91. Taxonomy (NCBI): domain Bacteria; kingdom Bacillati; phylum Actinomycetota; class Actinomycetes; order Kitasatosporales; family Streptomycetaceae; genus Streptomyces; species Streptomyces sp. NTD91. The sequence continues at coordinate 12,585 of NZ_JCAJZW010000073.1, forward strand.
GCCCGCCGGTCATCCCCTCACCGGCCGGAGCCACGTGGAGATGGCGCAGATCACCGCGCTGCCGGGGCTGCCGATGCCGCGCTGGCCCCGCCCCGACGGCAGCCACCCCGACGGCCCCGGTCCGCAGGTCCGGGACCACACGCAGCTGCTCCAGCTGATCGCGCTCGGCCGGGCCTGCGCCGTCCTGCCGGAGTCATGCCGAGCACACCTGCGCGGCGAGCACACCACCGTGCCGGTGCTCGACGCACCGCTGGTCACGACGGTCATCGCCTGGCCACCGCACAGTCGGTCCCGAGCCGTCGCCGATCTCGTCCGCACCGCGACGGATCTCTGACAGAGCGTCCGGGGTGGCGTTCGTGGTGTGGGCGGCCCGCCGGAGCCGCACGCCATGAGCACCGTGGTCCTCGACCCGGTCCGGTCGGAGGGCGTGCCTGCCGTGGGTGCGCCGGTGACCGGCGTCGACGGCAACCGGGCCGACAGAGCCGTGCTGCCCACCAAGGCGATGTGCGCCCAGAGCCCGATACGGGCACCGCCGGTACAGCCGTCCTGCAGACCGATCCTCCGGCGCACCTGCGCAGCCGGGTGCTCGGCGTGTGGAGCACCGTCGACATGGTGTGGAGCCTCGGCGGACCACCCCTGCTGGGCCTGCTGATGGAGTGGGCCGGTGCCCGCGGCGCCCTGGTCGCCGGCGGGCTGCTCATCGCCGGGTCGATCGGCGGGGGCCCGCTTCTGCGCCGGCGCGGCGCACTGCTGCCGGCGGTCGTGGCCACCCGGGACGGCGACGTCACCGGCCGGGAGGCACTGAGCACGGCGGCCTGACCGACGCGGTCAGCGGGAAGTGCCTGATCGGCGCTGTGACGGCGCCGGGCGAGGCGGCGAGGTACCCGACGCGTCTGCGTCTGCCCAGGAGACGAAGCCGATGGTGGAGTCCACCCTGGCGGCACACCGGCAGTCGATGGGCTGACGGCGTCGGCGGTGCAGGCGAGGGAGGAACCGTCCGGCCTTCCCGGACCGGACCGCGACGTCCACGGGTTAGCCCGGGGGTGTGATTCACCGGGCGCTGCAGGGTGAACCGTGCACGGCTGCTCCGCGTCCACGACAGTCTTCGGCGCTCGGCCGTTAGCGTCGGCTCCTGTGCCGCTGAGCTATGCATTCGTGAACCTCAAACCCGGGGTGGGGAAGACGACCAGTGCCGTCTGGTTGGCTCACGCGCTCCACGCGTCGGGCCTGTCACCGTTGCTCGTGGACAGCGACCCCGCCTCTTCCGCCCTGCGCTGGAGCGAACTGGCGGGTGGTTTCCCGTTCCCCGTACTCGCGCTTCCGGTGAGCGACGTACACCGGCGGGTGAACGACTTTCTCGACAATCGACGGGCAGTCGTGTTCGACGCCCCGCAGCTGGAAGACCATGCCCACATCGCCCGGGGCGTCATGCGGTACGCCGACGAATGGATCGTGCCCGTGACGCCGGCCCCGATCGAGCTGGACCGCATGGCCTCCATCGACCGCGAAATGGACGACATGCAGTCCCTGCGCTCCCGTCCGGCCCGCGCCGCCGTCCTGCTGAACCGCACGAACCGCCCCGACGCCACGCGTACCGGTCCCGACGCCGACGCCCGCGAAGCCCTCACCGAGCGGGGTTTCGACGTGTTGTCCACCCATATCCCTCGGCTCGACCTGTACTCCCAGTCCTTCGGCAGCCCCGTGAGGGTGAAGGGTACGGCGTACATGGATCTCGCCGAGGAGCTCATCAACCGTCAGGACGGGGCATGAACCAGCGCAAGGACACCTACCGAGCCGCACTGCAGCGACGACGGGACACGACGGCCGCCCCCGCTTCCGGTTCCACCAAAGTCACTCGGCTGGACACCCGCTACGTCAAGGTGATCATCGAACTGGACCTCGGCTTCGCGCGTGACCTCACCGACTGGGCCGGACAACCTCTGTCCGCACTCAAGCGCGCCGGCGAGACAGTCCTACGTCCGTTGCGGCAGGACCGGTAGGGCAGCCCCCGATCTGGTATCGCTCCGTGCCCTGCGCGTGGGGGAACGGACGCGTCGCCGGCCGTCGCCCGATACCCCGCGAGGCGAGACCAGGAAGCTGCGAGGGCTCGCGCAACGGCCGGCGCATCAGGCGGGCGCAACAGCGCGGCGGTGCCCCGGTCAGCGATCCAGTGCGGGCAGGTGGGCCGGCCCGGTGTCGATGCGGTCGACGGTCTCGTGCAGGGCGCTGTCGGGGCCGATGACGGTTTCGACGGCGCCGGGCAGCAGATCACGCGGTCGGGGTACCAGTCGCGCAGTTGTGCCTCGTTGACGTCGCCGGCGATCGGCTTGGTGGTGTGCCGGGCAAGGGTTTCGACGAACGGCACGTCCAGGTAGTAGGCGTGCTTCGCGGCCGTCGGCGTCGAGCCGGACCCAGCCGGCCTGGAGGCACTGCCCGAGTTGGTGGAGGCGGGGAGGCTTCGGGTGCGCCTGCACGAGGTGTTCCCGCCGGAGAAGGTGCCTGCGGCGCACCGGGGGCCGGCTGCCGACGGCGGGCAGGGCAAGCTCCCGATCACGGTCCGAAAGGATCGCGGTCGTGGTCGGCACCGACGTCCAACCGTCTCCGGACCAGGACCGACCTTGTCGTCAGTCTCCCTTCGCAGGCCATCGGCGACCGGGACGTTGACCGGACGAGGCCTCCGGATGCGTCGGTCCGGCGGACGTCCGGCGTCCGAGGAGTGTTCGCCGCACGCCACGCCGTGCTCCATCACCTCCGACGCCACACGGGAGAATCCCCTATTGTCGCCTCGATCACCTGACGGGGCCACTCCGGGTGAGCCGGGCGGCCATCGTGGTGATACTGGGACCGGGTGGGCCGAGAGGAACGACATCTCTAGTGAGGCATATCTGGAAGGAGAGCCTCATGCGTCATCTCGCGATCCCTGCCGCGGCCGTTCTCGTCCTGGCCGGGACGGCTCCGACGAACGCCGGTGGCCTCGGCCTCGCAGCCGCGCACAGCTCGCCACCGTCCGGCCGTACCAGGCCGGTGGACTGCGGCAGGGGCTTCAACGACCTCTCTTTGCAGGCTGTCACGGCCCGTGCCGGCAAGTCCGCGTGTGCCACGGCCAGGCAGGTCTCCGCCGTGTACGGCAAGGCGGTCGAGAGCGGCAGGAGGCCGCCCGTCACGGTCAGCGTGCACGGCACGTCCTGGAAGTGCGAGGAAAAACAGCCCGCCGGTGCGCCGAACCCGCACATCGAGTGCGCCCACGGCAAGCAGTCCCAGGAACGGGTGCTGCTCATCTCCTGACCGCCGGCCTGTGTGGCACCCACGCACGCACGCCACCGGGCGAAGGCGTGGCAGCGCACGCCGCCTTGGGGCTCGGGGGCGTTCGGGGCGCCCGTCGTGCCGTTCCGCGGTGGCTCGGCGGGCGTTCGGGAAGGAAGGCGTGCGTGTCACGGCTGCGGACCGGGCGGGCATGACGGAGAGCTTCTCGCAGCGAAGCCGCCGGTGTGGGGCGCCGTGGTGCCGCTCCCCCTCGTCCGGGCCGTGACCCAAGATCGATTGTCAGTGGTGCGTGAGAGGGTTGGAGCATCCAGTCGGAAAGAGGGGGAGCTGTCATGTCCGGAAAGCAGAACTACATCAACCACGTCGCCCTTGTGCTGGATGCCAGTTCGTCCATGTCGCATCTGAGCCGCAAGGTCGTCGAAGTCGCCGATCAGCAGATCGCGTACCTGGCCCGCCGATCGAGGGAACTGGACCAGGAAACCCGCGTCACGGTGTACGTCTTCGCAGACAGGGTGGAGTGCGTCATCTACGACAAGGACGTGCTGCGGATGCCGTCGCTGGAGCAGTTGTACCGGGTCGGTGGAATGACGGCTCTGCTGGCGGCCGCGCTGAAGTCACAGCGGGAGCTGGCGCAGACGGCTCAACTGTACGGTGACCACAGCTTCCTGACGTTCGTGCTCACCGATGGGCAGGAGAACGCCAGCCATCGCTGCCCCGACGCTCCAGCCACGGATCCGCGGCAACTGGTCGACGCTGTGGCCGAGATGATCGAGACGCAGCAGGACAACTGGACCCTGGCCGTCCTCGTACCGGACCAGGCCGGCAAGCGCGAGGCCATGCAGTGCGGCTTCCCGAAGGACAACATCGCCATCTGGGACGCCACGAGCACACAGGGCCTGGAGGAGGCCGGGCAGGTCATCCAGCAGGCCACCGAGAAATTCATGGTGGGCCGCACCCGGGGCATCCGGGGATCGCGGGCGGTGTTCTCCACGGGGGCCGAGGCGGTCAACAAGGACACCATCAGGGCGGCCGGCCTCATCCCTGCGGACCCCTCCCACTATGAGCTGATCCCTGTCACTCGTGACGCGGCGATCCGGGACTGGGTCGTCGAATGCGGGCACACCTACCGTACCGGTGGCGCGTTCTACCAGCTGAGCAAGTCGGAGAAGATACAGGCGCGGAAGCAGATCGCGGTGCTGGAAAAGAAGACGGACCGGGTGTACACGGGGCCCGAGGCCCGAGCCCTGCTCGGCCTGCCGGACGTGGAGGTTCGCGTCAAGCCGGACCACAACGACGACTTCACGATCTTCGTGCAGAGCACCAGCGTGAACCGGAAGCTCGTTCCGAACACACGTCTGCTGCTCATGCACTGAGCGCCTTGCACCTGAACACCGGGAGACATCCCCGGGCCCACCAAGTCGCGCCGGGACCCGTCGTGAAGCCGGCAGACGGGCAGGTACGCCTGCTGGTGGGGGAAGCGGCGTGCCGCCTCGGCATCGAGGTCGGCGCCCACCGTCCACATGTCCGCTGCTGCGGCCTGAACCTCCGTGGTCGTGGTCGCTCCGCGCGCCGGGACCAGCTCTTGAGCCGTGTCCCGCACATCACCGGATCAGCCGAGCAGGGCTCGCCCCTTCCACCGGGCTGATGCACGGTGGAAGAGGAACGCCGATCCTCTCCCCCAGTCGAGGATGGCAGCGCAACGGGCGGCCGGCACCTTCGCCACATCAGCCGGCCGCCCCTTCCTCTCGCGCTCGCCCGGTCCGCCACCTCGGCATCCGATGGAACGACACGGACACAGCAAAGCGGCCTCGGCCGGGCCTTCGTGATGCCCGCCGGGTCCCTGGCCCGCTTGGGTCTCCGGCGTCCAGGCGCACGGAGCGAATACACCGCGATGTGCTTCATCCACGCCGGTCCGAACGGCACGGTCGACTCGCCCGCCACCGGTGCAGCGCTGAGGATGGGTTCGGTTGACCGCGCATGAGGTGAATGACGCGCAACGCCCAAGCCTTGGTCGCTCCGACGCGATCGGGCATCGAGCCGTCGTGTCCGCGCTCGGCGGCCCACACGTCGCGTCGTGCGGGAGCCCGGCCGATACGCGGCCGTTGAAGACGTCGTGGTCGCCCGTCACCACGTGGGCCGGCAGCGATGCCCGGCCCGAGTGAGAGCCTGGAGGCTGAAGTGAGCACTGGACATGCGGTGGGCAGCCTGGTCGTTGTCGGCGTGGACGGCTCGTCGGCGAGCAACGCCGCGGTGGTACAAGCCGCCCGGGAAGCCCAACGGCGTCGTGCGAAGCTCCGTGTGGTGCACGCCTTCAGCCGGCCGGTCGGGCCCATGTATGCGCCGCTTGACCCTCCGCCGCTCGATCACCTGGCACAGGACGCCGCAGAACGTGCCCGAAGTGTGGCTCCTGACATCCACGTCACCGGCACCGTGGTGACCGGCGGTGCGGTGTCGGTGCTGGTGGCCGAGTCGCGAGCCGCGGACCTGGTGGTCGTCGGCAGCCGGGGCATCGGGGGGTTCGTCGGCATGCTGCTGGGTTCCACGGCGGTGTCCCTGGCCGCCCACGGCGAGTGCCCGGTGATGGTGGTCCGCGAGGAATCGGACCACACCGGGCCGATCGTGCTGGGTGTCGACGGTTCTGCCCACGGTGAGAAGGCCATCGAGTTCGCCTTTGCCGAGGCTGCGCTGCGAAGGGCCGAGATCGTCGCCGTACATGCGTGGCTGCCGGACTATGCGCCGGCCGGGACGGGTGTGGAGAGCGGGGAGCGCCTGCTGGCTCTGGCACTCGCCGGTCGCGGGGAAAGGTATCCGGACGTCACGGTCGGACAAGAGGTGGCGAGCGGCGAGACCCGCGAAGTCCTGATCGAGGCGAGCAAGACGGCTCAGCTGATGATCGTCGGGGCCAGAGGTCGCGGCGGCTTCGGCGGACTGCTTCTGGGCTCGGTGAGTCAGGCGCTGCTACACCACGCCCACTGTCCGGTCACCGTCGTCCGCGGCAATGCGTGATCACAAGAGGCCTCATCGTGGCGGTTCGCCGCCGTCGGACGCAGACGACCTACGGGGCCGCCCGGGGTGACAGCGGAACTGCGCGCCACAGCCCCCGTACGGCGGCTGCAGGCACGGTGTCGGTGCCGCTCCGTCCCCCATCTGCCCTTCGGTGCGGGCAGGGCTCTGCCCAACGTGCTGCGCTCCGGACTGGAGCCGGAGGGGATGATCCTCGACAGGACGGGCATCGGCTCACGTGCCCAGCCCTTCACCTCGCTGTCGCTGACCGCACCGATGGAACCGCCCGAGCTGCCCGCCTACGGGCATCTCCTCCTGGACGTCATGCGAGGGGATCCGGCGCTGTCCATCCGGGGTGACGAGGCCGAGCAGGCGTGGCGGGTCCTGACACCCGTGTCGAGCGCTTGGGAAAGGGACCTGGTCCCGCTGCAGGCGTATCCGGCCGGCTCCGACGGACCTCCCGCACGGCCGCACGAAGGCGAACAACGCGGCGCAGCGCGTGCTGCATCCTGAAGCGACTCCGGACGATGCGCCCTGACAGCCGGGGTACGGCCTCCAGCGCTGAGCGTCCGCCCCCGTGCGTCGTGGTCCTGGGCGTCGCGGGAGTGGGCACGCGCCCACCGCGTGACCCGGGGCTGCCCAGGTCCATGGCCTTGGGCCACCACGGGACCGGTGCCGCCCCACAGGTGGGGCAGGACCAGCGCGATTCAGGGTGATCCGCTTCCAGCGGTACGACGGCGGGTGCCACCCACTGCCACGTCCTCACCAGGTGACGGGCAGTTCGGCGAGGCGGTGGAAGACGGGGTGCTCACGGAAGCGGAGCCGGGACGGCTCGCACGCCAGGCGGAGGGAAGGCAGCCTGGCGAAGAGGGAGTTGAGGGCGAGTGTCACCTCCAGGCGGCCCAGCGACGCGCCGAGGCAGAAGTGTGAGCCATGACCGAACAGCAGATGGGCGGAGGCATCGCGGTGGATGTCGAGGTGTTCCGCGCCGGGGAAGAGGGCGGGGTCGTGGTTGGCGGCGAGCAGGCTGATCATCACCGACTCGCCCTTGCCGATCAGGGTCTCGCCGACGAGGAGGTCCTCGGTGGCCTGGCGCACGACGCCGTCCTGGACGATCGTCCAGAAGCGCATCGACTCCTCCACGAACTGCGGCAGGAGCGCGGCGTCCTCGGCGAGGACCTCGGCGCGCAGGCGGTCGTCGGTCAGCAGGCTCAGCGCGCTGAGGGCGATCTGGGTGGCGGTCGACTCGTGGCCCGCGACGAGCAGCAGTTTGAGGACTCCCAGCAGATCCGCGCGGTCCAGTTCGCCGGTGGCCACGTGGTTGACCACGAGGCGGCTGACCAGGTCGTCACCCGGGTCGTACTCCTTGGCGCGCGCTCGTTCGTCGAGGAAGGCGATGATCCGGTGGTGCGCCGCCAGGGAGAGAACCGGGTCACCGTCCGTGAGGAGGATCTGGGTCTGTTCCAGGAAGAACGCGGTGTGCTCGTCGGGTATCCCCATCAGCCGGGCGATGACCAACGCCGACACCTTGGCGGCGAAATCCGTGACGAGGTCCGCGGGTTGAGGGCCGGCTGCGAGCGCGTCGGCCGTCTCGTCGGTCAGCTCCTGGAGCCGGGGGCGCAGCGCGCGCACCCGGCGCACGGTGAACTCTGGTGCGACCATCCTGCGCAGTCGGCCGTGCTCCGGATCGTCCATGCGCAGGAATCCGCTCGGCCGGGCGTCGCCGGGCACGGGAAAGCGCAGCGGAAAGCCGGGCCGGGTCTCGTCGGCGCTCAGCCTGGGGTCCTTGAGGGCGGCCTTGACATCGTCGTAACGGGTGATCAACCAGACCAGCTGTTCCTCACCGGCGCCCGCCGGCAGACGGACCAGCGTCGGCGGGCCGTCGCGCACCACACCGAGAGCAGGCGGCGGCGACATCGGACACACGCGGGCGAGCGGCCAGTCGAGCACGCTGGAATCTTCACCGGGCATGGTCCTTCCCTTCATCGCGTACGGATACCCGCGCCGCCCGGCGTCCCCGGCGGCGGGTGCCTCAACCGGGCCAGCCAAGCACCCACCGCTGACCGGCCACTGACCCCGCCAGGGGCCACCCGCGGCCCTCGGCCGCCAGGCCGGCCCCACGGCGCGCATCTTCGCGAGTACGGAACGTGACCATCGGCACTGCGTCGCCGCCCAGCGGCTTCGGCCTCGCTCGTCATCCCCGTCGCCCTTTCCAGGGAGTGGTCCGTGTGACCGCTGCGACGGGCGGGGACTCGGGATGAGACGGACAATGTTTCTCATACGACGGCGGGGGCGTAGGCACGGGAGGTGGCCATGGGCATTCCTTTCGGGCCGCACCTGGCGGTGCCGGGACTGTCACCGGCGCGCGGTGTGGGTATCGAGGCCGGCCGGGCGGCTGTGCGGCTGATGCAGCTTCCGCTGGACGTGGCTGCCGGGAGTGTCGTGCAGCTGGCAGGGCGCCTTTCTTGGGCTCTGCCGAGACGGAGGACCGGCCTGGAAGCACCACCACCACCGACGGCCGCGAGAAACCCGGTACTGCTGGTCCACGGGCTTTCCGACGGCGAATGCGTCGTCTCGTCGTTGCAGCGGGGTCTGGACGGCGTCGGCGCAGGGCCGTACTTCGAGGTGGGCTGCTCCGCGTTCACTCCGGACATTCGCGCGGCGGCTCAGGACCTGGGAGAGCGCGTGGAACGTGCCTGCGAAGGCCACGGCACCCGGAGCATCGTCATCATCGGATACAGCCTGGGAGGGCTGATCGCCCGCTATTACGTGCAGCGGCTGGGCGGTGACGCACGCGTGCCGCTGCTGATCACTCTGGCGACGCCGCACGGCGGGACCGCCACGGCCCTGCTGGCCCCGCCGCATCCGCTCCTGCGCCAGCTACGGCCGGGCAGCGGTCTGCTGACCGAACTCGCCGAGCCGGCACCGGAATGCCGCACCCGGTTCGTGGCCTTCTACAGCGATCTGGACGAGGTCGTCATCCCGGCGGCCAGAGGCCGCATCGATCACCCCGACCTCATGGCACGCAATGTCCTCGTGCCCGGGGTCGGCCATCTGACGCTTCCCCTGCACCGGCCGGTCATCGAGCACGTGCGCTCGCTGCTGACCGCGACCTGGCAGGCCACGCCGGCCGTGCTCCCCCTGGACGACGGCTCCGCGCAGGGCGAGGAACTGCCGCCGCGCAGGCGGACATCGCCGGGTTCCCCGTGACAGCCGGGCCGCAACGGAGGACGCTGGGACGTAGCCGATAGGAACGTCAGCATCTGCGCGGACGGACAGCATGGCCTCTTCGCCCAGCCCCGAGAGCCGGTCGACGGTTCGCCCCTACCGCCCGGAGGACGAATCGGCGGTGCGCGACCTGATCGATGCCGACCGGCTGCCGGGACAGCCTCCCTGCGTTCCGGGGAAGCCGGCCGCAGAGCGAGGCGCGGCCGCTCCCCTGTCGGACTGGGCGACGCCCGCGCGGCCCCGCACCAGTGTGCTCGTCGGTGCAGGGGACCGCGCCCGAGGGCTCATCACGTACCTCTTCTGGGCGGATGTGCGAACCGGCCAGATCTGCCGGCTCCACGCCCACGAGAATCCGACCGCGCTGCGCGCCCTGATCGGCCACGCCCTCGGCGCCCTGGGCCCCTGCCTGCGGGTCGAGGCGTTCGTGGGTGCCCCAGCGGGCGCTCCGGGGACGGTGGGCCTGCCCCGCACCCGTCGCGCCGCCACCCATGACGCCTTGGTGCAGTCGGGCTTCACGGGCCGCCGCCAGGGCTGCTACCTGCACCGTCCGCTCCCCGCCGAGGTCCCGTCCGCCGACGTGGTTGCCGACGTCCTCCCCTGCGAAACGCCGCCCGGCCGCCGGCTGATCATCCGTGAGACCGCCGAACCCGTCGCCGAAGCCGTGGTCAGTGCGGGGCCCGAGGGCACCGCGACCATCCACTGGATCGAGACCCTGCCCTCCCGCCGCCGCCGTGGTCTGGCCCGCCTCCTGCTCGGTCAGGCGCTGACCCTTCTGGCCGAGGAGGGCGCCACCGAGGTCTCCCTCGTCCTCGACGACACCCCCCAGCACAGCCCCGGCAACACCGCGGCCTCCCGGCTCTTCGACTCCTTCGGCTTCACTTTCGTGGACCACCTGTGGGGCTACCAGCGCCAACGCCCCCGAGCCACGCGCCTTGACGCATGAGCCCGAGGGCGGGCCGGCCCGGTCCTCGCCCGACGTGCCTGCGGCGGATCCGTCGCGTCTGCGACCGATGTACGGCGGCTCCGGGCTCACCGGGCAGGACCATGGACGAGTCTGTTCACACGGGGACCCGTTCGGCGGCCGCGAGGACGGAGGTGCGTGCCTGATGGCGGCGCTCGTAGTCGAGGACCCTCCGGGTGACGCGCTCGGTGGCCTCACCCAGCCGTTTGACGATCTCGTCCTCGTGCATACCGTCGTAACCGGGCCAGGGCTCGGGCCCGAGCAGGTCCGCGACCCGGGTCAGGACCGCGGGACGCGCGGCGTGGGAACGCTCGTACGCGCCGACGCGAGCCAGATCCGACTGGGGCAGCTGTGGCAGCCGCTCGAGAATCGCCCGGGCGCTCAGCCTGCGGTAATCGGGGATCGGCAGATCCATCTCCGAGATGAGCGCTCCGTCCGGCGTGCCCTGGATCCGGTCCGCTCCCGGCATCCGCTCGGCCGTCTCCCGCAGCCAGTTGCTCCATTCGCGTACCGCCTGGGTGGCCCGACCGGCGCCCATTCCGTCGCCGGACGCGACCGTTGCCTGGGCATGGTGCTCCAGACTGTCGCCGAGTTCCACGAGTGTCTCCTCGCCGTCACGGCGAATGGACCGCAGCAGATCCGTGGTGGCACCGTCCTGGGCCTCCTGGGCGATCTGCTCGGCGGCCCGGCAGATCGCCCCGGCGAAGGCGGTGAGGGCGTACTCGTCCTCGACGTTCTTGAGCAGCTGATGCTCCGTGGCCGTCCCCGCGCCCCGCAACAGGGCGTTCGGTACGACCTTGGCCGCGGTCAGGGGCAGCCGGACGGCCTGCCTGGTGAGGTACCAGACGTTCCCGGCGACGGCCTGCGCCAGTCCACGGGGCTTCAACGAGGCCAGGCGCTCGTCCAGGAGGTACACATGGCCGCGGGCGTCGCCGGCGCGGCGCTCCAGGACCTCCCGGTACTCACCCGGAGGGGTGACCGCGAGATGGGCTTTGAAACGGTCGGCGAGCGCCGCTTCGGCCTCACGGACCTCACGCAGCGCGGGAACGAGCATGTCTGTGGCTACGGCCATCACGTTTCCTTCGGCTAGG
>NZ_JCAJZW010000074.1:0-24113 GCF_059510455.1 Streptomyces sp. NTD91
AGGAAGCAGCGGCCCGCCGGCACCGCACGGGGCTTCGTGCCGCTGTGACCGGCGCAGCAAGGCGCCCCATCCTCTTCCTCGACGTCGACGGTCCACTCATCCCGTTCGGGGCGTCGTACGGCTCCTCGATGACTTTCGATCAGGGCAACCCGCTGCTTGATCGACTAGATCCCGGCATCGGCTCGCGCCTCCTTGCCCTGGGCTGTCGTCTCGTGTGGGCCACGACATGGAGGCAGGACGCGAACGAGGCCGTCGCTCCGCGCCTGGGACTGCCCAAGCTGCCCGTGGTGGAGTGGCCGGACTCCGGCGCCGACGACGGACCCCGCGGCCTGCACTGGAAGACTCGCCCCCTGGTCGACTGGGCCGACGGTCGGCCGTTCATGTGGGTCGACGACGAAATCAGTGCCATGGACCGCCTGTGGGTCGCTGCCCACCATCCTGTCCGTCGCTGCTTCATTGCGTCGACCCGGCTCAAGGACTCGCACCAGTCGCCCCGGAAGCCGGCCTGGAGCTGAAGGCCGAAGCCGAGCTTGAGCGCGGCTGTGCATTCGAGGCCGTCCTAACTGATGGGAGACGCGCAAACCATCTCCGCAGCCAGAGCGTTGCAGCGCCACGCTTGGGTGCTGGAACAGTTCGTCCGTGACATGCGCCCAGGGACGCAAGAGGACTGGAAGAGGGCGTTCCAGGAGTTTCCGGAGAAGCGGGACGAGTTCTGCGTCGCCGCACGCACCAGCCTTGGCGTGCATGCAGAGTTTCGGCTGCGATCTGAAGACCCGGCCATCCTCGGGCCGGAATGCCCGCGGGAAGCGTGTCGCTGACCACCGCTTCAGGTGCTCTGCTCCGGCTGCTGTCCCCGGACTGATGCGCCGGCCGGACGGAGGCGCTGGTGTGCGCCTCCGTCCGGCGTCGTCGATGTCAGCCGTGGATGTCAGGTGCCTCCCGACCCGCAGCTCTGCGGAAGCCGGTCCATGGCGGTTGCCGGGGCGGCTGTTCTTCTCTGCCGTGCAAGCACGCTCACCGTGCTTGCCACTCCGCTCTCGGTCAGCGAGTACCGCACAAGAACCTGAGGTGCAGGCTTACCGAGATGGGGGAGGTGGTGCCGCCCTGCGTCGCGGTCCCGTAGCCCGTGGCGCACGCGAAGACTCCACTGCCACCCGTGACCATGAGGGAAGCGGTCGGCTGGGAGTCGTTGGGCTGCGCGAACTGAACTCCTACTTGCCCTTCGCCGTTGGACAGCCGCAAGGTGTAGACCCCTTCGCTGGGTCCCGAGTTGAACCTCGACATGATGCCGGTCACGAATCCGATGGCACGCCCGTTGCGAGACGCGTCCAGGCTCTGGATCGTCACTCTGCCGGTCGACCCGGGGATGGTGTCCTCCTGCGCAACACGAAGCTCGAATTGCAGGAGACAGTCCCGTTCGTTCGGCCTGCCGGAAATGCCGCAGGGGCGATCATGGTCCGAGTGGTACTGGGCGGCTACCGCAGGGGAAGCGAGAGAGGTGGCGGCTGCCGCCAGTGTGGCGGCCCAGACGACTGTCTTGCGCACGTGGGCAGGTCCTTCCTGGTTCCGTGTGACGTGTGATGATTCGGAATACCCGCAACGGGCCCAACGCGTCAGGCGCGCAGCGAGGTTCACCCGGTCAGCCCTTACGCACCGCACACGCCCGCTCCTCCGCTGCGCCGACGCATCGGCAGAGACCGCCTGACTCTTGTCGGGCATCTCGCTGAGCTGTGTTCCCTGCTCAGCAGCGGTGGGCTCGTACGCTTGGTGATCGTCGTGGGCCGTCATCGGCCACCACCGACCGGCCTCGGACGGCCCGGGGACGGCCCAGCCATGCAGGATGCGGGACCGCACTCGACTGGCGGAGGGCACCTTGATGTGATCCGTCGGAACGCAGCCGACGGCAGTCCACCACCACGGCGGGTCCGCCGCCCGAGGCGGCCTGTTCGATCACCGGCGGCAGAACGTCGGCGGCGAACGCGCGGGCGTGCACCTTCTGCCGGGGAGCGAGGGCGCTGTCCTTGAACGCGAGATGCGGGACCCTCGCTTTCGACTCGCGCGAGTTTCGGTGATCCTGCGGCCACATGGAGCATGATCGAAATGCGGTCGGCGTCGCTCACCTCGACGATGACGTTGAAGGGCGGAGCGCGAGGTCTGCCTGTGCCAACCGAGCACTCCGCCGAGTCAAGCGTCAGGGAAAGAGGAAACTATGACGGCAGCGACGGAGACTCCCACTCATGAAAAGGCCGGAGTAGGCCAGGAAGAGTTCGGTGAGGAATCCGCCTTCGGTCCGCTTCTGCTGGCAGCGTTGCTGTCCCGGCGTGAGGAGCGCGGGGACGAGTCGGTCATCGAGCACCCGCTCCTCCTCGCCGCGCTCGCGCGCCGACGTGAGGAGCGCGGAGAGGAATCGATCATCGAGCACCCGCTCCTCCTCGCCGCGCTCATGCGCCGCCGACGTGAGGAGCGCGGAGAGGAATCGATCATCGAGCACCCCCTTCTCCTCGCCGCGCTCATGCGCCGCCGGCATGAGGAGCGCGGAGAGGAATCGATCATCGAGCACCCCCTTCTCCTCGCCGCGCTCATGCGCCGCCGGCATGAGGAGCGCGGGGACGAATCGATCATCGAGCACCCGCTCCTCCTCGCCGCGCTCATGCGCCGCCGACGTGAGGAGCGCGGGGAGCCGCTGATTCAGCATCCCCTCCTCCTCGCGGCACTCATGCGCCGCTGACGAGAAACAGCGACACTCTGCCCTCCGATCCCGGCAGTCGCCGACATCGGAGGGCAGGTCCCGTACGGCAACCGAAGACCTGAGGAAACAAAATGGCAGCTGAGTCCGGCGGAAAATCGGAACGGGATCCCTTGGGGGCTTTCGTTGACGAGATCTTCGAGGAAATCGTACGCAATGCCGGGATCCCCCATGACGGCACCGGTGTCAAGCACGGAAAGGAGCCGCTGGCCGAAGCCCTGATGGAAACGGCCGTGGCATTCCTTTCCCAGCCGCCTTCCCGTTCCTCGGAACTGGAACGGGTGCTGCTTGCGCAGACCCTCGCGACCGCGCTGGCAGAATCTCTCGCGCCCGCTCTGGCAGATGTGCTGGCCTCGGAGATCATGAAAGTGCTGAACCACCACGCGGCCTCCCGGAGGGACACCACCCACCAGACCGGTGGTGGAGCCGGTACCAGCCACCGGTCTTCCGGCGGGGGCGGGCGGTAACGGCCTTGCCACGTTGAAAACCGAGGTCGGTCAAGCGGTTTTACGATGACGCTGCTTCGGCGCGAGTGACCACGGCCGCGTAGGTCGTGGCGCGTCGGGCCGGTGGTCCTGGATCGCGTTCGCCGTGTGGGAGGACGGCCGTCTCCTACGCTCCCTGAGCCTGTCGCCGGACAGCGGCATCGTCGAGCACTTCGGCGAACCGCTCACCTTCGAGCTGCCTTAGCGGACGAACCGCCCAACCGACGTCATCCCTGGCCCGACGAGGACGAAGAGCCGTACCCGCTGCCCTTCCGCTCCCTGGACCTGGGCGAAGGCGCGCTGCGCGCGCTCTGGGACCTCATCCGGGCCCCAGCTGACCGGCCCGGACGACGACCGGCGAGCCCGAATACCGCTTCCTCGGCTCCGTCAGCACCTGCCCGTCGTCGCCCAGTTCGGCCACGACCGGAACCGCGGCACACCAGTCCCGCGCCACGCTCGAGCCGTTCCACCGACGACGTTCACCTCGCTCGGGGACTGCACGGGCCTCACTCCCCGGGATTCCGCCGGCCCCGCCGATCCGAGCCGGCTGGTCTCGCCCCGCGACCAGGCCGTGCGCCGGCGTCGTGCCGAACGGACGCCTGTCACCGCCGCCTTCGCGACTGGTCGCTGACCGCCGCCTGGTGTCGTCAGCCGTCGGCCTGTTCTCGTTTGCGGAGCAGGACCAGGACCGCGCCGCCGATCACCACGAACCCGATGGCCACGCCCGCGATCAGCGGGGTGATCGCGGAGCCGCCCGTCGTGGCGAGGTCGGTGCCGGGGGCGGTGGTGCCGCCGACCGAGGCGGGGGCGGGTTCGTTGTGGGCCGGGGCCGCCCGGGTGGTGAGGGCGCCTTGTGTCTTGCAGTCGAGGACACCGGTGAAGCGCCGACTGAAACCGTGCGGGCCGGTGATCGTGAAGTCGTAGGCCTGGTCCTCCTGGAGAGGGACGGTGACCGTGCGGGAGGCGCGTGCGGGGATCGTGTGCTCGGCGCCCATCAGCTCGAAGGTGAAGGGCCGGTCACCCTTGTTGGCCACGGACAGGTCGATGCCGCCCTTGGCGCAGTTCTTCCGGACCGAGACCGCCGGTATCGCGCCCTCGGCCGCCCAGGTGGCGGTCGCCGTCGCGGAGACCGTGGACTCGCTGGAGCCGGCCAGGATCTGTGTCTGGCTGCGGCTGTCGGAGGTGAACGCGCGGCCCACGGGCACCGTCGTCGACGCCTGCACGGTCAGCTGGGCCGTGCCTCCCCCGCTGTCGGCACCCTGGGAGGGGTCCCCGACGGCGTCCTCCGGTATGTCGAAGTACAGCTGACTGCCGTCCCGCGCGGACGTCATCACCTTGCCGGCCTTGTCGGTGATCCGGACTCCGCTGGTGGCCGCGTCCGGCGGCGGGCTCACCGTGACGGTGCCCGCGTTGGTGTGCACGGTCACCGGGCCGAGCAGGGCTCCCGGCCGCCCGGAGACCGCCGGCGGGTCAAGGGTCAGCGAGGCCTCGGGTTCACCGAGATCGCGGGCGCTCTTCTGCAGATAGTCGGCGAGTTTCTCGGCCTGCGGGTCGACGGCGTCGACCTTCGCGTGGTCGGAGTAGCGCCAGATGGCCACCTGGGTGCCGGCCGCCGCGTCCTGCTCGGTCAGGGTGCCGGTGCCCGCCTGGCGGGCGAGCGCGGCGAGGTCGTTGACCTGGGGGTAGGAGTTCTGCAGGATCCAGCGGATTCTGCCGGCGTCCCTGTTGGCGCCCAGCGAGGTGCCGCTCCACGGCGTCTCCTCGTAGTGGGCGTCGCGCTGGGTGGGGTCGTGGAGGTCGACGCAGTACGTCTGGAGGGTGCCGCCGCCGTCGACGGACATCTCGAACAGACCCGCCTCCACGCGCTGGTCGCCGCCGTCCCCGTGGATCACTGCCTCGCCGTAGGTCTTCAGACCGTTGATCGTGGCCGTCGCCCCGCCCTCGGTCTGCGGTGTCCCGTCGGTTCCGTCGGCCGCGGCCGTACCGGCGCCGGACAGCACACCGGCCACCAGGAGGCCGGTCACCGTCGTGGCAGCGGCCAGGCGCGCCGCACCGGCACGGCGACGGAGCCCAGAGAACGCAGCAAGCACAGAATTCCCCTTCCGGCAGGACCCGTTGGACGTGGGGGACGGTCCCACCAGCAGAATCGGCAGCCCCTAGGGGCACGCCCGGCATCCTATGGATCAACCGGGGCCTCTCCCGCCGGTCGGATGAACCGATGGGCGATCCGATCCGTAATCGTTATCGCCGGGACCGTCCACGAGCTGGGCATATCGACAAATCCACCGCTTCGTGCGGGTGGTTCGGCCACGCTGTACGCCGCCGGCACGGTGCGTTCGTAGGGCGTCGCGCCCGCCGACGTCACGTCACCACCGCTGGTTCCGGGGCCTGTTGGCCTGTCTCCTCGGCCTCGGTCTCGGCCTGACGCGGTGTCTCCCAGTCCGGCTCCGGCCGGTTCGCCGCCGGCGCCGTCTCGGGCCGCGCCGGACGCTGGAAGGCGGCCGTACCGCGCGCGAGGTCGTGCCCGATCGCCACGGCGTCGATGTCGGCGGAGGCCCACTGCTGCTGTCCGTCGCGCACCTCCGTGCGCACCTTCAGCCGGCCCTGCACGAGCACGGGCTGGCCCACCTCCACGCAGGCCGCCACGTTCACCGCGAGCTGACGATGGGCCCACACCGTGAAGAAGTTGGTGTGTCCGTCCGTCCAGGCGCTCTTCTCCCGGTCCCAGTAGCGCGCGGTCACCGCCAGCCGGAACCGGGCCGACGGTCCCGCCGCCGTCTCCCGGTACAACGGCTGGGTCGCCACGTTGCCGACCACGCAGACGATGGTCTCGTTCATGTTCTCGCTCCCCTCCCGCGCCCGGTCCCTTCCGGCGGCCGGGCGGACGTCTGAAACGTCTGGCTCATGTGTGTCCGAGTGCGGGTTCGTACGACCGCCGCCGTACGTGTCCGCGCGTCCCGCCGATCACCACGTCGTCCGCCGCCCCTCCGGACGGACCGGACCGCCGGGCGATCGCCGCGACGACCTCAGACTGCCCCCGCCTCGCCGGATCCGCCGAGCGCTGTGGACTGCCCCCAGCCTGTGGAAAACCTCGCCACCCGTGTGAGTGACGCGGGTCCTCCGCCGCCCTTGTCGTCCGCGTAGCCGACGCCCCGGCCAAGGGTCGAAGGCCGGGTTCAGGGGTTATGAAAAAAGGGGGTGAGGGGCCTCGGACAACAACGAGACCCCTCACCGTCGACTCCCCGCACGCACGGCCCGGTACGCTCCTCAGCCCACCCCCGCGCCGTTCCGCACGACCCGCCCGTACTGCTCCCGCACCTCCCGGTACCGCAGCAGCTCCGCCGCCACCGGCTCCAGCACCCGGGCCCTGCCGCACCCTGCGGCCGCTTCCCGGAGCCGGCGTTCGGCCTCCTGGCCGTAGCGCCGGGCCGGTCCTCTCGCCGCCATCCGGGAGCTCCACTCCACCAACGGTCCGCCGGCGATCCCGCAGGCCATCAGCAGTACCGGCACCCCGAGGCCGGGTGCCATGGCACCGACGATCTGGCCGACCAGCCACAGACCGCCCACGACCTGGAGCAGGGTCATCGCCGCCTGGGTCAGCACGGCGGCGGGCCACCAGCCGGGGCGCGGTGGCCGGCCCGGCGGCAGTCCCGCGCGTGCCGCCAGGTCGTCCAGCGTCTCCGGCAGCCCCTGCGACCCGCGTACGGCGGCCTCGCGCACCGCCTGCGCCCACGGCGCCGGAAGCCCCGCCGAGGCCCGGTCGGCCACCGTACGGACCGCCTGTTCGACCCGCTGACGGGCCGTGGACTCCTCGTCGGGCGAGGCCGTGCGCACGGGGAGGCGGCCGGTGGTGGGCTCGCCGCGGAACCGGTACCAGCGCCACAGCCGCAGCCAGGGAGTGCCGCAGGCGCGGCCCGCGTTGCGCAGCCAGGCGCGCTCCGCGGCGTCGCCCGCCGCGACGGCGCCCACCGCGTCCGCGAGCCGCGCGGCGAACTCCTCGCGCGCCTCCTCGCTGAGGCCGGCCCGCTGCCCGGTGGCGTACAACGGCCGCAACCCGGCCGCGGCGGCGTCGACGTCGGCCGAAACACGGCGAGCCGCGACACCGCGTTCCGCCACGAACTCCCCCAGCACCTCGCGCAGTTCGCCGACGCCGTCGCCGGTGAGCGCGGACAGGGCGAGCACCGTGGCGCCCGGTTCACCGTACTCGCCGAGCGCGATGCCGTCCTCGTCCAACAGCCGGCGCAGATCGTCGAGGACCTGGTCGGCGGCCTCTCCGGGCAGCCGGTCGATCTGGTTGAGGACGACGAACATGATCTCCGCGTGGCCGGCCATCGGGCGCAGATAGCGCTCGTGCAGCATGGCGTCGGCGTACTTCTCCGGGTCGACCACCCAGATCACGGCGTCGACCAGTTTCAGGATCCGGTCGACCTGTCTGCGATGCTCCACGGCGGCGGAGTCGTGGTCGGGCAGGTCGACCAGGACCAGCCCGCGCAACTGCGCCTCGGCCTCCGGGCTCTGCAGCGGGCGGCGGCGCAGCCGACCCGGGATGCCGAGCCGGTCGATGAGGCCCGCCGCGCCGTCGCTCCAACTGCACGCGATGGGCGCGGCCGTGGTGGGGCGTCGTACGCCGGTCTCCGAGATGGCGACTCCGGCAAGGGCGTTGAACAGCTGCGACTTGCCGCTGCCGGTCGCACCCGCGATGGCCACGACCGTGTGCCGGCCGGAGAGCTTGCGGCGGGCGGCCGCCTCGTCCAGGACCCGGCCCGCCTCGGCGAGGGTTCGGCTGTCCAACCGGGTCCGGGAGAGCCCGACCAGTTCACGAAGGGCGTCCAGCCGGGAGCGCAGCCGGCCGTCGTACGCCAGCGGGGCGGGGGGCTCGCTGCTGGGGCCCCGGCTGCCGGCGTCCAGGGCGCAGGCCCGTTCGGCGGCGAGGGCGGCGGCGGTGGCCTCCGTGACGCGCCGGGCGATGAGACCGTCGTCCCAGGGCTCCGAGGAGTCGGGGGGTGTGGAGGGGTCCGCGGGCCGGGAGGGCTCGGCCGCCGGGGAGGGCTCCGAGGATCGCTGGGGGTCCGCGGCCCGGGTGGCGGCCGAGGGCCGGGAGGAGTTCGACGGCTCCGGGGACCTCGCGGCTTCGGGTGCCCCGGAGGCGGTGGCCGGGTCTGCGGGGGTGCGGGGGGCGGGGGGCTGCGGGAACGTGGGCATGTGCGGGAGCCGCGGCAGGGCCGGGAGCGATGCGGGGGCGGGTCCGCCGGTGGGGAGCGGTACGGCTTCGGTGGCGGTGTCGGCCGTGGGGTACGCGGGCGCGTGCGGCAGGGGCAGCTGCGCACCGCGGCCGGTGTCCGCGTTCTCCGCCGGTTGCCGGCCCCGGCCTTCGCCCCCCGCCCCGACTCCTGCGGGCCGCTCCCGAGCCACGGCCTCGCCGTCACCCTCGCACCTTCCCTTGCCCTTGCCGTCGCCCTCGTCGTCCCGCACGTGCGCGTGTCGGTCACTCGTCGGGCGCGCGGGGTTCTGGGCGGCGTGCGCGTGCTCCGCCCCGTCGGTGCGGGAGTCCGTGCCTGCGCCAGCAACCGTGCGATCCGGAAGGCCGCCTTCCGCTGCCACCGACGCAGCGCCGGGAGAGGGTTCACCACTGTGGTTGCTCGGCCGCCCCTCGGCAGCGGCGACAGCTGCGGCGCCCTCCGTGCCGTCGGCCATCCCGCCCCCGTGGCCCCCGTGGTCCACCAGCGCCGGCTCGGAGCGAGCGCCGTGCTCGCGGCACCCGGTACTGCCGCTCTCGTTGCCGTGGATGTCCGGCTCCTTGTCCCGCATGCGTCCCACGCGTCTCATGTGGTCGGTGTGATCCGTGTGGTCCTGGTCAGTGACGGAGGTCACCGGTCACCTCTCCTTCTGCAGTACGGACAGCGCGGCGATGAGTTCGGCCTGGGGATCCGGCTGGATGTCGAGGGCGTCGAGCGGGGCGAGGCGCCGCTCGCGTTCGTTGTGCATGACGCGGTCCACGTGTTCGTCGAGCAGCCGCCCGGCCCGGTCGCGCAACCGCAGCGCGCCGTGCGCCCCGATCCGCTCCGCGAGCCCCTCGCCGGCGGTGCGCGCCCGCCGTCCGCCGAGCACCGCGGTGGCGACCAGGGCTGCGACGGCCTCGACGTCCGGTGCCACGGAGCGTTCCAGCACGCGTACCTCGTCCTCGGCGTACTCCCCCAGTTCGCGCCGCCAGCGCCGTACGGCCAAGCCGATGCGGTGTTCGGAGCTCTCCAGGGCGGAGTCGCCGGCGGCGAGGGCCGGGTCGGCCCCGGCCGGCTCGCGCCGCCAGGCCTCGTCGACGCGCTCGTCGGCGGCGGTGACGGAACACAGCAGCAGGGCGGCCAGGCTCTCCACCAGGGCATCCAGGAGCTCGCCGGGCGTGCAGTCCAGCGGGAAGGCCCGCCAGCGTTTCAGGGCGTCCCCGGAGAGCACGGCGCCGGACCGGAGCCGGCCGCGTACGCGCGCGTGCTCGCTGTCGTAGGCACTCTCCACGGCGGAGGTGAGCCGGAGGGCGGCCGCGTACTGGGCGGCGGCGGCGCCGGCCAGCTCGGACATGCGGGCCTTGAGCGAGTCGAGGAGGCCATGGACCGTACGGGTCATGACGTGCTCTCTCGCGGCCGGGTCCTGGGCGTGCTGGGTGAGCCAGTCCCTCAGCGGGGCCACAGCGGTGGCGGGCAGCAGGCCGGCGCCCCAGGCGGACTCGGGCAGCTCGGGCACGGTGAAGCGCGGTACGTCGCCGAGCCCGGCCTTGGTGAGCAGGGCGCCGTACTGCCGGGAGACCTCCGAGACGACCTGGTGGGGCACTCGGTCCAGGACGGTGACGAGGGCGACGTCGTACTCCTTGGCGGTGCGCAGCAGGTGCCACGGGACGGCGTCGGCGTAGCGGGCGGCCGTGGTGACCATGATCCAGATGTCGGCGGCGCAGATCAGTTCGGCGGCGAGGACACGGTTGTCGGCGACCAGGGAGTCGATGTCGGGGGCGTCGAGGAGGGCGAGTCCGCGCGGGAGGGTGTCGGCGGTCTCGATGCGCAGCACGCGCGCGGGGGGCACGCCGGAGGGCATGAGGTCGTCGGAGTCCTCCTCCGCGCCCCACACGCGCGTGAGGTCGGGCAGCACACGCATACCGCTGAACCAGTGATGATCCTCCGAATGGCAGACGAGGACGGGTGTCCGGGTCGTCGGCCTGAGGACACCCGCCTCGCTCACCCGTCGGCCGACGAGGGAGTTCACCAGCGTCGACTTGCCGGCTCCGGTGGACCCGCCGACGACGGCCAGGAGCGGCGCCTCGGGCTCCTTCAGGCGGGGTACCAGGTAGTCGTCGAGCTGCGCGAGGAGTTCGTCGCGGTTGGCACGCGCGCGCGGCGCTCCCGGGAGAGGCAGCGGAAAGCGTGCGGCGGCGACACGGTCGCGCAGCGCGGAGAGAGTGTCGAGCAGCTGAGGCCGTACGTCCAAGGTCACCACATGCGAAGAATGCCCAATTTTAGGGGAATTCTGAAGCATATGGACATGTCTGCGCGGCGAGAGGACAGAAAGGGCGCAAGGGATGACTAGGGCGCGGGCACAGCTCAGGCATAACGAGTGCACAACACCCGGTGCGTCGGAGGCCAAAAGCGATGCACGATTCGTACCTGCCTGCGATTATCGGGATCGCTTCACCGAACCTCCACATCGAGCCACGGAGGCGAAGCGACAGGGTCGAGGACCAGGGAGCTTTATCCTTGGTTCCGCCACCAGGCCCCCGTAGCTCAGTGGATAGAGCAGGCGCCTTCTAAGCGCTTGGCCGCAGGTTCGAGTCCTGCCGGGGGCGCCACCCGCCACCAGCAAAAACGCCCCAGAGGGGATCTCCCCTCCAGGGCGTTTCGTGTCTCTGACGGCAACGCTGACGGCAACGGCCCCGTCACTCACTCGTCGGCCAGCAGGCTCCCCAGCCGGTCCAGCGCGGCTCGCTTCTCGGTCATGTCGGCGTGCGCGTAGATGCTCATGGTCACGTCCAGCGCGCTGTGTCCGACGATGTCGCGCACGATGTGCGGCGGGATGCCGAGGCCGAGCAGCAGGGTCACGCAGACGTGCCGGAGATCGTGGAGGCGGACGTCCAGGCCCAGCCGCTCACGGACCGGGTAGAAGTGCCGGTTCAGGTTCCGAGGCTCGATCGGAGTACCCCGCCGGGTGGTGAAGACCAGGCCGGTTTCCTGCCACCGCTCCCCCGCGGTTTCACGCTCCTCCGCCTGGCGCTCACGGTGCCGGCGGAGTACGTCGACACACACGGCCGGGAGTGGTACGGGCTGCTCCGGGCGGCGCGTCTTGGGCGCGGTCAGCGTCAGCTCTCCGTTGACCCGCTGCAGGGCCGTACGGATCTCCAGCGATCCCCCGTCCAGGTCATCGTCCGACCAGTGGAGTCCCGGCAGCTCGCCGCGCCGGAGCCCCAGGTACAGGGCGAGCACGTACGCCGCGCTCAGCCGGTCGTCACGCACGTCGGCCAGAAGCTTCTTCGCCTCAGCGACGGACAGGCCGCGCCCGACGCGGTACCGGGGAGTCTGCACCTGCACGAGCTTGGCGACGTTGCGCTGCACCGGTTCCCCCCGGACCGCGTGCTGCAGCGCGTTGCACAGTACGGCGTGGAGGTACTGCACCATGCGCGGTGACAGCTGCTTGTTGCAGCACTTCTTGGGACTCAGCGCGCAGCAACGACGCTTCGCCGGCGGACGCGCCACGTCCTGGCCCTGGGCGCAGCACTGGCAGGCCTGCCTGGCCCGGTCGAGGAACAGCCGCACGTCCCTGGCCGAGAGCCGGGCGAGCTTCTTCTTGCCGAGTCGGGGACGATGTACGCGTTCACGCACTTGCTGTAGCTGTAGACCGCCGGGGGTGACGGAATAGGCGCGGGACTTGGTGGAGAAGTGGCCGCGGAAACCGAGCATGTGGGCCCACTTGCGCGGGCGCAGGCCTTCGAGTTCGCGGAGCGCGCCCAGGTGCCAGCAGGTCAGGATCATCCGCCGGGCGTGTTCGGTGACGCCGGAGCCGACGTGATCGGGTTGCGGACTGGACGGTCCAGGGTGCCGGCGGTCTCGGCACCCTTGGTGGCGTACTTGGCGATGTAGGCGGCGACGGCCCGGCTGGACAGCTCGGAGGCGCCCGCGAAGTCGACGGAGCGGATGGGACGGATGTCGAGTTGGTCGCCGAGCCGGAAGTCGTACGCGCGGCCGTCGAGGACGGGGCGTGATGTCTCGGCGAGGCGCGGCGCGCCGCAGAGCGGATCGCGTCGGTGAGAAGTTCGGGGTCAGTCCCGTGAACGGGGTCATCCAGCACGGTTCCGAGGATGTGATCACGGCAGCCACATGGAGATCATGCGGCCGGATCAAGAAGCACTGGAACGGGGGACTTGAGATTACCTGGAACGGGGACGCCGGAGCAAGGAGTTCCTGGGCATGCGAGAACGCCCCCGCCGTCTTGGCGGGGGCGTTCTCGCATGCCCAGCGCTTGTGCCTTCCATCGGCATGCATGGGACCTAGAAGGAGCGGCCCGTCAACTCAATGGTTGACGTCCGCAACTTTTTTGCCGCGCATCCCTTGGACATGTTCATGGATGGCGACAATCTTGTAGGCATCGTCAAGGAGTCGCTCGGTGAACCCGAGGACCCTCTGCACCGCATCGACCGCTTGCTGCGCATGGTGCCTGTGCTCGTCCCACCAGCCTTGAAGGCCTGCGTGGTGTGTTTCGTGGTGTACGGGAGTCGTAAAAGGGATATATCTCCCGTCGGCGGTTTCCGCAAGGTATCCGTACGACATTTTCACCCCCCTGTTCGTGCGGACTCGCAATCACCTTTTCCTCGTGCAGATTGACGCAAACGCGGCCGAGCGTTTTGATCACCGACCTGCTCCGATCTGCGCCCGTAGACGTTCGACTGCTGCACTCCGTGTGATCGTTTTCTGGCACGCGGGCAGCCCTCTAGCAGGTGCCAGGACCGGCAGTCAGAGATCAACAGCCCGAAGGTGATCGATGTCGAATCCCAGCTGGTGCCCGACGTTCTGGTGATTCAAATTTTCTCCACTGGTTCAAGTGCGGCCCGCTCCGCTCACCGCGCGCAGGCCCGGCCCCCGGCCGGGCCTGCGCTCCTGGCTGTCTCCGCCCCGCTCCAGCCCGGCCGGCGCCCGTGCCGCGCGCCCAGCGACAGCCGCCTAACGTCAGAGAAAGGCTTCGTCGTGGCGGGGGCGGTCGGCTCCACGGCTTTACGGGGCCATGATCACTCGCGCCAAAGCAGCGCCACCCCAAAGCCGTTACACCGACCTCACGTCGGGGAAGCCTGAGCCGACGTTCATGGAACGGGCTGATAGACGAGGAGTTCGGGGCGCCCACCGGGGCCATGCGGGACGGGGTAATAGCTGCGGTGGGTGGTGGGGTCGACGGCAACGACGTGGGCACCGTCAGCGAGATGGGCGCGGCCGGTGACGGTCAGATGCCGGTCGCGGTTGTCGGCGGTGGTGACCCAACCGGACTCCGCGGCGACGTACAGGTGTCGGGCCACGGGGTCGTATGCCAGCACGTCGGGGTCCTGGCCGACCGCGTCGGTACCGGTGATGTGCCAGGTGGACAGGTCCACCGCGAGTAGGCGAGCGTTGCCGTCGCAGGCGACGAACGCCAGTCGGTCGGCGGAGGCGAGGATCAGGCCGTGGTCGTGGTCGCAGCCGGGCAATGAGACACGGCGGGTGATGCGGAGGCTGACCGGGTCGATGACGGCGAGTTGGTTGCGGGTCTGGACGTCGACGAGCATCTGCCGACTCGTGGGGTCGTAGGCGACATTGCCTGCCTCGCCGCCGAGGGGGACAGTACCGCGGACCGCTCCAGTGGCTGCGTCAATGACGGTCTCCGAGCCGCCGGACTCGTTGGTCGTCCACACCGTGCCGTGCTCCGGGTCGTCGGCCAGCCCGTCGGGGTAATCGCCGGTGGGGCTGCGGTGCAGGACGGCGCCGGTGGTCTCGTCGATGACGGCCACCTCGTCGCTGTCCGTCGCGGTGGCGTACACCCGGTGCCGGTCGGGGACGACCAACACGCCGTGGACACCGGACAGGCCATCAATGGTCCGTACGACGCGACCCGTGCGGACGTCCACCTCGATGACCTGGCTCGCGCCGAGGTGGGCGATGAACAGCAGTCCGCGTCCGGGGTCGAGGCTTGCATAGTCGAAGCGGGAACTGTCACCCGGCAGGGCGACCCGGGTCACCTGCCGGAGTGGGAGCGTCACCTTGGGCGGCTGGCTGCTGGCGCTGGTGAGCAGCACGCCCGCCACGGCGGCAGCGAGGGCGACGACCAGTCCGGCGGCGAGGGCCAGCAGAGCGCGAGGGCTGAGATGGCGGGTCATGTGACGGCCTCCCGGGTCGAGTGATGAGGGAGCGGGCGCCGGGCATCGCAGAGTCCTCACTGTCTGCCGGCGCCCGTCGTTTTGACTCAGTCGTTGAGATTCCGCCTGCCTCACGGCCGATCTCGCGCTCTGTGAGGGTGCGACCTGGGTGGCATCCAGGCCCGGTACGACTTTGTCAGGGTGCAGCGAGACATGCGCGCGCCTCGTCGGTCGGCGCACTCGCCGTCGTGGCTTTGCTCTTCCATAGGATCGGTTAGCCCCCTCATGAAGGGGGCCGATTCCAGTGATCTTTGCGCCGTGGGCGCCCATACCGCTTCCCTGGTCCCGGGCCAGGGACCTTCGGAGGTGGGAGAGCAGGGTCTGGACCGTGGTGACCAGCGCGTCCTGGACTCTTTCGGCGCCGTGGTCGCCGGGCAGGTGCAGGAGCGGGATCTACCGGGTGGCACGCTCGACCAGGGTGCCGATGGCCGGTCCGGGCGGTGGCTTGTGACGGGAGCCTCCTGTTGAAGCACCTCCCGATTTCCCGGCCCGCGTCGATAATGACCTTGTGCGCTCGCTGGCCAGGAATTCCATACTGCCCCTGACCCTGGTCATCGTCGGGGCAGCCGTGGTCGTGGGCGACGCCGCGGATATGACCAATACGGTCAGAAGCGGCGGGCGCAGCGGTTTCGGCAAGTCCGGCGAGCCCGGCCGGTCCCCGCGGGACCAGGACCAGGACCTCCCCGCGACGGCCCCGGCCAAGGACGGCACCGCGTACACCCCCCTCAGGACCGAGGAGAACGCCCGGATCGGCGCGGTCTTCGAGAAGGACGACCGGGGCGCCCACTTCTGCACGGCGAGCGTGGTGCGGAGTCCGGGCCGGAACATGCTGATCACCGCGGCCCACTGCGCCTTCGACGCCGACTCCGGACAGCCTCTGAACGACCTGGTCTTCGCCCTCGGCTACCGCGACGGCGACGAACCCACCGGCCTGTGGAAGGTCAGCAAGGTGGTCGTCGACGACCGCTGGGCCAAGTCGCAGGACGAGGACCTCGACGTCGCCTTCCTCGTCGTCGACCAGAAGGACGGCAAGGACATCCAGGACGTCCTGGGCGGCAACACCCTCGGTATGGACCGCGGCTTCCACAACAAGGTCGAGATCACCGGGTATCCCACCAGCCGTGACACCCCCGTCTCGTGCCGGAACCGGACCACGAAGTTCAGCGACACCCAGCTGCGCATCCAGTGCACCGGCCTCGCGGACGGGACCAGCGGCAGTCCCTGGCTCGCCGGCTACGACCCCAAGAGCCACACCGGCACCGTCATCGGCGTCCTGGGCGGCCATGAGGGCGGCGGCGACCAGGACGATGTCTCCTACGCCGCGTACTTCGACGACGACATCGCCAAGCTCTACCGGCGTGCCCAGGACGAGGACTGAGCCCAGCCCGTCCGCACCCGCTCACGGCGAAGGGCCGTAGCCGCGAAGCGTGCCAGGCAGCGACCAGGCGGCACAGAGCTGACCCTGGAGGACTTCGATGGCCTTCCCGGTGGCTCACTCTGCTGAGCACGTCGAACGCCGTCGGGACCGATGGCGGCGATGCTCGTGCTGAGACCACACACGGCCGTTCCCGTACTCTTCCTCCGAGCCGCCGCGCAGGCCCGGCTCCGGAGGGGGCAGGGAAGATCGACATGAGCGGTCTGCTGCTCGCCGGCGTCATCATCGGCTCCCTCGGCGTGCTCGACGACGTCACGGTGACGCAGACGTCGGCCGTCTGGGAGCTGCACGAGGCCAACCCCTCGATGGGCCGGCGCGGCCTGTACCGGGCGGGCATCCGCATCGGCCGCGACCACATCGCCTCCGTGGTCAACACCTTGGTCCTCGCCTACGCCGGCGCCGCGCTACCCCTGCTGCTCCTCTTCTCCATCGCGCAGAGCGGTGTGAGCACGGTCGCCAACAGCGAACTGGTGGCCGAGGAGATCGTGCGCACGCTGGTCGGATCGATCGGTCTGGTCGCCTCGGTGCCGGTCACCACGCTCCTGGCCGCCCTGGTCGTCTCGGCCGACCGCACCGGCCCGCAGGCTGAATCGCCAACCGCGGGCGCGGTAGCAGCTGCGGGCCGGGGCGGGCGCCGACGGAAGCGTTGAAAGGAGGCCAAAGCCTGCGTCCTGGTGCTCATCGGCGTGCGCGCTCCGGCGGCCGTCGGCCGGTCTCGGGCAGGTCGAGGAGGTCTCCTCGCGTCAGAATCCGCCGTTCGAGGTCACGCAGGTGCGCCGAGATGCACCGGGTGTGGACGGTCAGCAGGAAGGAGACGTTCCGGCCGTTGCGGTCAGCCGGCGGCCGGCACGGCGCCCTCCCCGAAGGCGGCAACGTCCTGGGGGAGCCATGTCCTCGCGGAGGCGGATGAACCGCACCGGTGCCGCCCGGCTGACGCAGCGCCACACGTCCGGTCCACGACTGGGACAGCGGCCTCGCGACCTGGGGGGAGCCGCGTAGGGGGATGAGACTTTCCCCGCTGCACCGAGCCCCGGCTGCGCTCCGCTCCGCCGGGCGCGCTTCCCGGCCCCCGCCGCGGACGCGACCGGGCCGGGACTCGGCCACGGGCCACTACGGCAGGTCGACGGCGTTGACGGAGAGGCCGTTGTCGACCGTGTAGTACGGGCGTACCCGGGCGCGTCCACGCGGGGTTTCCTCGAACACCGTGACCGGGTAGACGTACACCTTCTTGCGGTCCTTGACGTCGCCGAACCAGCCGCTGACGGACACAGGTTCGGCCCGTCCGGAGACGCGGACCGACAGGTCCCACAGGTCCTCCTCGTCGTGGTGGTGCCGAGCGACGTCCGCGCAGATGACACGGGCGTGCAGCAGCCCGTCCCCGTCGCGGTGCCAGGACGGCTCCAGGACCGGGGCGTCGGCGCGGCGGCGGTGCCGCAACTCGAACCCGTCGACGTCGGCATCGGTCCCGAACAGGCGCACCGTGACGCCGATCTCACCGCTGTCGATGTCGACGCCCTCCACCTCGGCGTGCACGTCGGCCTCACGGGTGCTCAGCGCGATGAACCCGTCCACGGTCGTGTACGGCAGCAGCGCCCGCACCGGGGAGAGCCGAGGTTCCGGCCGGAAGTCCATCAGGCCCCGCAGGTCGAGCGGGTCGCTGCGCAGCCTCTTGCGCGGCCCCTTCGCCGGAGCGATCCACAGGTCCCACACCGCGTTCCCCAGGGGCAGCGCGCGCTCGACGGGAGCCGAGAGGCGACCGCCGCCGTCGCGGGCGAGTGGCACGCGCAACGTCGTACGATCCTTGCCGCCGCGTCTGATCAGCAGCAGCTCGCCCTCGTCGACGGGGGCGGCAGGCGCCGGTGTCACGCGCAGCGAGCCGTCCGAGCCCGCACGGACGGACCCGCTCATCGGAGCCGACGGCTCCGACGCTGCCGCCTGAGGCGCGGCCGCCCGTCCGGCGCCGGTGCGTCGCAGACGGCTCCACAGCGATGTGCGTCCGGGCGTCGTGGTGGAGCGGCCGGCGCCGAGCTCACGGAACAGCTCCTCGTAGCGCACGGCGATCGCGGCGGGGTCGAACCGCTCGGCGTTGCGGCGGGCCGCGGCACCCATGGCGGCCCGCGCGCTGTGGTCGTCGATCAACCGCAGGAGGCCCTCGGCGATGGAGTCGACGTCTCCTGGCCGGACCAGCAGGCCGTCCTCGCCGTCGCGGATGATCTCACGCGGGCCGAGAGGGCAGTCGGTGCTCACGACCGGGACGCCGCAGCGCATCGCTTCCACGATGGTCATGCCGAAGGACTCGCTGTCCGAGGTGACCGCGGCGATCGAACCCTTGACCCACTCGGCCTCGATCGGCGAGGCGAGTCCCATCAGATGGACCTGGTTGTACAGGCCGAGGTCGTTGATCAGGGAGCGCAGCTTTCCGCGCCGGCCGCCGTCGCCGTAGATCCGAAGCCGCCAGTCGGGATGCTTGGCGGCGACCTGCGCGAAGGCCTGTACGAGCAGGTCGTACCGCTTGATGGCCGCGAGCCGCCCCGCGGCGACGACCGTCTTGGCGGCAGGGTCGGCCGGAGACACCGCCGGCGCGGGGACGCTGTTCGGTACGGAGACGATCGGCAGCCCCGGAATCGCCATGTCGCTGCGGTAGTTGGCGGCATCGGCCTCGGAGACCGTGACGAACCCGTTCAGGCGTGCGTAGGCCTGCCTCAGCTCCGAACGCAGGGCCTGCGAGTGCGATGCGAGCGTGATGTGCTCCTGCCCGATGCGCAGCGTCCGGTCGCCGGCGAGCCGCGCGACGTACACGTTCAGTCCGGGCCGCGTCCCGATGAGCACGTCCGGGCTGTTCCGGCGGAAGTACGCGGCGGTCCGCTCGTCCGTCACCGTGCTGTACTGGTGGTAGCGGGCCTCGGCTGCGGGGAAGACCCGGGCCGGTACGGACCGGTCCTTCTCGGGCACCTCACGCGTGTCGACGAGGCTGGTCAGCCTGATCCGCGGGTCCACGGCGAACAGCGGTGCGTCGGTGCTCCGGAACACCGACACGATCTCCACCTCGTGGCGTTCGGCCAGGGCAGAGGCCAGATTGATCGTTGTCCGATTTGTTCCACCCAAGCCATACACGTTGTGGATGAGGAACGAGATCTTCACACAGTTCTCCTGCTTGTACGGCACGGGTGGAGCTGTCGCACCGGCCGGACACGGACCGACCGTAAGACAGCCATAGAGTATTCACTCATTTTTCTCACCAAGCACAAGGGGCAAGGACGCCCGGTCCCCCTCCACCCCTCCACCCCTCCAGAAGCCGTGCTGACATCGACGGCGCCGGACCAATCTCGTCTTTCGCGGAGGTGACACGGACGTCGGTCATACCCCTGGCCCGGTCGGCGTGGAGGCAGGACGCCGGTTGGGTCGCGGTCGCGTGCACGGTGGAGCCGCTGCTGCCATCGGCGCAGGCGGACTCCATGGACGAGGTGACCGGCAGGAGGGAGACCGGGACCACCTTCCCGGTACCGCCCTGAACCACGTGCGCGCGGGGGGTCGCGCCGTCCCCGACGGCCACCCAGGCGGTGATGGCCACGGCGGCTGCGAGGACGCCGGCCCCGGTGCGGGCCGGCCGCTGCCGCCGCCGGGCGACACGCAACGCACCGTCGGGCCGGCCGACCAGATGGGCACCGGCGGCGTCACCGCCGTTCTCACGGATGACGCTTCTTCCGGAGGCGGTGGAGGAGGAGGCCGACGGCCCTGCCCCGGCCAGCGTGGTGCGGAGAGAGGCGAGGGCCTTGTGGGGCTGGCTGCGGACTGTCCCCTGAGCGACGCCCGGAATCGCGGCGATCTCGTCGTCCGGCCGGTCCTCGAAGTAACGCAGCACGATCACCGCACGCTGGCGCTTGGGCAGCCGCCGCAGCGCGGCCATGATGTCCTGCCGCCGGACCACGGTGTCGGCCCAGTCGGCGACCTGCCCGGACGGCTGGTTCGGCAGGGTGTCCGTGACCGTCTCCCACCCCCAGCCGAGGAGCCTGAAGCGATCCACCTGGGCGTGGTAGAGAGCCCGGCGCACCTAGCTCTCCGGCTGCTCCCGGCCACGCAGCTTCGACCAACGCCGAGCGGTGGAGGCAAGCGCGGTCCGGAGCAGGTCGCGGCCCTGTTCCCAGTCCCCGGTCAGCAAGTAGGCCGTGTGCAGCAACGATCTCGACCGCGCTGCGACGAACTCGCCTGGCGTTCCTCGTCGGCGTTCAATGTGCCCTCCCTCGTTCCCCTGTAAAGATCGTTACGGAGGAGGGTTCGACTGCCCTGCCGGTCGGACTTTCTCGACCACGACGCCGGCAGGCCCCGCGTGGGAGGCGCCGGGGGCCGTGCGGCGCCCCAGCCCTCGCCGGTGCGACGGGCGGATGCGCGCAAACAGGAGTCGAATGCGTGTCGAAGCTCATGGTCGAGAAGGAGAGGGCGGTCGGCGGTCGCCGTTCTCGAGCGGGGGGATCAGCCGATGCCCGGCGTTGGACGGGGGCGCACTCAGCCGGTGTGGGGGTGCCGTCGTCCCGCTCCGCGTCATACGGCGGGGGCGCCGAGGCGTGCGTGCTCGTGGCCGTCGCCGAGGAGGTGCGGCAGCGGGGAGCGCAGCCCTACGCCGGACAGCCAGAGGCCGACGGCAGTTGGCGACGTCCGCTCGGGCACGGGCCGCCCCTCGCCGTACCGCGGCCCGTCCGGGATGCCGGCACCGGCAGTCGCCGCCCGCCTTCGGCAGTTCGAGGCCGAGCGACTTCTCCCCGCCTCCAGCGGTACCGGAACGGGGGCCGTGACGGTCGTGGCAGGACGGCACAGCCGGCCGCTCGTCCAGCAATCCTCATCGATGTGCCGGGGTCGGCCGCGGCGCGGATGCGCGGCCGCCGCCTGTGTTCTCGGCGGTCAGCCGCGCAGGGTGCGGACCGGCAGGACCAGGTGTGCCGCCTGCCTCAGGGTCTCCTCGGCGCCGGCGAAGGCGGCCAGTGCCGCAGGATCCACCACCCTGCCCGGCACGGCTTCGGGCCAGGGACGGGTGGTGAAGACGAGATAGGCGAAGCCGCGCGTCCCGGCCGCCTCCAGCCATTCCCGCGGCGCCGGGCACTGGGCCTTGAGCTGCGCCGTGCTCACGACGGCCTGCCCGGCCTCGACCAGCAGACTGACCGGCAGCCCGGGCTTCGCGGCACCGTCCACGAGGTCGCCGCCCACGGGCAGGCCATTGCTCTCCAACAGCCGCCGGACGGCGAGGGAGGAGGCCTCCGGGCCGCCCTCGCCGTCGCCGAGGGGGTAGGCGAGCAGGTAGGGCATGTCCCCGTCGGGAGCTTCTCCGCTCCAGGCCAGTACGACGATCGTGCCCAGGTCGGCGGGGCGGGCGGGGAGCGTTTCGCTTGTGGTTGAGATCACCGCGCGATCGTAGCGACGACCCCCCGCAGCAGCCCGGCGCCGCATCACTCGACCGGACCAGCGGCCGGCACTGTCCATACGAACGAGGGACACCTCTCGGTGCCCCTCGAACACGGCGGACGTCACGGTCAGTTCTGCAACGGCAGACCGCCCGGCAGCGAGCCGTGTCGGTTCAGCGCACCCGCCGGCCCCTTGACCGTGAGCAACGCGGAGTGCCGGTTCTCCGTGTCCAGCGCGTCCGACCGGTGGTGCAGCGGCATCACGTCGCAAGGGCCCTCGGTGAGCCTGTTTTCACGGCACCGTTGAGGCTGGTGGGCGTCACATCGGCGGCACTGTCGGCGAACGCCGGCGCGGCGACACCGGCGACGGCCTTCACGACTTCGTCGGTTCCCCTTCTTCGTCAACCGCGGCAGGATCGGTCTGTCCGGCGCGGTGCTCGACGATTCCCGGCCGGGCCGGATACTCGGAGTGCGGAACCGCCTCGGTGGGCCGTTGACGGGCTGGGAGGACGGGCCGGTCGGGTGGCGGGCGGGTACCCGCCTTCGCGGCCCTCCGGCAAGCCGCACCTCACTGACCTGCTACGACGCCGCCTTGAACCCACTCATGTACTCGTCGACCGATGAACTCGGGTCTCAGAGAACCTGCCTGTCGGAGCACCTTTGGCCCGGGCCTCCGTGGCAGGGGGCTGCTGCTCGGTGTTCGACACCGAGCAACCGTTCAGAAGAACCCGCCCGTACGCCCCGCGACCATCCGGCCGAGATCCACGCTCGAGGCACGTCTCTCAGGACCGGGAGAGCAATGGCTGCTCACCCCCGTTGTCGCCCAGCACCCCTCAGGAAGGCCCCGATGCCACTCGGCGTGCCGAGCCCCGTCGGGCCGTCGTAACCCGGGCGTGCTGTACACAGGTAACTTCCACCGCAGGAGCCGTTGCTGCCCGAGTCCACATCGTTGAGTGCGGAGGTGTGGCTGTACGGGTAGGAGCCATAGACGCTCGATGCGGCATTGCCCGCGAGCGCATAGACGCTGGCGATGATCGGGGAGGACACGCTGGTGCCGCCCACCTGGATCCAGCCGTCGGCACCCTGGACCAGGCCGAGGGAGAGCAAGATGTCGCACAAGTTGCTGTGACCACAACTGTTGTAGGTGTCGTAGGTGGCCACTCCGGTATACGGGTCGGCGACAGCAGACACATCCGCAACGGTCCGCCGACTGCAGTCGGGATCGTGCTGCCAAGCGGGCTTTGGTTCATAGGCCGAGCAGCCCGAACCCGAGCCGCTCCATGCCGTCTCACTCCAGCCACGGGAGTTGGACGCCTTGATCAGCGAAGTTCCACCGACCGCGGTGACATAGGGGGAAGAGGCGGGCCAGGACACACCGTAGCCGGAGTCACCGGAACTCACGGTGATGGCGACACCGGGATGGTTGAAGTGAATGTCATCGGACGCCACCGCGTTGTCCTCCGGCTCGCCCCAACTGTTGGAAATGGATGTCACACCGGGTGTGGCGGCCGCTCGATCTTCGGCTTTCATCAGGTCGGGGGTAGAAGCCGAATTTGCCTCGACCAGCAGGATGCGGCAGTCGGGGCAGGCAGCGGAGACCATATCCAGATCAAGACTGATCTCTTCCGCCCAGCCGTAGTCGCCCGGCGGAAGCGGTGAGGTCTGCCCGTTCTCGTTCACCTTCCTGAAGCATCCGTTGGTCGTGGTGCACGGGGGAAGGCCATAGGACTTCCGGTACGTCGCCAGATCGGACTCTGCGTTCGGATCGTCATAAGCATCGACGATGGCCACCGTGCGCCCCGAGCCGGACGTGCCGACCAAGTGGTATGCCGACTGCAGGGCGGATGGTGTGTAGCCGGCGCTGGTCGGGGACCCGCTGACAGTTGGCGAGATCTGCCCTCCGGTGGTTCGGTGTCCCACCATGAGACCGAAACAGCGAGCCATGTCGGGCGAGTTCGGGTGAGCACACCCGAACTCGACCACGTCCTTCGGGTTCTGCGGCCCGGCCGATGTCCGGTTCCCGGAATTCGCGGCACGGTGAGAGCCGACCGACAGTGGGCGAGCGTCGGCAAGACCGCCACTCACGCACATCATGAGCAGAGTGAGCAGCGCTGAGACCACTGTTGCCCGGCGCCATGCCGGAGGCCTCGGTGCACCCCGCCCCAGCGGGTGCCGAACCGATGACGGTCTGGTGGGTTCTTGGTGCATCACGCCTCTTGTCGCATCCGAGACCGCGCTAAATCCATCCGAATCCGATAAGCGCCGGATTAGAAATGGACCGCTTCCCCCGCGGAGGAGAACCTCGGCGGTCAAGGCGGCCCATGAATTGCTTTCCGGCGTACCGGA
The DNA here is from genome assembly GCF_059510455.1 of Streptomyces sp. NTD91. Lineage (NCBI taxonomy): Bacteria > Bacillati > Actinomycetota > Actinomycetes > Kitasatosporales > Streptomycetaceae > Streptomyces > Streptomyces sp. NTD91. The sequence goes on from NZ_JCAJZW010000074.1 coordinate 23,816, forward strand.
AGCAGGTGCGGTCGACCAGTTCTATGTGCCGCACCCATGCTGTAGCAGGAGACGACGCCTGCACTGCAGCAACACTTTTCTCCCACTCGTACGGCGCATTGAGCCACCCAACGGCTCCGAGAAATGGGGAATTTCGGATTGTTCTTCGAGACACGGTGGACGAGTCGACCAGGCGTCATATCCCATACATGCAGACTTGTATGATGCCGTTTTGATTCGCCGGTGGTGAGACTGGGCGGTCTGCGGGCAGGGCTTGCGCAAGTTCCCGCGATCGCCCAACTGGCATGAAATTGCTGCG
>NZ_JCAJZW010000075.1:0-19273 GCF_059510455.1 Streptomyces sp. NTD91
GCTAGGTCGCGGGTCGGTTCCTCCTCCTGGAGAGGATGGTGGCACCGGTAGCGGTGTCCGGACCGTGACGCGGCCGAGGAATCCGGCATCACCTCGGCGCACGCCCCGTCCGCCTTCCAGCACCGGGTGCGGAACGGACGGCCGCTCGGGGGCCGGGTCGCCGAGGGCACCGGACCGGTCGGCGGGATCGGGTCGATCGGGTCCAGCAGGCCGGGCGCGGCCCGAGAACAGGGCCCGGGTGTACGGGTGCCGGGCGGCGCCGGTGACCCGGTCGGCCAAGGACTCCTCCACGATCCGGCCCAGGTACATGGTGATCACCCGGTCGCTCATCCGCCGTACCGTCTGGATGTCGTGCGAGACGAACACCAGGACGAGCCCGAGGCGCTCCATCAGGTCCACCAGGAGATCGAGGATCTGCGCCCGGACCGACACGTCCAGCGCGCTGGTCGGCTCGTCGGCGACGACCGGCGCCGGGTCCGGCGCGAGCGCGCGGGCGACGGCGACACGCTGCCGCCGGCCGCCGGAGAGCTGGGAAGGAGGTCCCCCGTCGGGACATGTTCACCATGTTGCCCGACGTCACCGGTAGGGGACCGCGTGGGTGACAATGGGCTGCATGAGTCTGTTCCGCGACGACGGCATCGTGCTGCGCACCCACAAGCTGGGTGAGGCGGACCGGATCATCACGCTGCTCACGCGCGGTCACGGGCGGGTGCGGGCCGTGGCCCGGGGGGTGCGGCGGACGAAGTCGAAGTTCGGGGCCCGGCTGGAGCCGTTCTCACACGTCGACGTGCAGTTCTTCGCGCGGGGGAGCGAGCTGGTCGGGCGGGGGCTGCCGCTGTGCACGCAGAGCGAGACGATCGCGCCGTACGGCGGTGGGATCGTCACCGACTACGCGCGGTACACCGCCGGGACGGCCATGCTGGAGACCGCCGAGCGGTTCACCGATCACGAGGGGGAGCCGGCGGTGCAGCAGTATCTGCTGCTCGTGGGCGCCCTGCGGACCCTCGCCCGGGGTGAGCACGCGCCCCGTCTCGTCCTCGACGCCTTCCTGCTCCGCTCCCTCGCCGTCAACGGGTACGCCCCGAGCTTCGGCGACTGCGCCAAGTGCGGCATGCCCGGACCGAACCGGTTCTTCTCCGTGGCCTCCGGCGGCTCCGTCTGCGCCGACTGCCGGGTGCCGGGCAGTGTCGTACCGTCGCCGCAGACCCTGGTGCTGCTCGGCGCGCTGCTTACGGGAGACTGGGAGACGGCGGACGCGTGCGAGGCGCGGTACGTCCGCGAGGGCAGCGGGCTGGTGTCCGCCTACCTGCACTGGCATCTGGAGCGCGGGCTGCGTTCGCTCAGATACGTCGAGAAGTAGTCCGCCTCAGGTACGTCGAGAAGCACGAGGGAGACGAGAAGCACATGGTCGTACGCGGGATCCTGGGACGCCAGCGGCGCGATTACAGGGCGCCGGAGCCGCATCCCTCGGGTGCGCGTGCGCCGAAGCTCCCGGGCGAGCTGGTCCCGAACCATGTGGCGATCGTCATGGACGGCAACGGCCGGTGGGCGAAGGAGCGCGGACTGCCGCGCACCGAGGGGCACAAGGTCGGAGCCGAGCGGGTGCTCGACGTCCTCCAGGGCTCCATCGAGCTCGGCGTCCGCAACATCTCCCTCTACGCCTTCTCCACCGAGAACTGGAAGCGGTCGCCCGACGAGGTCCGCTTCCTGATGAACTTCAACCGCGACTTCATCCGCAGGACGCGGGACCAGCTCGACGAGCTGGGGGTCCGGGTGCGCTGGGTGGGCCGTATGCCCAGGCTGTGGAAGTCCGTCGCCAAGGAGCTCCAGGTCGCGCAGGAGCAGACCAAGGGCAACGACCTGCTCACGCTGTACTTCTGCATGAACTACGGCGGGCGGGCCGAGATCGCGGACGCGGCGAAGGCGCTGGCCGAGGACGTCGCGGCGGGTCGGCTGGATCCGGGGAAGGTCAGTGAGAAGACCATCCAGAAGTACCTGTACTACCCGGACATGCCGGACGTGGACCTCTTCCTGCGCCCCAGCGGGGAGCAGCGCACCTCCAACTACCTGCTCTGGCAGAGCGCGTACGCCGAGATGGTCTTCCAGGACGTGCTCTGGCCCGACTTCGACCGGCGTGACCTGTGGCGGGCCTGCGTCGAATTCGCCTCCCGCGACCGGCGGTTCGGCGGTGCCGTTCCCAACGAGGAGCTGCTCGCCATGGAGGCCGCCATGAAGGGCGATTCCACCTCGTAGCCACCGGCGGTTCATCGGGGCCGCCGAGGATGAGGGATTCATGAGACGACTCAGCTCTGTCCTCGCCCTCGGCGCCCTGCTCCTCACCGCGGTGCCCGCGCACGCCGCCCCGGAGGACGGCCCCGCGCGCCGCGAGAGCTACGGGACCAAGGCGCCGTATTCCCCCGCGGTCGAATTCGCTCGCGCGGGGGGACCCCCGTCCGGGCAGAACCCGCGCAGCTACCAGCGGCCCCCGGCCGGCTACACCGCCGTCTTCACCGAGAACGTCTCCCGGCACGGCTCGCGTGCGGCGACGGGCGGCGCGGACGGCGACCTGGTCCTCCCGCTGTGGGACAAGGCTCGTGCGGAGGGTCGACTCACCCGCAGGGGTGAGGAGTTCGGGCCGGTCGTGCGGGCACTGACGGCCGCCATGGAGAAGACCGGGTACGGCGATCTCAGCGGGCGCGGCCGGCAGGAGATGCGGGACACCGCGACGCGCATGGAGCAGCGCCTGCCCACTTTGTTCGCGGACATCGCCGGCCGGGGCGAGAAGATCGACGTGGTCAGCTCCGGGCAGGGGCGGGCCGTGGACAGCGCCGGGGAGTACACGGCCGCGCTGGCCGCCGCAGACCCGGCGCTGAAGCCGCTGATCGGGGCGACCCGGACCGACAGGGACCTGCTGTACTTCCACAAGGCGGCGGGCGGTGCCGCGTACCGCGACTACATCGCGGGCGACCAGCGCCTCAAGGACACCCTGGCGGCCGTCACCGACCAGCCCAGGACGTACGCGGCCGCGCGCAGTGTCCTGCGGCGGCTCTTCACGGCGCCCTTCGTCGACGGGATCACCGACCAGGTCGGCGCCGCGCAGGCCGTCTACAACCTGTACGCCATCGCGCCCGCCATGATCCAGGAGAGCCCCGACCCGGACGGCAGGGGCTGGGACATGGGCCGCTTCATCTCCCGCTCGGACGCGTCCTGGTTCGGCTACCTGTCGGACGCGCAGGACTTCTACGAGAAGGGCCCCGGCTTCGCCGGCAGCGACATCACCTACAGGATGGCGGGCGTCCTGCTGGACGACTTCTTCCAGCAGGTCGAGGCCAAGCGCGCCGGCACCAGCGACCTCGGCGCCGAACTGCGCTTCACCCACGCCGAGGAGATCATCCCGCTGGCCGCGCTGATGGGCCTGCCGGGCAGCACGGAACCGGCGACGCCGGGACAGCCGTACACGTACGCCGACAATCCCTGGCGGGGCGCCTCGGTGTCTCCCCTGGGGGCGAACATCCAGTGGGACGTGTACGAGAAGGACGGCCGCTATCTCGTCCGCATGCTCTACGACGAGCGGGAGACGCCCTTCAAGGCGGGCTGCCGTCCGATCGCCGGGGGCAGCGACTTCTACGACTTCGACGAGCTGGAGCGCTGCTTCGGACGTGGCTGATCACCGCGAAGGGACCGGCGACGGCCCGCTCCCTCTCGCGCTCATCCCTCGGCGCAGTCGGCACACGTGCCGAAGATTTCCACCGTGTGGGCCACGTTGACGTACCCGTGCTCCGCCGCGATCGCCTCGGCCCACTTCTCGACGGCCGGGCCCTCGACCTCCACCGCCTTGCCGCAGGTGCGGCACACCAGATGGTGATGGTGCTCACCGGTCGAGCAGCGGCGGTAGACGGACTCGCCGTCGGAGGTGCGCAGGACGTCGACCTCGCCGGCCTCGGCGAGGGACTGGAGGGTGCGGTAGACCGTGGTCAGGCCGACCGAGTCGCCCTTGTGCTTGAGCATGTCGTGCAGTTCCTGCGCGCTGCGGAACTCCTCGACCTCGTCCAGGGCCGCCGCCACGGCTGCACGCTGACGGGTCGCGCGGCCCTTCACGGGCGGTCCAGCGGTCGTCACCGGTTGCCTCCTCACGTCTCGCTTCTGCCCGGGCGGCCATTGTGCCAGCCCGGGCTGTCAGCGGTCAGACGCCGATCTTGTTCCCGGCCTGTCCCGTGGCCGGGATCGTGCACCCGGTCCCTTCCCCGGCGGGCCGGGCGCCGGCTGCCGCGCGGACGCGGCGGCGGGCCAACGGCGTGGCCAGGGCCGTCAGTGCGACGAACGCGGCGATGGTCAGCAGGACGATCGTCGCGCCGGGCGGGACGTCCTCGTAGTACGAGGCGATCGTGCCGCTGACGGTCACGGCCACGCCGATCGCGACCGCGACCGCGAAGGTCGCCGTGAAGCTGCGGGTGAGCTGCTGGGCCGCCGCCACCGGCACCACCATCAGCGCGGACACCAGCAGCAGGCCGACCACGCGCATCGCGACGGTGACCGTGACCGCCGCCGTGACCGCCGTCAGCAGGTTCAGGGCCCGTACCGGCAGCCCCGTGACCCGGGCGAACTCCTCGTCCTGGCTGACCGCGAACAACTGGCGGCGCAGGCCGAGCGTGACCAGCGCCACGAACCCGGCGAGCAGGCAGATCGACACCACGTCGGACTGCGACACCGTCGACAGCGAGCCGAACAGGTACGTCGTCAGGTTCGCGGTGGAGCCCGTCGGCGCCAGGTTGATGAACATCACGCCGCCGGCCATGCCGCCGTAGAAGAGCATGGCGAGCGCGATGTCGCCGCGGGTCCTGCCGTACCAGCGGATCAGCTCCATCAGGACCGCGCCGAGGACCGAGACCGCCGTCGCCGTCCACACCGGAGAGGTGGAGAGGAGGAAGCCGAGGCCGACGCCCGTCATCGCGACGTGTCCGATGCCGTCGCCCATCAGGGCCTGGCGGCGCTGGACCAGGTAGATGCCGACCGCGGGCGCGGTGATGCCGACCAGGACGGCGGCGAGCAGGGCCCGCTGCATGAAGGCGTAGTTCAGGAAGTCCATCGGCTCAGCAGTCCCGTCCGCGAGAATTCGGCCCCGCCGGTGCGTGCGGGTGTACATGGTCGTGGCCGGTCCGGGGGTCCTCCCGCTCGAGCGAGGCCGGGAGCGGGGGAGTGCCGGCCCCGGCCCGCGGGGGCGGGCCGTCGTGCAGCACGCAGCCGTCGCGCAGGACGACCGCCCGGTCGATCAGGGCCTCCAGGGGGCCCAGTTCGTGCAGGACGAGCAGGACCGTCGTACCGGCCTCGACCTGCTGCCGCAGCGTGCGGGCGAGCACCTCCTGGCTGGCCAGGTCGACACCCGCCATCGGCTCGTCCATGATCAGTAGTTCGGGCTCGGCGACGAGGGCGCGGGCGATCAGCACGCGCTGGTGCTGGCCGCCGGACAGGGCGTTCACCGAGTCCCTGGCACGGTCGGCCATCCCGACCCGTTCCAGGGCCCGGTGTACGGCCTCCCGGTCGGTCTTGCGGAAGACGCCGAAGCGGCTGCGGGAGAGCCGGCCGGACGAGACGATCTCGGTGACCGTCGCGGGCACGCCCCCCGCCGCCGTCGTGCGCTGCGGCACGTATCCCACGCGCGCCCAGTGCCGGAAGGCGCGGCGGGGGGTGCCGAACAGCTCGACCGTGCCGGCGCTCGCCGGGACCTGGCCGATGATCGTGCGGATCGCCGTGGACTTGCCGGAGCCGTTGGCGCCGAGCAGCGCGACGACCTCGCCGCGGCCGACGGTGAGGTCGATGCCGCGCAGCACGGGCCGCGCGCCGAGTTCGGCGGTGACACCGCGCAGGGATATGACGGGCTCGCCGGTCATCTCGTGTCCCCTCACTTCGCGCCGAGCGCCTGCCGGAGGGCCCTGAGGTTGGCCTCCTGGACGGAGAAGTAGTCCTTGCCGCGGGACTTGGCGGTGATGCCCTCGATCGGGTCGAGCACGTCGGTCCTCAGTCCGGCGTCGCTCGCGATGGTCTTGGCGGTCTTGTCGCTGACGAGCGTCTCGTAGAAGACGGTGGAGACGCCGTCGGCCCTGGCCATCGTCTCCAGGTCCTTCACCCGGGCGGCGCTGGGCTCGGACTCGGGGTCGAGGCCGCCCACGGCCTCCTCGGTCAGGCCGTAGCGCTCGGCGAGGTAGCCGAAGGCGGCGTGGGTGGTGACGAAGACCTTGGTCCTCGTGTGCGCCAGGCCGTTCTCGAACCGGATGTCGAGGTCGTGGAGCTGCTTGACCAGGGCAGCGGTGTTCTTCTCGTAGTCGGCGGCGTGCTCGGGGTCGGCCTTCTCGAAGGCCTTGCCGACGCCCTCGGCGACCTGCGCGTAGCGCACCGGGTCGAGCCAGATGTGCGGGTCCTCGCCGGCCGACTCCTCGTTCGTGCGGGTGTCGTGCGCGGCGGCGTGGCCGCCGACCTCGTCGCCGTGCTGCTCCAGCGTGGTGAAGGAGGCCGCGTCGATCCTGGTCTTGACCGGGGACTGGGCCACCGCGTCGTCGACGGAGGGCTGGAGGTTCTTCAGGTACAGGACCGCGTCGGAGTCCTGGAGCATCGCGATCTGTCGTGGGCTCATCTCCAGGTCGTGCGGTTCCTGGCCGGGGGAGGTCAGACTGGTGACGTGGACGTGGTCCCCGCCGATCCGCTCGGCGAGGAAGGCCATCGGGTAGAACGACGCCACGACGTCGAACGTGCCGGTGTTCGCCGCCTCCGCCCTGTCTCCCGAGCAGGCGGTGAGGGTGCCGAGGCCGAGGGCGGTCACGGCGGTGACCGCAACGGCGGGTATGAGGCGTCGTCCGTTCATGACAGTCATTTTCAACAAACATGGAAACCGTTGTCAACAAGAACCGGTGAGAGGCCGGTGAGGGTCGGGGGAGGCCCTCACGGAGGGGCCGATTTGGTCCGGGGGGAGCCTGCGCCGGTAACCTGAATCATTCGCTGGAAGCATCTCGCTTCAACGCCCGTCGTCGTAATGAAGAGAGCACCGTGGCCGCCGACAAGATCGACACCATCGTCAGCCTGAGCAAGCGCCGTGGCTTCGTTTTCCCGTGCAGTGAGATCTACGGCGGACAGCGCGCCGCCTGGGACTACGGACCGCTGGGTGTCGAGCTCAAGGAGAACATCAAGCGCCAGTGGTGGCGCTACATGGTGACGTCGCGCGAGGACGTCGTCGGTATCGACTCGTCCGTCATCCTGGCCTCCGAGGTCTGGGTCGCCTCCGGTCACGTCGCCACCTTCACGGACCCGCTGACCGAGTGCACCGCGTGTCACAAGCGGTTCCGCGCCGACCACCTGGAAGAGGCCTACGAGGAGAAGAAGGGCCACGCCCCGGCGAACGGCCTCGCCGACATCAACTGCCCGAACTGCGGCAACAAGGGCCAGTTCACGGAGCCCAAGCAGTTCTCCGGTCTGCTGTCGACGCACCTCGGCCCGACCCAGGACAGCGGCTCCGTCGCCTACCTGCGCCCGGAGACCGCCCAGGGCATCTTCACCAACTTCGCCCAGGTGCAGACCACCTCGCGCCGCAAGCCGCCGTTCGGCATCGCCCAGATGGGCAAGTCGTTCCGCAACGAGATCACGCCGGGCAACTTCATCTTCCGCACCCGCGAGTTCGAGCAGATGGAGATGGAGTTCTTCGTCAAGCCGGGCGAGGACGAGAAGTGGCACGAGTACTGGATGGAGCAGCGCTGGAACTGGTACACGGGCCTCGGCCTGCGCACCGAGAACATGCGCTGGTACGAGCACCCGAAGGAGAAGCTCTCCCACTACTCCAAGCGCACCGCCGACATCGAGTACCGCTTCCAGTTCGGCGGCTCGGAGTGGGGCGAGCTGGAGGGTGTCGCGAACCGTACGGACTACGACCTCTCGGCCCACTCCAAGGCCTCCGGCCAGGACCTGTCGTACTTCGACCAGGAGGCCGGCGAGCGCTGGACGCCGTACGTCATCGAGCCCGCGGCGGGTGTCGGCCGCACCATGCTCGCGTTCCTTCTGGACGCCTACGTCGAGGACGAGGCGCCCAACGCCAAGGGCAAGATGGAGAAGCGGACCGTGCTGCGCCTCGACCACCGGCTGGCCCCGGTGAAGGTCGCCGTCCTGCCGCTGTCCCGCAACCCCGAGCTGTCCCCGAAGGCCAAGGGCCTCGCCCAGGCGCTGCGCCAGAACTGGAACATCGAGTTCGACGACGCCGGCGCCATCGGCCGCCGCTACCGCCGTCAGGACGAGATCGGTACGCCGTACTGCGTGACCGTGGACTTCGACACGCTCGACGACAACGCGGTGACCGTACGTGAGCGTGACTCGATGAAGCAGGAACGCGTGTCGCTTGACCAGATCGAGGGCTACCTCGCCGGTCGCCTGCTGGGCTGCTGACGGCCGTAACGGTCGAATCCCCGAGGGCTCCGCCCCCGGACGCCTCCGCCCACCCGCCACCCGACCCGGTCGGCTGGTGGGTGGGCGTTTTCGTTCGGGCAAGGTGAGGCCGCTGACGAAATTGGACTGACAGATATTGAAATCTGTCAGTCGTCATGGCACAGTGACGGCATGACGATGCGAACCCGAACCCTGGGAACCACCGGCCCCCGGGTCTCCGCCCTCGGCCTCGGCTGCATGGGCATGTCGGCGCTCTACGGCGACGCGGACCGCGCGGAGTCCGTCGCGACCGTCCACGCCGCCCTGGAGGCGGGGGTGACCCTGCTGGACACCGGCGACTTCTACGCCATGGGTCACAACGAGATGCTGATCGGCGAGGCCCTGCGCACCGCCCCGGTCGCCCTGCGCGAACAGGCCCTGACCAGCGTGAAGTTCGGCGCCCTGCGCGACCCGGAGGGCAACTGGAACGGCTACGACGGCCGCCCGGCCGCCGTGAAGAACTTCGCCGCCTACTCCCTGCAGCGCCTGGGCGTCGACCACATCGACGTCTACCGGATCGCCCGCCTCGACCCGGACGTGCCGATCGAGGAGACCGTCGGCGCGATCGCCGAGCTGATCGAGAAGGGGTACGTCCGGCACGTCGGCCTGAGCGAGGTCGGTGCCGACACCATCCGCAGGGCCGCCGCCACCGCCCCCGTCGCCGACCTGCAGATCGAGTACTCGCTGATCAGCCGGACCATCGAGCAGGAGATCCTGCCGACCACCCGCGAGCTGGGCATCGGCATCACGGCGTACGGCGTGCTCTCCCGGGGCCTGATCTCCGGCCACTTCTCCCGCGACCGGCAACTGGCCGCGAACGACTTCCGCGCCCACTCGCCCCGCTTCCAGGGCGAGAACCTCCAGCACAACCTGAACCTGGTCGAGGCCCTGCGGAAGATCGCCGAGCAGAAGGGCGTGAGCGTCGCGCAGATCGCCATCGCCTGGGTGCTCTCGCGCGGCGAGGACATCGTCCCGCTGGTCGGCGCCCGCACCCGCGAGCGACTCGGCGAGTCCCTCGGCGCGCTGGACGTCACCCTGGACGCGGCCGACCTCGCGGCGATCGAGGAGGCCGTGCCGGCGGACGCGGCGGCCGGCGCCCGCTACCCGAGTGGGCAGATGGCGCACCTCGACAGCGAGCGCTGACCGTGGCGCCAGGTACGGTCTAAGGCATGGCACCGCCCGCAGAGACCCTGACCGCCGAGCGCATCCTCGAGGCGACCGAGGAGGTGCTGCGCCGCCACGGCCCGGCCAAGGCCACCGTCGTCGACGTGGCCCGCGCGCTCGGTGTGAGCCATGGCAGTGTCTACCGGCACTTCCGCACCAAGGCGGCGCTGCGCGAGGCGGTCACCAAGCGCTGGCTGGACCGGACGGCGGAGAAACTCGCCGTCATCGCCGCCGGGGACGGCACCGCGGAGGAGAAACTGCGGGCCTGGCTCACGGCGCTGTTCGAGGCCAAGCGGCACAAGGCGGGCGACGATCCCGAACTGTTCGCCACCTACACGGTGCTGACCGACGAGAACGGCGCGGTGGTCGGCGAGCACATCGCCGACCTGACCGGGCAGCTGACCCGGATCATCGCGGAAGGGGCCGGGTCGGGCACCTTTCCGGTGCCCGACCCGGCCGGCGCGGCCAGAGCCGTCTTCCAGGCCACCGGCCGCTTCCATGACCCCTGTTACGCCCGGGAGTGGACCGCACCCGGCGTCGACGAGGAGTTCACGGCCGTCGTGGACCTGCTGCTACGGGGTCTGACGACGCCCGCGCGGTGAACCTGCTGTGCGGGGGCTCAGCTCACCTTCACGGTGACCGTGGGCGAGAAGACCTTCCCGGCTCTGGTGGCGCTCGCGACCCGCAGCTTCTGCGAGCCGGTCCTGGTGAGCTTGGCAGTGATCGCGTACGAACTGCCCGTCTTCACCTTGCCGGTGGCCCTCAGCGGTACCCACTTGCCGTTCATCTCCTGCTGGACCACCAGCGGGGAGCCGACCTTCAGGCCCTTGGTGCGCCCGGTCAGCAGGACGGTGTGTCCGGACTTCACCGAGGTCGGCCTGGCGGTGACGGTGATCGACGCCATCCCGGTGGTCGGGCTGGCCATCGTTTTCGTGGGCATCGGACTGGGGGTGGGACTCGCGGCGAATGCTCCGGCCGTTCCGCCGGAGAGCAGCGCCACGGACAGTGCACCCACGCCGAGCGCGCGGCCGTAGCTGTGGCGGAGTACCGAGGTCATGTTGTGTCTCCTGTCGCTCGTGGAAGGGACGTCTCAAGGCTGGCCCCGGTTCGCCACGACGGCCACTCGAGTCGTCACGGAGCGTGACTGATCTCGGTACTTGTGCAGGTCAGGTGGATTGTCCAGACCCGTTTTCCTACCGTGACGGCTGCCGTGCCGCGGCCGGGTCGACCGTCGCCTGATGGGCCTCGGCCAGATGTTCCTCCGCCTTCAGCCACGGCAGGAACTGGGCCCCTCTGCGCCAGCCGCACGTGTCGCATCTGATCGTGCGCTGCACCCCCGTGCGCTGGACCCGGACCACGTGCTCCCGGCCGTGCTGGTCCCAACGGCTCACCTTGCTCGTGCTGTTGCCCTGCGCCATGGCGCCTCCCGCTCTCTCGCGTCCGCGAACACCCGGCCGGGACAGGAGTGTGCAGCAATGCGAACATCAACAGGGGCAGCTTCGCGCGGAGTTGTCCAATCCGTGGCCGGAGCCGGCCGGCTCCGGCCACGGCTCAGCCGATCTCACGCGGCAGCCGCAGGCTGAGCAGCCCGGTCAGCACGACCCCGGCCAACTGCACCAGCAGCGTGGTGACCAGCGCGTCCCGCATGCCCGTCCGCGGCACCAGGGTGAGGAACAGCGTGCCCAGAGTGGCCACGCCGAGCGCGAGCGCCGACTGCTGGGTGGTGACCATCACACCGCTGCCGACCCCGGCCCGCGCGGACGGCACCTCGGACATCACGATCCGGAAGACATTGGGCAGTTGGAGCGCCTGCCCGGCACCGGCCACGGCGGCGCCCGGCAGCAGCGAGCCGAAGTCCAGGTGTGGCCAGTCCCGCCACGCAGCCAGCGTGATCAGCAGCACACCCAGGCCCTGGACCACCGAACCGGCGGTGACGGTCCGGGTGCCGTAACGGCCGATCAGCCGCGGCCCGGCGAGGGAGACGAACAGGAACACCACGGCCATCGGCGCGAGCGCCAGCCCGGCCGGCACCGGACCGAGCCCCGCGCCCTGCTGCAGCGCCAGCGCGATGACGAACATGAACCCGCTGAAGCCGATGGAGAACGGCAGCATCAGCGCCAGACCGCGCCGCAGCGAGGCCAGCGCCAGCAGACTCGGCGGCACCAGCGGGGTCCGCCCCGCCCGGTCGGCCCGCCGCTCCACGGCCCAGAACGCCCCCGCGGCGAACGGGAACGCGGCCAGCGACAGCCAGGTCCACAACGGCCAGCCCGCGGCCCGGCCCTCGGTGAGCGGGGCGAGCAGCGTCAGCAGGGACACCGCGAGCAGGACCGTGCCGGGCCCGTCGACGGGCTCGGGATGCTGCGAGCGGGTCTCCGGCACGGCCCGCACGGCGAGGACCAGACCCACCGCAACCACGGGCACGTTGACGAGGAACACCGACCGCCAGCCGGTGCCCGCGACATCGGCGGCGACGAGCACCCCGCCGAGTATCTGCCCGGCGACCATGGACAGTCCGGCGGTCGCGCCGTACAGGCTCATCGCCTTCGCGCGGCGCGTGCCGCGGGTGGTGGACTGGATGGTGGCGAGCACCTGCGGCAGCATCGCGGCGGCCGAGGCGCCCTGGGCGACCCGCGCCGCGACCAGGCTCCAGGCGCCCGGCGCCAGTCCGCAGGCCAGCGAGGTCAGGCCGAAGGCAGCCATCCCGCCGAGGAACAGCCGACGGCGCCCGAACAGGTCCCCGAGCCGCCCGCCGAGCACCAGCAGCACGGCGTACGCGAGTCCGTACCCGGCCACGACCAGCTCCAGCACGGCCTCACCCGCGCCGAGATCGGCGCCGATGGTCGGCAGGGCGACGTTGACGATGAAGAAATCGACCAGCGGCAGCGCTGCCGCCAGCAGTACGGTGAACAGCCCGAGCCCGCCGAGTGCGGGCGGCGCGGCCGTCGCACGGACGGCCCGGGTGGTGACGGTTTCACTCATGCCCCCGAGCCTGTGCCGCCGCCCAGAGGGGTACCAGAGTCTTCTCATCCTGGTACAAGAAGTACCTGGAAACAGGATGACGGCCGGGGCACCCTGGAACCATGACGACCACGGCCACGGACCGGACGAGCGCCCCGCGGCAGACGAGCCGGGACTCTCGGATCCGGCGGCACGAGCTGGCCGCGTTCCTGCGCAGCCGCCGTGAGCGCATCGCCCCCGAGCAGGTGGGTCTGCCGCGCGGCGCCCGCCGCCGCACCCCCGGACTGCGCCGGGAGGAGGTCGCCCAGCTCTCCGCGGTCGGCGTCACCTGGTACACCTGGCTCGAGCAGGCCCGCGACATCCAGGTCTCCGTGCAGGTGCTGGACGCGCTCGCCCGCACCCTGATGCTGGACGCCAGCGAACGCGCCCACCTGTTCCAGCTCGCCGGCGCCAGCGACCCGACACCGGCGACGAGCTGCCCGAGCGTGACGCCGGCGCTGCGGCTGCTGCTGCGCGGGCTGGAGCCGATTCCGGCCGTCATCCAGAACAGCCGGTACGACATCGTCGCCTACAACCGCACCTATGCCCTGCTCCTGGGCGACCTGGACGCGATCCCGCCCGAGGATCACAACTGCATGCTCCTCGTGTACACGAACAAGGAGTGGCAGGCCTCCGTCGTCCACCTGGAGGAGACCCAGCGCCTGATGGCCGCCCGGCTGCGCGCGTCCATGGCCGGTCATCTCGGCGAGCCGGCCTGGAAGATGCTCCTGAAGCGGCTGGCGGCGGAGTCCCCCAACTTCCGCGAGCACTGGGGGCGTTACGAGGTCGTCGGCGCCCGAACCAAGACCAAGGAGTTCCTCAACGCGCACGTGGGCCACCTCAAGCTGGAGCACACCGACCTGTGGCTCGGTCCGGAACAGGGCGCCCGCATGGTGACGTACACCCCGGCCGACGAGGAGACGCGCGAGCGCCTGGAGCGGCTGTACGACCTCGCACTCGCCGGCGCCACCGCCACGGCCTGAGCAGGCCTCAAGGGCGTCGGCCCGCAAGGGATTCCGTCGCGCCGGCCGGGAAGAACACCGTTGTCCGGCCGACAGGGCACGGTGATGGACAGCCGGGGTGGAAGGCACTCCGGAGTTCCCCGCCCCGCTGCGGCTGACCGACGAGGGGTCGACCGCCTTCCGTGCCGCGGTCGCCTCCGCTCCCAGCCTCGGCGCGCAGGTGCCGACCTGGTCCTGGTCTTCCACGGCCGGCTGCCGCTCGACCCTCTGAGGCTCGACGGGGACCGACGTCTCTTCGAACTGCTCCAGGCCTGGGAGCCGGAGGAGCAGGACCTGACGCGGTGACCGGCCGGGGGCCGGTGGGCTGGGGGGTTTGTTGGGATCGGCCCGGGTCCGCGGCGTCCGGCACGGCACCTCGCCGTGTTGTCGGACCACCCGAGTACGTCCGGTACGCGGGTGGTCCTCGGCCGTGCGACGCACCGCACCGGACGCCGCGGCCTGTCCGACCTGATCCGAACGCCCCCCCGCAGCCGCGTCAGGACGCTCCCACCGGCTGGCGGATCTCCGCCGACTCGAGCTTCTCGGCCGTGCGCTCCGCCGTGCGGTGGGCCCAGGGGCCGCTGCTGAGCAGGCCGAGGAGGAGGACGGCCAGGCCGCAGGCGGTCAGGATCCACCAGCCGGGGCGGGCCGCCGAGACGAAGGTGTCGCGGAAGGCGGAGGCGTGGATGCCGGAGGCCAGCACCGCGCCGATCACTGCGACGCCGAGCGTCTGGCCCAGCTGCCGGCTCGTGGAGGCGACCGCGGCGGCGACCCCCGCCTGGGCGCGCGGCATGCCGGAGACGGCCGTGTTGGTGATCGGTGCGTTCACGAAGCCGAAGCCGATGCCGAAGAGGACGTAGCCGACGAGCAGGGTGGCGTTCGACGTCTCCGCCTCGAAGGCCGCGAAGAGGGCGCCGCTGGCCGTCATCGCCGTACCGGCGATCAGCAGGGGCAGACGGGGGCCTCGGCTGCCGACCAGGCGGCCGGACAGGGGTGCGCACAGGAAGGTCGGCGCGGCCATCGGCAGCATCCACAGGCCCGCGTGCAGGGCGTCCAGGCCGCGGACGTTCTGCAGATAGAGCGTGGACAGGAAGAGGAAGCCGCCCAGCGCCGCGAACGCGCTGATCGCTATCACCGTGGCGCCGCTGAACGGGGCCGAGTGGAAGAAGCGCAGGTCGATGAGGGGTTCCTCGCGGCGCGGCTCGTACCAGAGCAGGCCGAGCAGGGCCACGAAGGCGATCGCCGCGAAGGGGGCCACCGCCGACGGGCCGGAGTCCGGCGCCTCGATGATCGCGTACGTCAGCGATCCGAACAGGGCGATGACCAGGACCTGGCCGACGGGGTCGGGTCGGCGGGCCTCGGGTGCACGCGACTCGGGGACGAAGCGCAGGGTGAGCAGGAGCGCCGCAAGGCCGACCGGGAGGTTGACCCAGAAGATCGAACGCCAGCTCACCGACTGGACCAGCAGGCCGCCGACCAGCGGTCCCGCCGCCATGGAGATGCCGACGACCGCGCCCCACACGCCGATCGCACGGGCCCGCTCCCGGGCGTCGGTGAAGGTGTTGGTGATGATCGACATGGCGACCGGGTTGAGCATCGAGCCGCCGATCGCCTGCACCATGCGGAAGATCACCAGGAGGGACAGGTTCGGCGCGAGCGAGCACAGCAGCGAGCCGATGGAGAAGACCACCAGGCCGGACATGAAGACCCGCTTGCGGCCGATCCGGTCGGCCGTCGACCCCGCGAGCATCAGCAGCGAGGCGAGCACCAGGGTGTAGGCGTCGATCGTCCACTGCAGACCTGAGGTGCTTGCGTGCAGATCGCGCTGCAGGGACGGCAGTGCCACGTTCAGCACGGTGTTGTCCAGGCTCACGATCAGCAGGCTCATGCAGCAGATCGCGAGCACGAGCAGACGGCGGCGATGGCTCAACTCGGGCATGGCGTCAATCGTACGCTGAACTCAATAGTGTGTCTAACTAATAGTGTGCCTAATTGATGTGGTCTACACGATCATCCCCGGGATCATGGCGGGGGCCGTGGCTGCGGGCTTTCCCAGTACCCGGGACGGCCGGGGGTCAAGCACCCGGCTGTGCCGGGCCCGCGGGAGCGACCGGCCGGGCTGCCGGCGCGGTGAGGGACAATGGGTGCTCGCCCCCGTGTCCCGTTCCGTAGATCGTCCCGGAGCCCTGTGATGACCCAGCCCCTGACCGTCGGCCCGCACGCCGTGACGCCGCCCGTCGTGCTCGCACCCATGGCGGGCATCACCAACGCGCCCTTCCGCACCCTGTGCAGGGAGTTCAGTGGCGGCAAGGGACTGTTCGTCAGCGAGATGATCACCACTCGGGCGCTGGTCGAGCGCAACGAGAAGACCATGCAGCTGATCAAGTTCGACGCGAGCGAGAAGCCCCGCTCGATCCAGCTGTACGGCGTCGACCCGGCGACCGTCGGCAAGGCCGTCCGTATGATCGCCGAGGAGGACCTGGCCGACCACATCGACCTGAACTTCGGCTGCCCGGTCCCCAAGGTGACCCGGAAGGGCGGCGGCTCGGCCCTGCCGTACAAGCGGAACCTGCTGCGCGCCATCCTCCGGGAGGCCGTCAGCGGTGCCGGTGACCTGCCGGTGACCATGAAGATGCGCAAGGGCATCGACGACGATCACATCACCTACCTGGACGCCGGCCGCATCGCCGTCGAGGAGGGCGTCACGGCGATCGCCCTGCACGGCCGTACGGCCGCCCAGCACTACGGTGGTACCGCCGACTGGGACGCCATCGCCCGGCTCAAGGAGCACGTGCCGGAGATCCCCGTGCTCGGCAACGGCGACATCTGGTCGGCCGAGGACGCGCTGCGGATGGTGCGCGGGACCGGCTGCGACGGCGTGGTCGTGGGCCGCGGCTGCTTGGGACGACCGTGGCTCTTCGCCGACCTGGTGGCGGCGTTCGAGGGGCGGACGTCCTTCGCGCGGCCGACCCTGCGCGAGGTGGCGGACGTCATGGTCCGGCACGCGACCCTGCTCGGGGAGTGGAGCGCCGACGAGTCCAAGGGGGTGGTCGACTTCCGCAAGCACGTCGCCTGGTACCTGAAGGGCTTCGCGGTCGGCTCCGAGATGCGCAAGCGGCTGGCGATCACGTCGTCGCTGTCCGAGCTGCGGGCCGGTCTCGACGAGCTGGACCTCGACCAGCCGTGGCCGGCCGGCGCGGATGGCCCGCGCGGCCGTACGTCCGGCAACAACCGGGTGGTGCTGCCGGACGGCTGGCTGAAGGACCCGTACGACTGCGCGGGCGTCGGCGAGGACGCGGAACTCGACACGTCGGGCGGCTGACCGTCCCCGGACCTCATCCCCGGATCCCACCCGCCACCCCACTCGGTCGGCGGGTGGGCGTCGACGGGCCGGGCGGCTGACGAGGCGACCCGGTTCGACGCGGGCGGCCGAGAAGGGCCGTCAGTTCCTCTTCGGGTGCGGAGTGGACCCGTACGCCGTCAGGAAGCGGTCGCGGAACGCGCTCATCTTCCACACCGGGGCGTTGTGGGCCGGGCGCAGGCCGTCGGTCCAGTTCCAGCTCGTGATCCTGTCGAGGAGCTTCGGGTCCTTGGCGACGATCGAGATCGGGACGTCACGGCTGGCGTGGTTGCCGCTGGCGTGGGCGTTCGGCTGGTGGTCGCCGAGGAAGACCAGCACGGTGTTCTCGTTGCCGTAGCGCTCCAGCCACTCGGTCAGCGCCGTCACCGAGTACTGGACGGACTTGCCGTACTCCTCCTTGGAGTGCGTGTCGTCGGTGAGGGTGTAGGAGGCCGGGTGGCCCGCCTTCTCGATGCCCTTGAAGATCGAGCCGTCGCCCAGCTGGTTCCAGGGGACCATCTTCGGGATCGGTGCCCAGGGCTGGTGGCTGGAGGTCAGGATGAGGAAGGACATCCGTGACTTGCCGTCGGCCGGCTTCTTGCTGTGCACGCGGTCCTGGAACTGCTGGAGGGTGTACTGGTCCGGCATGGTGGACCAGCTGAACTTCGGTCCCTTGTAGCCGAGTTCGAAGGCGTTGTAGACCTTGTCCAGGCCGTACCACTTCTGCTCCGGCCACGCCTTCTGCACGCCCGGCATGACGCCGACCGTGTCGAACGCGCCCGTCTTCTTGAACGCCTCGGTCAGGCTGAGGTGGTCGCTGGCCATCACGGTCCGGTAGCGCTGCTGGTTGCTGATCCACAGGCCCGACATGGTGGTGGAGTGGCCGAGCCAGCTGCTGCCGCCGTAGGTCGCCGAGGTCAGCCAGCCGCTCTTGGCGTGGAAGCCCGCCTTGGCCAGGGCCTTGGTGCGCGCGTCGAGGGTCGCGTCGACGCCCGGCGCCATGATCGGGTCCTCGATCGCGCTGCGGCCGTAGCTCTCGATGAACGTGAAGATCATGTCCTTGCCGCGCAGAGCCGGGACCAGCTGGCTGCCCGGGGTGTTCCCGAAGGCGTCGACCCTGGCGACCTTCTGGAACTCCGCCTCGTCCTTGAGCGTGGCCGACACCAGATGGGCCTGCGCCTTCAACGCGGTGGCGGTGCTGTCGGCGGCGAGCGGTACGCCGGACATCTCCAGGCCGACGGAGGAGCAGGTGATCCAGACGACCCCGGCGACCAACGTGCCGCGGGTCGCGACACCGGTGTGCCGGGCGAGCAGATTGCTCAGCCGGACCATGGACAGCGCCAGCAGCAGGAAGAGGAGCAGCACCGC
Source organism: Streptomyces sp. NTD91 (assembly GCF_059510455.1). Taxonomy (NCBI): domain Bacteria; kingdom Bacillati; phylum Actinomycetota; class Actinomycetes; order Kitasatosporales; family Streptomycetaceae; genus Streptomyces; species Streptomyces sp. NTD91. Next base: position 18,331 of record NZ_JCAJZW010000075.1, read on the forward strand.
GGCGATCAGCCCGGCCACGGCGGCCAGCGTCTCGGTGCGGCCGAGCGAGTCCTCCAGGTACGACTCCGCGTCGCCGAACAGGCTCCAGTCGAGCACGACGTTGAAGCCGCGGCCGAGGTACTGCTTGAACCCCATGTCGAGCGCGTTCAGCACGGTCATCACGCCCAGCGCGATTCCGGACACGGCCGCCAGCACCACCCGCGGCCGGCGCGGCAGCGCGATCATCACGGCCGCGCCGATCACGGCCTCCGCCGGAATCCGCACGAACTGCTTGGGCTCCAGTCGGACCACGGTGTTCGGCATCACCAGTGCGGCGATCACCAGGGCGGCGGCCAGCACGGTGACGGAGACGGACAGCCCCTGAGCCACCGCGGGGTGCTCCGCGCGCCAGCGCCGGACGCGGGCCTTCAAGGCGGTCCAGGGGCGCGAGAAGGGGCGGCGGCCCGGGCCGGGTATCGGTGCGTCGGGCTGCTCCGTCTCGCCCTCTTCGGCTTCTGCTGCGGCTGATTCGCGCGTGCTCATGTCCTGGGACAACCCCGTGTCCTTCCCTACGAGACCCGATCTGCAGTCCCGTACGGCGACTTCCGGCTGCTTGTTCAGAGCACTGAGCAAACACCGGGCAAATACAGCGCGCTCGCAGGCCGGCCTCCGATCAGCCGACTGTCACCAAACTCATGACCGCGTACACCTGTTGGGTTTCGTTCGGGTCAGTCCGGGCCCGCGACGCCCGGCACGGCACCCGGACACGGCGTCGGACCACCCGGGTACGCCCCGTACGCGGGTGATCCTCCGCCGTGCGACGCACCGAACCGGACGCCGCGGCCTGTCCCACCTGATCCGAACGAACCCCCTACGGCGTGTTTCGAAAGTGGCGTCGTCCGCCCGGAGGGCGAGGTGCCGTGCCAGGCGTCGCGGACCAGACGGGACTTTCGAAACACGCCCT
>NZ_JCAJZW010000076.1:0-18716 GCF_059510455.1 Streptomyces sp. NTD91
TCCTGTCGGGGTGCGACCTGAGGCAGGCACGCGGACGTCTGCGCCTCGGCGTTCACCGCCATGGTGAGTGGATGTCCGCAGTCGTGGCGTCGAGGGCGGCCGGGCCGAAGCCGGCCTCGGTCAGGATGTTCGCCGCGACTCCGCGGCCGACCCTCGCTTGAGTGAGCGGCTTCAACGCCGACCGTGCGCACGCCAGGCCCCGCTCTCCCGGAACCCTGACGGGCTGTACACGCCGGTGCGGCGTAACGTCGACTTGTGGACTTCCCTGCGGACAGTCTCGTGTCCCGTGCCGCACGTGAGGTAAGCCTGCGGGCAGACCGGCTGATCCGGGACGTCGAGCGGTGCCTGCAGCGTGGAGTCCCCGAGGTCTGGGAAGAACCCGACGCTGTGGCGGCAGCCCCAGCGAGCGGTGAGGCCGGGTGCTGCCGGAGTCGGTGACCTGGCAGAGCAGAACGCTGTGGCGGATCAGCCGCAGCTCCGCCTGCTGACGGCAGAGCCGCCCCAGCGACCCGGACCGCGGTACTGCTGTGACGATCGCGGTCGTCATACCCACTTGCTCACGACCGTTCCTTCAGGCCCGGGCGGTTCACCGTGCGTCGGTGTCGAACAAGCGGCGGGCATTGCGGGTGGTGAGGTCCCGCCAGGTGACGGTGGCGGACGGCTGCACCGCGGAGTCGATGGAGGTGACCTGAGAGAGCACCGCGTCGATGGGCGTCCAGCAGTAGTCGCTGCCGTAGAGGAGACGCTCGGTGCCGAAGGCCGCGTCGAAGGCCGGGACCTGGCGCGGGAACGGCGTGCCGGCCATGTCGTACCAGAGTCGGCCGAGCTGCTCGACGGCGCTCGGCGCGTCGACGGCGCCGCCGCCGATGTGGGTGCGGAAGAGTTCCATCCGGTCGGCGAGCAGCGGCAGCACACCTCCGCCGTGTGTCAGGATCCAGCGGATCCGCGGACGGCGGGCGAGGACACCATGCAGGAGCAGGTCGCTCGCGGTGCGGGCAGTGTCGAAGAGGAACTCCAGCATCGGCCGTGGCCGGCCCAGAGCGAGCTCGTCGGCGTGGGGCGCTGAGGTGGGGTGAACGAAGACGACGGCGCTGCGGCGGTCGAGCTCCTCCCAGAGCGGCTCGAACCGGGGGTCACCGAGGTAGAGGCCATGGTGGTTGGTTTCCACCACCACTCCGTCCGCACCGAGGACGTCGAGCGCATGGGCGGCCTCGGCGAGCGATCCCTCGACGTCCGGCAGGGGCAGGGAGGCGAAGAGACCGAACCGCTGCGGGTCCTCCGTGCGGACCCGGGCGCCGAACTCATTGACCTCACGTGCGAGAGCGCGGGCCTCGCTGTCGTCGCCGAAGTGCACTCCGGGCGAGGAGATCGACAGGTAGGACCTGTCGATCCCTGAGCGCTTCATCATGTCGAGATGCTCTTCGACGCTCCACGCGGGCCAGCCGGGCATCCCGTCGGGATGTTCGACACCCGCGGCTCGAGCCGCCGCCACATAGCTGTCGGTGACGAAGTGGGCGTGCACATCGATGAATCCGGTCGCGGCCATACGATTCTCCCTTTCTGCGGGGTCCCTGTCAGTGCGAGCCACCGTAGGAAGCGTGCCGTACATTGGCAGCGGTGATTCCGATGAATGAAACGGCGACTGCCGACGGAGGTGCCCCCAGGAGACACGGGGGCAGGCCGGCTGAGGGACAACCGGTGATCGACCGGGCTTTCGCCCTGCTCGGCAGCTTCGACGGTGACCACCGTGCGCAGACCCTTGCCGAACTCGCACAGCGAAGCGGCATCCCCCGCAGCAGTGCTCTCCGGCTCGCCCGGTCCCTGATGAAAGTGGGCGCCCTGGAACGCCTCGGCGACGGCCGCTTCGTCGTGGGTCTTCGGCTGCTGGAGACCGCTTCCCTGGCCCCGCGCGGTCACGGGCTGCGATCGGTGGCGATGCCGTTCATGGAGGATCTCTTCCACGTCACGCGTCAGCATGTCCTGCTCGCCGTGCGGGACCAGGGGCAGGCGCTGCTCGTCGAGCGGCTGTCAGCGCGAGATGCGAGCCCCGTGCGCTACCGCGTGGGGGGCCGCCTTCCTCTGGCATCCACCGGCGTAGGACTGGTGCTTCTCGCCTTCGCGCCGCCGGCCGTCCAGGAGCAGGCCATCGCCGCCTACGCGCCGGAGCACGGCGACGACGACATCCGCACCCCCGCCGACCTGCGTCGCGTGCTGGCGGAGGTACGGCGCGGCGATCACGCTGTCGGCCACCAGAACCGTCCATGGCAGGTGAGCACCGTGGCCGCGCCGGTACGTGACGGCCGCGAGGTGGTCGCGGCGTTGTCGGTCGTGGCGCCCGGCACCGGTTCGCCGAACCCGGGGTACGGACCGGCCGTACGCGCGACGGCCCGTGCGATCTCCCGCCGTCTCGTCGAGGACGGTGGTCGGACCATGCCGGTCGAAGCCATAGAAGGGCACCGGTAGCGCAACCCGGACGCCCGCGCCGGCTGCCGTTGTGCGCCCCGCGGCTCTCCTGCTGGGAGGACCGGCCGGTGCTGGTCTCGAGCCTCGGACGTGGCGAAGCCGGTTTGCCCCTGCTCCTGCAGGGCCGGAGTCGACGGTGGCGGTGTCGCCGTCGGCCACCGGCACCCGGGCAGGGGCAGCCGGTACGCCTGGCGGCGGGCGCGGCAAGCCCGAGCATGCGCCGGCCCGGGGGTAGGGGGTGGGCCGTTGGGGCGGTACCTGCCCCGCTACATGTGCACGACAGGTGCGGCGTTCTCGTTCTGCCGGGGCGCACCCCGGCGGTAGAGGTGGGCGGTGACGACGAGGCCGCTGACGAAGACGACCGCCGACCACCAGTAGGCCGTGGAACAGCCCTCCAGGCCGGTCTGAGCCAGCACGCCGGGGTTCTTGCAGGACCACAAACCACCCTGGGCAGGGGTGAGTGGGCGCCGGTGCGTGAGGGAGCACCGGCGCCCACGGTCTTCCGCTCCCCGGCTACCGGGGAGAGCCGGACCGGCATTCTCCGGCACTGCCCGCCCGTTCAGAGCCACCTGCGGCGCACAGCCTGCGCGCCCGCCTGGAACCGGCTCGTCGCCCCGAGGCGGGAGGTCAGGTCGGCGATCCGGCGGCGCAGGGTGCGTTCGCTGAGGCCGAGTTGGCGGGCTATGGTCTCGTCCTTCAGCCCCGCGTGGAGCAGGTGGAGCAGCGCACGGTCGGCCTCGCCGACGTCGGGATGCTCCTCCGTCTGCTGGGCCTCGCTGCCGAAGACGGGGGTAGCCTGCCGCCAGCTCGCCTCAAAGAGGTCGACCAAGGCGTCGCACAGCGGTGACCGGTGGACCAGGGCGGCGGTACTGCGCAGGCCGTCGGTGCCGGTGGTGAGGGGAACGAGGGCATCGCGGCGGTCGAACACCAGCAGCTTCAGCGGTACATGGGGCAGCACCCGGGCCTGCTCCCCAAGAAGCACGAGGCGCTGAAGCAGTCCCGCGCGCTCAGGGATGGCCAGGACCTGACTGGAGTAGATCGCCCGTGCCCGCACGCCACGCGCCAGCAGCTCCTCCTCGGACTGAAACGCACTCGCGTCGGCCGTGAGATATGGCGGCGTGTCGAAGCACAGGACCTCCTGCTCGGCGCCAGCCATCAGCTCGGTCAGCCAGGCGCCGATCGCGGTCGGCCCCTCGATGACCTCGACCAGCCGGCTCGGATCGGAGCTCAGCTTGCGTTCGTTGAACTCGGCGCCGTAGGCGTCCAGCGCGGCCGACGCGCGCTCCAGCTCCAGACGGCGCGCGCGAATCAGGGCGGCCAGGCCGATACGCGGGTCCACCGGGGCGTAACGCGTGGGCCGTCCGGCCGAGGGGACCGCGAGGCCCGCCGCGACCAGGTCGTCCAGCATGCGGCGGGCCTGTGGCGTGCTGCAGGACTGATGCCTGGCCACTTCGGTCGCCGTCAGCGGCGGTGAGGCCAGCAGATGGCGGTAGGTGCGCTCGGTCGGATCGTCGAGACCCAGGGACTCCAGCACCGGTGCGCGTCACCTCCTGTGTTCGCCGGCCGAGCCGGCGCGTGGCCGCTTCCGGAATCCGGCCGGTAGCGGCCAGTCATTCTCCACCCGCTGAGCCGGGTCTGCTGGAACAGTACCGGCATCCCCCGCAGGGCCGTTCACCAGTGCTCTTCGTGAGCCGGCCGCCCTGTTCCCCACCCGAGAGGCGCGTGGTCCATTGAGAATGCGTGGAAAGGGCATACGCTCCGGCATGGTCGCCACCGTGCTGGGGCTGGCCGCCGGCCTGCTGGTGACACCGCCGGCTCAGGCGGCCCCTCCGCACGGCGCGAAGGGCACCCGGCTGACTGCTGCCGCGATCGAGAGGCTCAGCAAGCGGTACCAACCCCGGATCGACGGCACGCCCGGGCAGGTTGCCGCCCAGGAGGGCCCCGCCGCTGCCGCCCCGCCGCTGCCGGGCACCAAGCCCGGCGTGACGGCGGCCTCCGGCATGCACACCGACACCTCGTCCGCCGTCCCGGGTTTCGAGCGGACCGGCCGGTGGGAGACCGCGCGCGGCTTCGCCGAGGGCGTGGCGCTCGGCGGCACCAAGGACTGGGTGGGCGTCTTCAGCGGCGGCACCGTAGCCCGCTACGACGCCCAGGGCAAGCAGGTGTGGAGCCGCGGAGCCACCTCCTTCTACAAGGACTGGCAGGTGTCCCCCCGGAATTGGTTCCAGCCCTACCCGTACCTGCCGAACCTCTATGCCGGCTACAACCCGTACGAGATGTCGGCCACCGGCAAGCAGCCGTATGTGACGGGCGACTTCAACGACGACGGCGTCCAGGACGTCGCCGTAGCCTACGCGGTGGGCGACTGGCCGTTCCGGCCGTTCTCCTCGCCCGGTTCGAAGGTGGACTACGGCACCTTCGTGACCGTTCTGGACGGCCGTACCGGAAAGACGGCGTGGAGCAAGCTGGTTCCCGGCTACGTCGGCACCATGCTGTTCCAGGACCGCAAGCTGATCGTCGCCGACACGGTCGGCCCGGACTGGGGCGGCGATCCGGTGGCCGAACAGGGCGACAGCCGCAGCAACCTGACCGCCTACAGCTTCGGCCACGCCGGTGACGGCACGCTCACCGGAACCGCCGACTGGACCTACTCGACGCACGCGCCCTGGGCGTACTGGGGCGATCTGACGTCGATGGGAGGCGGCCGGATCGCCGCGTCGTGGTCCGACACCCCGATGGACCTGGGAAGCCCGCGCCCGGCCGACGGCAACGTGCTGGTGCTCAAGACCTCCGACGGCAGCGTCGCGGCGCACACCAAGACCCCCGGCTACCCGCGCATACTGGTCAAGGACCCGGGCGCGGACCGCGTTCTGGTGGTCGAGCAGAACGACCCCTTCGACAAGGTGCGCTGGGACCTGACCGCGATCGACGCGCACAGCGGCGAGCGTGCGGTGCTCGCCTCCCGTGAGGGCACCGTGCCGGAGGCCTTCCACGTCCTGCCGGACGCGAAGGACGGCCGCCCCCGGTTCGCCGTCGCGGAGCTCGGCATCGACGCCGACATGTCGGACGGTCAGAGCACTATCTCCGGCTGGGACGCTCAGGGCCACACCCTCTGGTCGTACACCACGGCCTCCACGATCGGCGGGCCGAACGCCCCGACCATGGCGCTGTCCTCCGACGCGAAGGGCAGCGAGGTCTTCGCCTCGCTCTCCGACCCGAAGACCGCCACCGCCGCCACCCCCGCAGGTCCCGAGCACACCCAGCTCATCGGACTGAACGCCGCGAGCGGTCACCTCGACTGGCGACAGGACGGCGCCGTCTCCGGCGACACGCTCACGCAGTACCAGGGCGGACTCCTCACCGTCGGCTATGACGACACCGCCTACACGGTCAACCCCCACAGCGGCACGTCGCACGCCATGCCTCTGGCCGGCGACCCGTACGCGGCCGTCGCGACGGACGTGAACGGGGACGGCACCATGGACCTGGTCGTCGCCGGCCAGAGCCGCGGTGTCTTCGCCCTCGACGGCAGGACTCTGAAGAAGGCGGCGCCGACCGTCCTGTGGCGGGCCACCGTCGACAGTTCGGTGCACGCCCTGCGCCTCCTGCCGAACCCCGGCAAGGACGCGGCCGGCGACTCGGTGGCGGCCGCGACCGACCACGGCTTCGCCGTACTGGACACGCACAGCGGTAAGGTACGCGCGAACGTGCGCACCGGCGGCTACGTCGCCTCGCTCACGGTCGTGGGCGACGGCCGCGGCGGATCCGAGATCGTCGTCCCGGGCAGCAGCCTGACCGCGTACACCGCGCAGGGCAAGATGTTGTGGGCGTACCGGCCGAGGGGTACGGCTGGCAAGAGCCTGGTCTTCTCCAGCGTCACCACGGACGGCGCCGGACACCTGTTCTTCGAGTACGGCGGCACACACCACGGCATCGGCCTGCCCACGCAGGCCACCGACCCGGCGCCGACGGCGGTCAGCCTGGACGCCGCCACCGGCATCCCGAACTGGACCGAGACCCCGCCCGGTTCCGATGCCGTCGCAATCGTGCCGACCAACCCCGCCCTGGCCGACCCGAACATCCCGGGCGCCGACGGGCACGGTGTCGCCTTCGCCTACACCGGCGATTTCAGGAACTACCGCCACCTGGTCCAGATCCTCGACGCGCGATCCGGCGCGGTGATCAAGAACTACGACAGCCCCGGAACGTCGCAGGGCTTCGTCGCGTCCAAGAAGACCGGTCTGGTCGAGATGCGCGAGTTCAACGACTACGTGTACCCGGCGGACGGCGGCGCGCCCTACGACGTGCCCACCTTCTTCGGCTTCCACTCCGCAGTGTTCGCCAGGTCGGTCGGTGGAACCGAGGCGTTCGTCGGCGCCTACCAGAACCTGTGGTCCTACGACACGCCCTTCGCGGACAACGACGGGTACCTCCGAGAGAGCGCGACGGACTTCGCCCTGGGGGCGAGCCAGGTGGAGACAGCGCCGCTGGGAGACGGCCCGGGCGACGACATGATCGGTCTCGCGCTCGACTGGCGGGCTCTGAACATCTCGGCGCAGTCGATCGGTGACGCCGTCAACGACATTGACTACTTCCCGCACGGCCTGACCACCTACAAACTCTCCGAGGACGAGCCCACCCGGATCCCGGCGCCTCCGAGCGGTGGCACCTCCCTCGCGGGCCCGGCCGCCGCCCCCGAGGCCGGTCAGGCCCAGGGCGACCGGATGCGCAGCGCGAGCCCGCTGAAGGACCTCGACATGCCGGTCGGCACCGCCTCGGTGGCGATCGAGATCCAGAAGAAGACTCCGGCGGCCACGAAGCTGAGCGTGGGCCAGGAGAACGCCAAGGAGGCAGCCCCCGGCTACACCCCGCAGCAGATCCAGGGACGCCTGGGCCTCAAGGGCGACGGCACGGGTCAGACGATCGCGATCGTCGACGCCTACCACTACCCGACGGCGAAGGCCGACCTGAACCACTTCTCCGCGCACTTCGACCTGCCGCAGACCTGCGATACGGCCGGCACGGGAGAGGACTGCTTCGACTTCCGGCAGGTCTACGCGGACGGTACCCAGCCCGACGTGGACACCGGCTGGAACGAGGAGGCGGCGCTGGACATCGAGTGGGCGCACTCGGTCGCCCCGCACGCCAAGATCGTCCTGGTCGAGGCGAAGGACCCGACCATGGCCGCGCTGTCCCGCGCCCAGGACGCGGCCGCGGCGCTGCACCCGGCCGCGCTCAGCAACAGCTGGGGCGCCGGCGAGTTCTCCGAGGAGGCCTTCTACGACGGCCACTGCAAGCTGGCCGACTCGGTCTGCGTCCAGTCCACCGGAGACTTCGGCTACCCCGGCAGCTACTCCGCCACCAACCCCTACGCCCTGGCCATCGGCGGCACCAGCCTCCGACTGGATGCCGACGGCAACACCATCGACGAGACGGCGTGGAGGTCCACCGGCGGCGGCCTGAGCTACTTCGAGCCGCGCCCGGCCTACCAGGACGGCGTGCAGTCCTCGCCGCTCAGGGCCACGCCGGACGTCAGCTTCGTGGCCGACCCGGCCACCGGGGTGCCGGTGTACATGACCATGGCCTATGGCGGCACCAGTCAGTCCGTGTGGTTCAAGGTGGGCGGCACCAGTCTGTCCGCCCCGATCTGGGGTGCGATCATCGCCTCGGCCGACCAGCTCCGTGCCGCCGTCGGCAAGCCGCATCTGGCCTCTGACGGCCCGGACGGCGACACCGCGCACACCGGCGTCTACGCGCTCGGCGGCACCTACCTGAGGGACATCACCTCCGGCTCCAACGGCTCGTGCGGCGCCGAGTGCACAGCTGGTCCCGGCTACGACACCGTCACCGGCCTCGGCTCGCCCGTCGCGGGCGTCGACGCGGCCCTGGCGGCCGCGAAGTAACCATCCGGTGTGAGCAGGCAGGGGCCCGGTGCCGTTCTACGTTCTGGGCGCCGGGCCCCTGAGCTGTCGTAGGTCTCAGCCGAGGCCCGGCAGCGGGCGCCGGGTGACCTCGTGCGTGTCCTCCGGCGGGATGCCGAGCATGCGCAGGACCATGTCGGCCGGGTCGGAGGCGGTCCGGTCGCCGTCGAGGTCCGGGCTGTGAGGCCTCAGCGCCACGAGGAACAGCTGCGAGCGGCCTGGCCCAGTGGGGCCCGCCCGTCACCCGCGACTTCCTGGGCGCCAGCCCCTCACCCGCCAAGCTCCGCGAGCTCTCGGCTCCTTCTCCAACCACGGGCAACCGGCGAAACTCGCTCGCGGGGTGAGGGAATGCGCGGAACGTGTTCAGCCGGCCAGACCGTTACGGCCGGCTGGCTGTGGACGAGTGCGACCGTCGGCATGGGATGCGAGGAGCGGCCGGTGCAGATGGTGTGACGGGGTGCGTTCGATGATCAGGAATGCGGCGTCGTCGGTGAGCTGCTCGCCGGTGTGCGCGAGGAGGTCGCGGTGAATGTGGTGCAGCAAGACGTCGGGGCTTGAGGCGGGGAAGGAGGCGACGCGTTCGGCGAGCGGGTAGAAGGCTCCGGTGGGTGAGCGGGCTTCGATCACGCCGTCGGTGTAGAGCAGCAGCATGTCACCCGGTTGCAAGCCGAACCGGTCGGTCCGGTCGTTGAGTACGCACAGGTCACGCAGGCCCAACGGGGGTGCGGGGCGGCGGGAGTTCAGGGCAGATACCTGGTCACCGCGGATCAGCAGGGGTGGCGGATGGCCGCAGTTGAGCATTTCAGCGTGTGGGCCCTGATCGGGGATGTCGATCATGATGGCGGTGATGAAGTGCTCGCCGGAGTCGGTTGCGGTGTCGGCGACTTCCTCCAGGTTCCGGCAGATGCTCTCTTCGACGGCGGTGGCGAGCTGGGGCAGGGAGGGGTACCGGTGAGCGCCCTCACGGAACGCACTCATCGCCACCGATGCTTCGCCGACGGAGGCAAGACCATGGCCTCGTACGTCGCCGATGAGTACCCGGGTGCAGGGGTGATCAGCGCGGGCGACCGCCAACAGGTCGCCCCCGATCTGGGCCTCGTCCTCGGCGGCCAGATACAGCCAGGCCACCCGCAACGGCCCGATCCGGCGCGGTGGAGGCCGCAGCAGAACCCGCTGCGCCGTCTCAGCCACCGACCGCAACCGGCTCAGCTCCCGGGCATGCCGCTCCCGCACATAACAGACGAAGACCACCAGAGCTGACAGCACAGCCAGGGCGATCAGCTGCGCCACGTGGTTGGTCGTGGTCAGCCCGCCGTGGAAGATTGCGATGATCACCAAGGCGACCTCCGCCAGAGCCCCGACCAGAGCGGTAAGCCGCGGACCGGCGAAGGTGGCGGTCAACGTCGGCGCGATGACCAGCAGCGGGCCCAGATGAACACTGGTCCCGATACCGATGTCCACCGCAGCGATGGCCACGATCAGCGCCAGCGCGGTCACCAGCAGCCCGCGCCGCTGTTCCGGGAGCCGGTCTCTCCAGACACCCTTCAGACGCATATGTTCTTTTTTACTCCTTTTTCGCGCGCAGACTCCCCGGGGACATCACGCTCGTGTTGCGACGCTGCTCCGCCTACACCTCGCGGCCTGTTGCCACCGCCGACCGAGCTTGGGACCCGGCGTGCGGAAAAATCGACCCGGCGGCGCTGGAAACGATCTCTTCCAGCCTCGCGTAAGGCATGACCAGCGCATTTCGTCGGTACTCCACCACTTCACGGGCGAGCCGAACTTGCGCCCGCATGACCGGATCACACCCGAAGATCACGGGGCTCTGCCGCCGCTACGGGAGCTGCGGCTCACCCGGCCCGAAGCGGACAACAGGCAAGCCTCGGACAGCATGACCGAGATGCTCCTGGGTCATGTCCCGCCAAGTGGCGTAGCAGCGATCACGGGGAGGCTGAACAACGGTCCGCATGTCCACCACTTCTTCCTCCGTTGCCACACCCCCTCATCTCCAGCAGACCCGGGTGCCTGCACGCCTTGTGCTCACAGCCGGGATGGGGGGCCAGCACGACGAGAGGGGAGATGAATGAACTCCCGGTGAGAACCTTCCAGTTACTCATCAGCGTTCACCGGTGACACCTCGACGAAGCAGTGGTGCGCGCCGCAGTCAGCTCGTCCGGGTGACCCGAGTCACTGTCACCGGCTCCCCGTTTCCATACGACGTATGGTTATCCTGGCAGGGCGATTCCATACAACGTATGGAACTGCTTGGCTGATCAACGCCAAACAACGCCAGGCGCCTCACATCGCCCGCAAGCAGCCGTTGGTGCAGACCACACCAACCGGAAGGAAAGATCATGAAGAAGCTCACGAAGCGGATTGCTGTCGCTGTTTCCTCCGTGGCGGTCGCCGGTGTCGCCGTTGTCGGTGCCGGGGGCACCGCTTCGGCCGCGACTCCCGCATCCGTACACGTCCAGCGGTCGGTCGGCGTCGACACCGCCGACTACCGGTGGGACCACGGTGTCGGCTACCTGATCGAGCACGGCTATTGCTGGGACGCGAACCGTGGCTGGCACCACGACGACCGTGTCACGGACTCGTCCTGGCACCGCCGCGACGGTCACTGCTACCGCTGGGACGACGAGGGGCGCGGATGGAAGTCCGACAGGTCGTACCGGCACAACTGGAACCGCTACGAGCGCGACGGCCGGGACTGGTACCACCACGACCAGTACCACGGCGACCGGGACTACCTGGGCTGGGACCACTACGGCCGGAACCACGGTGACCAGTGAGACAGGTCCCGCCTGTGCCCATGAGCTGGGGCCGTGCCCCTCGCCCTGATGCCCGTCGGCGGCAGGGATGCGACCGCTGGTCAAGGACCAGCGAGTCCCTGACCGCCGCCCCGGCGGGCGATTGAGCGAGTGAAGTTTCCCCGTGATCTCGGACACGTGATCGTTATGCCGCGAGGGCGTGCTGGTGCCGCTGTCTGGTCTCGGTTGGGGTGAGATAGCCGAAGGTCTTGTGCTTGCGCAGTCGGCGGCGGTTGTAGAAGGTCTCGATGAAGGAGAAGACCTCGGCGCGGGCGGTGGCCCGGTCGGGCCAGGTACGGGTGCCGATCTCCTCCTTGAGCAGGGCCCAGAAGCTCTCCGCCGCGGCGTCGTCGAAGCATGATCCGGTGCGTCCGCAGCTCTGCCGCATCCCGAGCTTCCCTATTCGTTCCCGGAACTGGGTGGACGTGTATGCGCTGCCGCGATCGCTGTGGATCACGCAGCCGGGCTCCAGTCCGCCCCGGCCGTGGGCCATGTCGAGCGCGTCCACGACGAGTTCGGCGCGGTGGTGGTCGGCCATGGCATAGCCGACGACCTCGCGGGTGGCCAGGTCCAGCCAGCAGGCGAGGCAGAGCCGGCCCTCGGCCGTGGGCAGGTAGGTGATGTCGCCGAGCAGGCGTGTGCCGGGGCGCTCGGCATGGAAGTCGCGGCCGATCAGATCCGGGGCCGGCTTCGCCTTCGTGTCCGGCCGGGTCAGCGAACGCCGCTTGCGGCGGGTGACACCACGGATGTCGCGCTCACGCATCACGCGGGCGACGCGTTTGCGGTTCACTCGCCGGCCCAGGCGGCGCAGTTCGGCGTGGATGCGCGGGACACCGTAGGTGTGCCGGGAAGCGATGTGCACCACGGTGATCTGGTGCGCGAGCGCGTCGTCGGCGGCCTGACGAGCGCGGCGGGCGGTCTCGCCCTCGCACCAGGCGTAGTACGAGGAGCGGGCGACCTTCAGCACCCGGCACAGCAGGACGGTTGGATGGGTCGCCTTCTCCGCATGAATCAACTGGTACGGCTCGCTCACCGGTCGTTTTCCTTCACGAAGAAGGCCGTCGCCTTTTTCAGGATCTCGATCGTCTGCTGCTGTTCGCGGACCTCCTTGCGCAGCCGCTTGAGCTCCTCGCGCTCGGCGCTGGTCAGCTCGCCGGACCCGCCCTCGCCCCGGTCCGCCTTCGCCCGGCGGTACCAGCCACGCAGGGACTCGGAGCTGATGCCGAGCTCCCGGGCGACAGCAGTGACCGTCTTGCCCGAGGAATCGACGAGCGCGATCGCGTCCCGCTTGAACTCCTCGGTGTACCGCTTCGTGTACTTGCTTCCCACCTGGTGCTACTTCCTCTGGAACCTCAAGATCCCAGTCTCCAGGTGTCCACGATCAAGGGGAAGCTTCAGGCTCCGTATTTGCCCTCGATGCCGTTGCTCTCGCGGAGTAGAGAGGCGAGGTCGGCGGGCAGTGGATGACCGAGGACCGTGACACAGCGGAGCAGCGACGACTCTGATGCAGGGGGCTGGAAGACGGTCGTGCCGGGCAGGGCCGCGACGACTTCGGTCCACATGATTGGTTCGACCTCCACGAAACTGGGCCGTGATCGAGCCACCAAACAGCCCCGTCGGCGGAACCGGCGCCACGCGACTCAACCAGTGACGCCACTGATCACGGAGCGCACAGTACCGCCTCGGCCGAGTCGGCCGCTCACCGCTCCCAGAGATGCGGGACAGCCCTTGGCTCGCACCAAAGCGAACAAGAACGCAGGAGCGGCCGAACGCCATCTGGCATGATCGCGCGGTGAGTAATGCGAGGCTGCTGGCCGCAGAAGGCGTGGAGTCACATGTCCGGGCGTTCTTCGAGGGGCATTCCGTGGAGGTCGTCGACTACGACCTCGGGCCGGAACGGCGAGAGGCGATCGCCGACCTGCGTGTTCTCGTAGTGGCTCCCGGTCCCCGCAGCGACAGCTGGGCCTATTTGACCGCCGGGTGCTGGGCCGCGACGGAGAAACACGGTCATGGGCTTGAGTTCGTCATGACCGCCCACGTCCGCGATCAGCGGTTCATCGACCTCATGGCAATGATCGCCTACTACCACTGCGGAGGGCCTAGGCTCCACCTGGAGCACAGCATGCCGATCGGCGAACCGTGGGTGCCAGGCTCGACCTGCGACCACCTGCTCATCAGCCTGCCCTACCTCCACGGCCCCGACCTCGAACACTGTCCCCTGCCCGGGGGGCACGCCCGCATCCTATGGACCCTGCCGGTGACGACCGCCGAGGTCGAGTTCCGCCGACGCCACGGCCACGAAGCGTTGGAGCAACTCTTCGACGAAGCAGAGATCATTCCGACCGATCCGTTCAGATCCTCTGTCGTCTGAGTTCGCGTCCGCACCACCCTGGTGGTCCCAGAACAGACCGCCCTCAGGGACCATCTCAAGACGCTCGATCTTCACCAATCATTCGCAAAATGGGGCCAGTTGGAGTCGCCTTGGTGGGGCCGCTGAACGCCGCACTAGCCATCCCTGCGGTTTGCGGGTAGCACATAGTGGAGTGACAACCCTCTGCCCTCTCTCTACGAACGGACAGCCCCGCGTGACGACCGCGCACCCTGCAACCCCTACCGAGCGCGTGCCCGCACGGGCATGGACGATCCGGCTCACCGGCCGCAGCGACCGTTCCGTCACGGTCTCCTGCAGCAACCCCAACTGCCAGATGCCGCCTGCTTCCAAGGACCTGGCGGCCCTGCGCCGGTTCGCCGCACAGCACGCCGCCGCCCACGCCAAGGCCGCCACCATCCACCCAGACGCCCGGTGTCACTGCGGCGCTCGAGACTGTGCCGCCCACACGGACAGCAAGGCGCACTGCGCAGGCACCGCGGCGGTTCTGGTCCTTCAGCACGACGCCACGGTGGGACAGATCTGGACGCTTCAGGAGGTGTGCGCCACCTGCGCCCGGCTCCTTCCGAACGCCACGGTGGTGGCGGGTGTGGGGGGGAGGACGAGGCGCGCTGACGTACCGGCCGCCCAGGTGCCGGCCGTCCGGCCCGGCATTCCCGGCGGCTTCTCCTCGCCCGCCGCCGGGCCCAGCGACAACCCGGGCACCCCCGCTCGCAGGCGCGGCCGCTCTTCGCAGCAGCCGCGCCGCCACCGCCCGTCCGGCAACCGCTAGCCCCACCGCGGCCTGCGTCTCGTCAGACGGGACGCCACGGGTGAGGGCCGTCTGGGTCTTCCCGCTCGACGGACCGGCCCCGGGCGGTCGGCCATCAGCACGGCCCGGCACGGGCAAGCTGCCGCCAGCCGCCGTTCTTGAAGGGCCGTGCGGCGCCCCTACTGCCGAGCAGAAGGTCCCTTGCCGTGAGCGAAGAGCTGGTCGCCCCCGACGACTTGCGCACCTGGCTGTCCGAGCGGGGACCGGACGCGTACGCCCTGGCCTGGGTGGCCGACCGGAACGACCCTGCGGGCGGGGACGGTGCCGACAGGCCCATGGCGGGCAGGGCCGGGATCGCCCACGCCGACGCCGACCTCACCCGCGTCACCGTGCACGAGGTCGCCCACGGGCAGCCCGAGACGCTGCGCCGCTGGCTGCAACTGGGCGGCGGAGAGCGGCAGCTGGCCATCTTCACCGCCGATGCCGAGGGCCTGCACGAACACACGCGGGGGAACTCGCCGTCCAGCTGATGCACGATCCGGACACCGACGCATCTCAGCTGACGCAGCAGCTGGCCGAGTGGCTCTACCGCCGCAACACCGGCGCGCCGCAGGCACTGGAACTCGGGTGGATCGCCGCGGCCGCCGCCCGGACCTGCCACATGCGCCACCTCTCGGGGTTCCCGCCTGTTTCCGTCCGCGCCCGCAGCCTCGACATGGCCGACGACCTGGACGTAGACACCGATCAGCTGCTCGTCAGCGCCGGGCAGCGCACCAGCGAACTCCTGGAGCGGATGGAGCACACCTCTCGGTCCCGGGCCGAGCCGCTCACCCGGCGCGGCCTGTGGCAGCCTCCGTGACGGCGGGCATCGCCTCAGCAATCCCGGGGCGCAGGCCGCTGTCCGTCCGCATCGGGGCGACCAGCCGTTGGTTCTTTGTCTCGGGCTGGAGCCAGGGAATCGAGCTCGTCACCGGATCCACGCCCGACCTGGCGGATGTCGTCCGGGCGGGTGCGGCATGGGGGCAGGTCAGAAGCCTGCAGGAGTTGCGGGCCGGGCTGCCGTTTCTGCACTGCGGTGAGCACGCCGAGGCCCAGGAACGCGGCCCGGCCGCGGTCGTGGAGCTGTAGTGGAGCACGATGCACAAACAGGCAGCCGAGGCCCCGGATTTCGCCGCTTTCGCAGAACTCGTGGAAGCAGCGCATGCCGAACCGATGCTGCGGCAGCTCTATGTCTTCTCCAGCCACTGGACGCTCGGCTTCAGCTCCTGCACCGGCTTCCCGTTTCGGGTGGAAGTGGCCATCGCTCCGTCACACCATGACAGCCCGTACCGTGTGATGAAACGTCCTCACTCCACCGTCATCGGCGAAGCCGTCACGGCCGAAGAGGCAGTCGCCACAGCGGTCTCCCCCCTCCCCGAAGGTCTCGGCCCAGCAGTCGCGGGAACCGCCGAACGCGATGGGTAACGCGCCGTGCCTGGAAGCAACACGAGACACGGCCAGGCTCACGCGACGTCCTTGCACCCGGCGACAGCGAGATCGACGGCGAGCTCGTTGACCGCGGTGCAGGTGAGCGGGCCCATGGCCACGATCCGTGCCCGGTTCTGGGCGTGGGCCAGGTTCCACTTGTCGACGACCCAGGCGGGCGGCCAGCCGAAGGTGACGGTCAGGGAGCCGGGAACACGATGGCCCTGGCGTGCTCGAGCCGGTGGGCGGCGTGGGCGGCGAGGTCCTGACAGCGGCCGATCATCGCGGCCACCCCGGCCCGCCCCAGGGACCGCAACCGCGTCCACGGCAGCAGCGCCGCCAGAGCGCCGCCCACGCCCACCACCGTCGGGTGGCCCACCGCGATTTCTGCACCGGCAGCAGACGCGTGCGCACGGCGCACCAGCGAGACCCCCGCAGGCACCGGCAGCCCCAGCAGACCGTGCCCGGACAGGGTGATGGAGTGCGCGCCGTGCGCGAGCGACCACGGCAGCAAAGGTCGAGCTGTGCTTCACGCCGACTTACGCCTCGTGGGCGAACCCGATCGAGTCCCACTTCGGGCCACTGCGGCAGTTCACCATCGCCAACTCGAACTACCCCAACCACACGGTTCAGACCCGGGCCCTGCACGCCTACCTGCGGTGGCGCAACGCCAACGCCTGCCATCGCGACGTCCTGGCCGCCGAACGCAAGGAACGCGCCCGCATCCGCAGCGAAAAGGGCATCCGCTGGGGCGGACGCCCATTCGCCACCGCAGCCTGAACGACCCGGCGAACCTATGCGGTCAGAGCACTAGGCAGCGCCCGATGCGAGGCGGGGCTGGGCGTCATCGACAGGCCCGGACCTGCCACACCGCATCGGGGCGCTGGCCTCGGCACGGTTGGGGGACCGCTGGGTTACACCGGCGGGGCTTCACTCTTTTTCCGAACTCTCCACCCTCTCTCCGTCCGAAGCTGCGGGGCTTCCGTTGCGCGGAAAGGGAATTTCGGACAAGAATCCCTGTCCTGCCCCGGTACCCGGTGCCTCATAGCCAGCACCTAGCCACCGCACAGGCGCCCCTCCCCAGGTGCCACCGGCGTCCGAAAAGAACTACTAGATGCATATGGGGCGTTGACGCCCCGTCAAGCGCACGCGAAGCATGGTCCCGCCAAAACAGCGAAAGGATCAGCTCGTGAGAATGCTCAAACGGGGGGCGGCTCTCCTGACCGCTTTTGTGGCGGTCGGTGCCATGTTCGCTGCGGATGCGCAAGCAGCTCCCACACCGAAGCCCCGTCACAGCGCTGTCGCGCACCTCACCACGCTGTCGACGCGCCGCGTCGATTCGGTGACGTGTACGGTCGGCCAGGTCAGGGAGGACCGCACGAGTTCGTGCGCCTCCGGCGGCCTGCGCGTCGACTTCTACATCGAGCCCGAGCACCAATACCAGGGCAGCGCCAACTTTGCCTGGACGTCCAGCGTCCAGCTCGACAACCGCAACCGGCACAAGTGGACCAATCACGTCACTCTGACGTTGGAGTCCACCACGGTCGCAGCGGCCGAACTCGGCGTCGCCACCCTCAACGAGACGTGCGGATCCTGCACCTCCACTGGAGGCACCCCGCAGATCACCACGCTGGGCACGACGCGGAACTGGGACCTGGTCATCGACTCCCCCGGGGCCCTCACCACCACCGACGCCCAGGCTCCTCACCTCAACTACGAGGCCGCCCCCTACTCCCCGGTCAGCGTCGACCTGGGTCCGAAGCTGAACGTGCGCTGTGACAACACCCCGCGTATGAGCCCGGCCGCCGATGGCGGCTGTGTCTACCCCGACTACACCCCCACCTACGACATCTCCGTCACCGGTCCCTACGACCAGGTCGCGTGGCACATCCTGTGGGCGCAGCGCAATCTCGCGCACCACTGGGGCTGGCAGGGCCACGGCCCGGAGCTGACGCGGACGATGGACCGGTCCCTGATCCGCGCCAACCGGCGTACCGCCTGCCCGTCCTCGATCCCGCGCCCGTCCGGCAAGAGCTGTGACGAGTACCCGTTCGCGTCCACCCACCAGGGCGCCAGCGTCAACCCGGACTTCTCGTGTCACATGGTGCCGGAGGCGCAGAACCGTCTGGAGGGCGGTGCGCGCAAGTCCTGGTACAACGCGAACCGTCTGCTGGAGAACGACAAGTTCTGGGTCTCCGTCACCGACGTCCCGGCATCGGCTGCCGCTTCTCCGGTGCGCCCGTTGGTGCAGTGCCCGTAACGCCGGCCGCGTAGCGTAAAACCCTGGGGGCAGCGAAAACGCTGCCCCCTCCCTCTGTTAGGAGCCCTGTCATGGCCTCACTCATCAACCGCGTCCATGACCCGCGTCTATTCGTCGCCCACGGCACCCTCGACCTCATCGATCTTGACACTTTCGAAGAAGTCCCCCTCGACTACGCTGCCAACGGGCTTGTTTCGGCGCGGGAAAACTACGCCGCCGTCGTGTGTGCCACCGAGGGCGGTGACATCGACGTCACCGCCGAACTCTGGGACGGCCCTCCGACCCTCAACCTGGACGACTGGCAGGACGCCGCCGAAATCTCCTTCACCTGGACCACCACTCGCATCTGCATCGGCCCTGGCGAAGAAAGCCCCGAGGACGCTCCTCAGCTGGCCCTGCCCGGCCCCGGCACCTACCGCCTCCTGGTCCACGGCCGCCACCGCGACGACGGTGACGTACGCGACGAGGGTGACCCGGTGGAGACCTATCTGCTCCAGCTGTGGCCGGCGCCCCTTGCCGGCCCCGCCACCCACAAGGCGGCGAGCCGGTTCGGGGCATCGTTGCGGATCGAGGCTGCCGAGCCCAAGGGGCAGGTCCCGTCCTGGTTCACTGAGAAGACGTCCGGCTACGGGCCCGATCATCCTGCGTACGGCAGTTA
>NZ_JCAJZW010000077.1:0-17964 GCF_059510455.1 Streptomyces sp. NTD91
CAGCGTTGTCGGGATCGTCCCCGTACGCCCGGTACGAGGACGACCCTCCGCCTTGCGATGCACCGCACCAGACGCCGCGGACCCCGCCCTCCGGGCGGACGACGCTCCTTTCGAAACACGCCCTAGGAGCGGAACGCGCCCGGGTGGGTCTGCTCCCGTACCGCCGTGAACTGCTGCCGCACCGCCTGTCCCACGGCCAACTCGTCGCCCGGCTCCAGCACCTGCGCCGCCGCGCCCTGCCAGGCCGGGGGCGTCCGCGGGTCGAGGGTGCCCTGCGACACGCCGAGCGCCCAGGCCGCCTGCCGGGCCGCGCCGATCGCCGCGTAGTCCGCGGGCTGCGGCACGACGACCTGCGCGCCGAACAGCGAGGGCGCCGAGGCCTGCACGGCGGGCAGCTCCGCGGCCGGGCCGAGCAGGAAGATCCGCCGCACGTCCACGCCCCGCCCGCGCAGCACGTCCAGCGCGTCGCCGAGCCCGCACAGCATGCCCTCGAACGCGGCCCGCGCCAGATGCTCGGGCTTCATCGACTCCCGCCGCAGCCCCGCGAGGGTCCCCGCGGTGTGCGGCAGGTTCGGCGTCCGCTCGCCCTCCAGATAGGGGAGCAGGACCAGTCCGTGCGCGCCCGGCGTGGACTTCGTCGCCAGCTCCGACAGGCTCTCCAGGTCCGGCAGCCCGAGGAGTTCGGCGGTCCCGCGCAGGGTCCGTACGGCGTTGAGGGTGGTGACGACCGGCAGGTGCATGCCGGTGGCGTCGGCGAGGGAGGTGATCATCCCGGACTGGTCGGCGAGCGCCTCGGGGTGGACGGCCATCACCGAGCCGGACGCCCCGAGCGAGACGACGGCATCGCCCAGCGCGATCCCGAGCCCGAACGCGGCGGCCATGGTCTCCCCGGTCCCGGCGGAGATCAGCAGCCCCTCCGGGGTCGTACCGGCCGCGTCCGACGGGCCGATCACCTCCGGAAGCATCGCCTGGTGCCCGAGCGCCAACTCGACCAGGTCGGGCCGGTAGGCGCCGGTCGCTGCCGACCAGTACCCGGTGCCGGAAGCGCCACCGCGGTCGGTGGTCCTGCGCACCGGCCGACCGAGCAGCTGCCAGACCAGCCAGTCGTGCGCCTGCAGCAGTACGGCCGTCCTGCGGGCGTTCTCCGGCTCGCTCTTGGCGAGCCAGCGCAGCTTGGTGACCGGCTGCGCGGCCGACGGCACGCACCCCACGGCCTGCGCCCACGCCTCCCGACCGCCGAGCGCGTCGACGAGATCCGCCGCCGCGACCTGCGCCCGCTTGTCCCCGCCGACCAGTGCCGGGCGCACGGTGTTGCCCTGGGCGTCCAGCGGGATCAGCGCGTTCTGCTGGGCCGACACGCCGATGGCCTGCACGCCCTCCAGCAGTCCGCCGCCTGCCGCCTCGCCGAGGGAGAGCAGCCAGGCCTGCGGATCCACGTCGCTGGGCCGGCCCTCCACCGGGTGCGGGGCGTACCCCTGCCGTAGCACGGCACCGGTGTCGGTGTCACAGACCACGATGCGTGTGAAGTCCGGTGCGCTGTCCAAGCCGGCGACTATCCCCATGCACCGAATTTTGCAGCATCGGCGGGGGTGCTCGTCGCCTACGTGTCGCTGGTGCCCCAGTCGTCCTCGGGCGTGCCGTTCAGGTTCCGCTCCCGCAGGGACCTGACGCGCTGCGCCACGGTCTCGGGAACCCGGTCCCCGACCTTGTGGCTGACCGTGTGGAAGGCCTTGCCGGCGTACTGGCGGCCCTGCTGGGCGGCGGTCTCGGCCGTGTTGCGCACGGCGGGGTTCTGCGCGATCCGCTGAGCGGACTTCTTCAGCTGCTCGTACCGCTCGCGTCCGGCCCTCGTGCCGAGTACGTAACCGAGGGCCAGTCCGGCGACGAACGTGAGCCGGTAGCGCATGGCTGCCACCCTTCCCTTGCCTAGGACTGCGGTGCCGCGGGGCGGCCGATTGGCGGAGCACCCCCCTGCTTGCGCTAATGTATGTGTCGCAGCGAACGCCCGCCCCCTGGCGAATACCCAGACAGGTACGTTCGATGCAATCGAGGCGATCCTCCGTAGCTCAATTGGCAGAGCAGCCGGCTGTTAACCGGCAGGTTACTGGTTCGAGTCCAGTCGGGGGAGCTTCGGTCCTCCGTAGCTCAATTGGCAGAGCAGCCGGCTGTTAACCGGCAGGTTACTGGTTCGAGTCCAGTCGGGGGAGCGCGGTGAACGAGGGCCCCTTCGGGGTCCTTTTTCATGCCTGCGGGAACCGCCGGGCCTGCGCCGCTGTCCTCAAGGTCGTGAGCAGCGCGGAAGACGGTCTTCCGAAGCAGGAGATCGTATGAGCGGCTATGCTGCGGCAGACGGCGCGCACACATGTACGCGACACGCCGCTATGGGGCGGTAGCTCAGCCGGTTAGAGCAGCGGACTCATAATCCGTCGGCCGTGGGTTCGAGTCCCACCCGCCCCACCAGTGCAGGTCTGTGACCTGCGGAAACGTCTTTTCTCGGCAGGGAGATCATGAACTCCGGCCCAACGGAGAGAATCCGCTGCCCAGGGGCACTGTCGGAAGCCGCCGAGAGTGATCTGACCAATCCAGGTACGGCCTCTGGCCTGCGGCGATACGAGAGATCGGATGCGCTGGAAATCACCTCGCGGTCTCCGTGCCCCAAGATCCAGTGGACGCATAGTGGACGGAGGGCCTGGAGCCGTGTGCAGAGCGGTGTGGCTGGGTCGAGCAGGAACGGAGCCGCCACGCCGCCCGGCGAGCCCCAGCGGTGCGGCCTACAGGTCGTCGGGTAGGAGCCGGAAGGCGGGATGGCCGGTCAGGGGACGGACCATGCGGAAGTGATGGTCGCTGGTGAGCAGGGCGTCGGTGCGGTAGGCGGCGGCCAGGGCGACGTTCATGGCGTCGGTCAGTCCGACACCTTTGCCGCCGTCGGCGTCGGCGTACCCCTCTGCGACCGCGATCGCCGCGCTCAGGTGTGCGCTGACAGGCGGTACCTCGAATCGGCGCGTCGCCACGTTGCGTTCGATGAACCGGGCCGCCGCCAGAGCTTTGCGGGCTCCGGCGCGTGTCGCGATGAGGTAGTCCAACTCGGCCAGAACCAGGGGGGAGATGACCAGGTGGCTGGTCGCTGCCAGTGCCTTTCTGTGCTCCTGGTGTCCGGTGAGGTTCGGGTCGAGCAGGCGGTACAGGCCGTTGGTGTCGGCGATGGCGACCAGGGTCACGCGCCCATCCCCTTGAGCGTGTCCTCGATCTCGTCGTCGGTGAGGTCGGGCAGGCCGAGGTCGGGCAGGTCGAGGTCGACCATGGGGTCGGTCGGGTACGGGGGGACGTCAGCGTCACTTATCGGTACGACCCGAGCCACCGGGGTGCCGTTCTTGGTGACCGTGACGGTCTCGCCGCGGGCCGCGGCGGCAAGGATCTGTGAGGACTTCTGGTTGAACTCGCGGGCAGTGGTCTCCATGTAGTACATGTTACTACTCTTGCGGGTCGGCGACGGTCGGTGCTGCTCATTTGGTGTCCCAGCGGAGCAGCTGAAACGCGAGTCCAGCGGTCGCAGCGGCGAATGCGGCCGGGCCCCCGAGGGCGCGATGCGTGCGGCGATGCCGTGGTGCGGGGTGAGCGTGTCCAGCGGTGCGGTGTCGAGGTGGTGCAGCGGCAGCAGCCGGGCGGTCCACTGCAGCCGTGACGGGGTCTGGTCCAGGTAGAAGAAGCTCACGCAGCGGGGGCAGCGCCGTGGACAACGACTTCACTGCTGTGGCGGCGGTCTTGGAGGGGGCACAGCAGCGGGACGCACGTGCCTGACGACGGCGACCGCTGCGGGAGAGCTCCGTCCCGTCGAGGTGGTGTCATGCGAATGCGCCGAGCACGGATCACTCGATCGGCGGTGCGGGGGAGGCGGCCACCAACAACGCGACGTCAGCCTCCCGGTGACGGCACTCCGGGACCGGTGCGGCTGCCTCGCGCCCTGGGGCGCCGCCTGGGCGTTATGCCCGGGCATCACACCGTGGATCCGCGACAGGGTGAACATCCGTTCCGCTTCGCGCGGGTCGCTGGCGGGACGCAGAGATCAGGGCGGCGCTGAGGGGAAGGTGTCACCTGGGCGACTTGGGCAGGCGGTTCCGGGCGCGCCAAGTGAATGGATTGCTTGAGCGCCTGACGTAGGTCTCTTCGCGGTGGCTGGGGTGTCCTCCAGTGTCCGGAACTCAGCTGAGTGCTCGGTAGCCTCCAAGGTCAGGATGCCAGGTTGAGGGAGAGGACCTGCAGCCCCCGGTCGAGGCCTACGACCAGGAACTCCTCGTACCAGGCCACCGCTAGGCTGACGTGGCGGACCGGTATCTCCATGACTTGTGTCCCGGTGGCTGGATCCCACAGACACACTGTCCGGTCGCTGCTCGCTGTGACCAGCAGCGTGCGACCAGCGTGTTCGACGGAGCGGAGGGCGTTGATCGCGCTGGTATGACGCAGGCCGGGTTCCTCGGAGTTGTGGACGCACTGCCCAGTGGCGGCGTCCCAGAGCCACGTCTCACCGTCTACTGTTGCGGCGGCGATGATCGATCGCTTGCCGATGCGGAAGGAACACATGGTGAGAACAGCCGTCGAAGCGCGCCAACGGTGTCCGGTGCGGTCGCCCGTTAGGGGATCCCACAGGTAGACCCGGCCGTCAGGCCCACCGCTGGCAGAAGCCAGCAGTTGGTCGCCGTCGACATCGACGGCGCACACCGCGTACACGCCATAGGGATGCCTCAGGATGTGGATGGTCTCTGCCGTTTCGGGATCCCATACGCGCACGGTGCAGTCGGCGCTGGCGCTGGCGAGGAGTGTGCGTCCGCTTACCGTCAGAGAGCAGATGGAGTGAACAGCAGCCGTGTGTCCTCGGTACTCCCCGAACACCTCCGCTGATCTCAGGTCCCAAAGGACGACGAAGTGGTCGTCGTCAGCAGCGGCCACAAGGGCGCGGTCGTCGAGGATCAGCGGGCACAAGGCGCGAACGCAGTCGCTCGGGCCGTCCAGAACCTGTTCGACTTGGCCTGTGACGACGTCTCGCACCTGGACTCCATCGTCGCCGCCAGTGACAAGGACTGTGCGTTCATCGACAGACACCACGCACACCGCGTGGACGGCATGGGCTTCCTTGACCTGCACCCTTGCCGGGTCCCAAAGGCGCACCGTGTGGTCGAGACCACCGCTCGCGAGGAACGTGCGTCCATGAACGGGCAGCGTGCACAGCGCCCCGATGTCGTCGCTGTGTCCACGCAGGGTGAGGACGTCGTCGTCAGAAGCGGCATTCCAAAGTTGTATGGCGTCGCCTGTGGTGAAGGCGAGCAGTGACTGGCCCTCCACCTCCAGCGGGCACAGCCTGAGCACCGGTTCTGCACGGCGACTGAGGGTCCGCACCACTTTCCCCGTCACGGGGTCCCATAGCCGTATGGTTGCATCCGCACTGCCGGTGGCCAGCAGCACGTGACCACCGACCTCGATCGCGCACATGGCGTTGATCGCCTCCTTGTGCCCGGTCAGCAAGTGCAACGGCGTCTCAGTGGAGAGCGGATTCCAGATGAGCACGGTTGCGTCGACGCCTGCCGAGGCGAGCAGATCACCGTGAGGCGACGGGACGCTACACACGGCGTTGACCCAGTCGGTGTGCCCTGTGATCAACCGCACGCATTCTCCAGTGTTGGGATCCCAGAGACGTACCGTCGTGTCTGCGCTGGCGGTGGCCAAGTATTTACTCTCCCCTGCCTGAAGTTGGCAGAGGTCGTACACCGTGGCGTCATGGCCTTTCAGGGTGCGGAGCTGCCCGGCACGGGTGTCTGTCGCCGGATTCCATAGGTGTACTGCGTCTCCAGAGCCGATGGCCAGGTGCGGATGGTTGTCGATCGTGCACTTCCAGAGTGCCCTGATCCCTCCGAATCGGGGCCGCAGGACTCGCGTCAACCGAGCCAGGACCGGGTCCCACAGACGCAGAGTGCCGTCCTCCGCTGCGCTGGCGAGCGCGGAACGTCCCCTGACGACGAGGCCGCACACTGCGCGGACCTCTTCCATATGCCCTTCGAGGACAGCTTCCTCGGCCTGCGGAGCGACCTGCGCCCACGCGGCCCGGTAGGAGCTGCTGGCCGCGTACTCCTGATAGGTGCGGCCGAGCCCCTCCTGGGCTTCGGTGACGCTGAACAGCGCCGCACGCTGCGCAGGCTCGGCGTCGATGGCCAGGGGCGTCTGACGCAAAATCAGGGCATGCCCCCGCGTCTCGGGTGTCCGCGTTTGCCCCACCACGGGGATCAGCCGGCGCAGGTCGGCGTGGAGGGGGTACGACGCGTCGGCGAGCAGGTCGTCGACGACCTCGCCACGCGACGCGTGCCGGGGCAGCGAACGCAGAAGGTATGCAGGTGCCTTGTCCCAGCCGCACGCCCGTCCGTGGGCGATGAAGGCGCGAGTGAGAGCGCGTTCGTCGCCCTCCGTGGCTCCGCTCTTGACGCGGGGCTGCCTGAGTGCATCGTCGAGTGCCTGGTGGAAGAGACGGAAGACCCCGGTGTTCTGGTCGTTGACACCAGTTTCGATCAGGAAGTTGGCGGCCGCCGAACGAGCGAACGTGCGCAGTCCGTCCTCCGTCGGACGCGTGCCATGCAGCGCCGAGATGGCGACGCCCCAGAGGGGGAGCGGTAATCCCGGGGCTTCGGCGTAGGCGAGCGCAGTGAGCACCGTTTCCGCGGCAATGCCATCAACCGAGGGCAGCCGTGCCAGGTATTCGTGCAGCGCCGCGGTGACCGTGGGGGTGAACGAGATGTCCGCCGGGGCCACGGCGACCGTGTCGCGCAATCCACGGCCACGTGACGTCAGCCCTGCCACCAGGAAGTTGCCATCAGCCAACTGGGCGATACGGGCGGCGACGGGGCGGGCCACGCGGTCGTCGGCGTACGGGTTGCCTTCTCTTTCATCGCCGAGCAGTTGCAGTGTGGCCTGCGCGTACGCCGCGAGGTCGGCTTCCTCGAAGAACGTGGGGTCGTCCAGGTCGATAACGCGTGCGGCTTCGCCGAAGGCGGCGAGCAGGTCTCCTTCGTCGTCCCGGCGCCGGCTGCCCACCAGGATGCGCACCCGCAGGTCCGCGCATGTTTCGGCGAGGGGAACGGCGATCTGGCGGGCGATGAGCCGGGCCTGCTTGGCACTGGTGGCCTCGTCGAGGGCGTCAATGACGACGGTGAAGGGCGACCGTGAGGCATCGGTGAGCGCCGCCCGCAGGCCGGGGGCGAGATCGCTCACAGCCTGCGGAATCGCCGCGGAAGCGGCGCGGGCAATCTCGCGGGCGACTTCGAGTGCGGTCTTGCCCTTGGCGTGAACGGCGCAGGACACCGAGCCCAGGGGAGCGCGTACAGCGTCGTCCGCCTGGGGCAGAGTTGCCGCGATGGCGGTGTCGGCAGACGTCACGACCCGCCCGAGCACGGCCGACTTTCCTACCCCGGGGGATCCGGTGACCACCAGGACATGCCTGGGCTTCTCATCGGCGGTGATCCAGTCGACGATCTCGGTCAGGGCCGCGGTGCGACCGCGGAACCGGAAACCCCGCTCCGAATCCGTGCTGACACCGCGCGCCCGTGGCTTCCAGTGTCGTCCGGCCTCGGGGTCGTCCTCCAGGGTCCAGCCCCAGGCAGCGAGCGCGCTTTCACCTGCATCTTGAGCCGACCACTCCGTCAGGGCGGACAACTTTTGGTCGGGAAGGCACTTGTCTGCCTGAAAGAACGTCAGTGCACGCGCGTCCCCCGAGCTGTTCGCCTGGCCCACCATGCCGACCACAGCCTGATAAGTGGGGGACCAGAGGGCGGCGCCGCTGTAGCCGGGGCGCACTGGGTACCGCGAGGCGGTGTCCAGCCGGATCCAGCCGTAAGCTAGCTTCTCTCCCACCTCCCCGTCGGAGGAGTTGCCGAAGACGTCGCTGTCAGGGAAGCCGAAAGACCACCACGGCTCGCCCACGAGGTCTCCGGCGGTGGGACGGCGTAAGGGTGCCGCCCATTCATCGGGAATGTTGTCCGCGAGCACCAGGATCGCGACGTCCTGTGTGCGCCGCCTGCCTTCAGGGCTCGGAGCGATCACCTCGCTGACCAGCAACCGCCGGTCCATGAGCTGGTCAGACTTGGGAAAGGCCACCCAGAGCGCGGCGCCCTTGTCCCACGAGGGACAGGCGACGTGGGCACAGGTCATTACGCGCCGGCTATCGATGAGGAACCCGGATCCCAAGGGACGGTCGTCATGCTCGTCGGCGTGCACTGCCGCGACCCAAGGGTCGTTGCCCGGGCGCGGACCGGTGCCCATGGACGCGTTCACGGGCTGTCGGGGGCCGCGTTCGATGTCTCGCCGGGTCGCCAGACGAGGGTGATCTCGAAGTTTGCCTCGGTGGCGGCCTTGGCCACCAACCACTGCGCCGTTCCGGTGGCTTTCACGCCGAACTTGACCTCCACCTCGGCCGGGCGTACCTCCCGCACTCGGTCCAGGACAGCACGCGCGGCCTCCACGGCTGGTCGCACGGCTTCGCGGACCCTACCTACCACCTCTTCCGCCCCCACCGGTCTGAAGGTGTCCGTCTCCTCGATCTCGAATCGCACAACGGTCTCGTCGTCAAGTGCGTACGAGACCTGCTGCGTTGTCACGTCAGCTCCCCCTGTTTCTCACTTGATTGACAGGCATTGTGCCCTTCGGGCCTACCGCTGCGCGAATGGGGGAGGCGGTCAGCCCGCCGTCGAGCTTGGTCTTTGGGCAGGCGCACTCCAAGTGCCCAGCGGCACGTTCTTGCATGGCGGCTTTCGGCACCCTTCTTCAGTCGCCGGCCACGCATTGCCTTCGTGGCGCTTTGCTCCGGAAAGGCACTCCGCTGCTCGACTTTTCGACACCCACGAGGCACCAGGCTTCTGCCTGCACACCTGCCCGCGGCGAGGTCCCAGTGGCCGTCACGCATGGCTTGCCGTGCATCCGTAGTGGACACGCAGCACGCGCAGGTGCGAAGGGGGCTGCACACCGCTGACCTGCTGTGTCACGGCGGGCGCCCTGACGCCCTTGTCAAGGCTCTGACCTGCGGCGATCCAGAACAAGCTCCACTGCTGGAGGTTACGCGGTGCAGCCGGAAAGCGAGATCCAGGGGACGCGCAGGGGACGCGAGGGAAACGGAGCGGCTGCAGGAAGCCGGGCGGCCTGACCGCCGGCGCCGTCGCTGTCCACCTCGCCCCAGCCTGCCGGACACCGCTCTCCGGCCTCTCTTCGGCTTGAGATGTCGAATGTCAAGCAGAGGAGGTCATAAGAGGCCTCCCGAGACGTCGGCGCACTCAGTGCCGCCAGTGCCTCGGCTGCCCGCAGGGCAGGCAGCGGGAGTCGGGGCAGCGCGAGGGCGACCGAGCCCGGGCGTATCAGGCGTTCGGCCGGTTCGCTCACCGAGCGGGGCTCCGGCGGGGCCACGGCATCCAGCCGTGCCGCGAGTACCTGCTCCAGGTGTTCGGCGCCGAGGCGGTGGAGCCATGCTGCGAGGGTCGACTTACCGGACCTCACTGATCAGTGCAGCTCGTCGAGGGAAACGCCGCGCTTCGCGCCGACAGGCTGGGCGAGACGCGCTGTGCCGTACGGCCTCCAAGCATGGCGCATCGGGCGGGTGCCGCAGGGCCGTCGTCGAGAAGAGGTTCGCGGACAGGGCCGCACAAGGTCTCTCTCCCGGCACAAAGTCGTCGCCGTGCGGCAGATGGAGAAGCCGGAGGGGGATCGGTGACGAAGGGCGAGAGGGGACCGTAGCCGTGCGGAGGGCTGCACGGTGGGCCCGTAGTGGAGCCGGCGTCCCCGGGGGCGGCCAGAGCCTCGGCGTCTGCAGCGCGGGCAGCGGGAGGGGCAGCGCCACGACCACCGAGCCGGGCGCTGCAGGTGTTCGGCCCGTTCGCTCGCCGAGCGGGGCTCCGGTGGCACCGCGGCGTCCGCCCGTGCGTCCGGTACGTACTTCAGGAGCTCGACATCCAGACGGTGCAGCCACGTGGCCAGGGTCGACTTACCGGTCTTTACTGATCCTTCACTGATCAGTGCATCGTGAGGGGGGATGGCTGGGCCCGCGCCGACGGGCCGGGGCGGCACGGGGCAGGCGACATCCCGGCGGGCGCACTGCCTTGGCAGTACACGGATCGGTCTCCCGTAAGCCCGTACCGGCCGGGCCGTGCCAGTACCTGTCCGAGGCCGACCGCTGGCGCGTCGGCGGGGGTCACGCGGTGCCCCGGCGGATCAGCCGGGTCGGGGTGATCACGGAGGACGGGGGGCGGCCGGCGCCGGCCTCCTTCGCCGGTTGGTCGAGACTGCGCAGCAGCAGCCGTACCATCAGCCGGCCGATTTCCTCGATCTCCTGACGGACCGTGGTCAGCGGGGGGTCGGTCAGCTCGGCCACCTTGACCATGTCGTCGAAGCCGACGACCGCGACGTCCTCCGGCACCCGGCGCCCGCGCTCCCGCAGGACGCGCAGTGCTCCGCAGGCCATGAGGTCGGAGGCGACGAAGACGGCGTCCAGGTCCGGGACGCGGTCCAGCAGCTCGGCCATTGCCCGTGCGCCGCCCGCTTCCGTGAAGTCCCCTTCGGCGATGAGTTCCGGGTCGGCGTCCATCAGCATGTCGTGGTAGCCGTCGAGCCGGTCCACGGAGGCCGTCTGGTCCATCGGCCCGGTGATGGTCGCGATGCGTGAACGTCCCAGCGTGATGAGATGGCGCACGGCCTCGCGGGCGCCGCCGCGGTTGTCGGAGTCGACGTACAGGATGCTGCGGTCCGCTTCCGCCCCCGGCCACCCGGGGCGGCCGCCGAAGACGGTCGGAATCCCCACTCGGCGGGTGATGGCGGGCAGGGGGTCCTCGTTGTGCAGGGAGAACAGCACGGCGCCGTCCGCGTGGCCGCCGGCGAGATACCGGCCCACGCGGTCGTAGTCGGCCGGGCCCTCGACCAGCAGCAGCACGAGTTGAAGGTCGTGGCTGGCCAGTTCACGGCTGATGCCGAGCAGTTGTTCGGCGAAGAACGGGTTGGAGAAGACCTTGATCTCCGGCTCGGCGACGATGACGGCGATGGCCCCGGTGCGCCGGGTGACCAGCGTGCGGGCCGCGTGGTTCGGTACGTACCCCAGTTCCTCCACAGCGCGGCGGACCTTCTCCACCAGGGCCTCGCGCACGCCGCTGCCTCCGTTGACGACACGGGAGACGGTGGCCCGGGAGACGCCGGCCCGTTCGGCGACGGCTTCCAGGGTGGGGCGGGGTACGGAGTTCTGGTCGGACAAGGAGCACTCCTCTCGGGACGGGAACAGCGTAGCTCCCGCGTGACCGGGTGAGAGCCCATCGATGGAGAGCGCTCTCACCAATCAATCCTGGGGGAGGTGTCCGACCGGTCGGATCCGGTGAGCGTGGCGCGGTACCCCGGCACCCGGCGGCGGTCAGTCCTGCGGCAACCTGCCGTGAGCCACCACATGCGCGTACCAGCGGGCGCTGTCCTTCGGCGTGCGGCGCTGGCTGGCGTAGTCCACATGCACTATGCCGAATCGCTTGCCGTAGCCGTAGGCCCACTCGAAGTTGTCCAGCAGCGACCACACGAAGTAGCCGCGGACGTCCGCGCCGGCCGCCATCGCCCGGTGCACGGCCTCGAGATGCGCCCGGAGGTAGGTGATCCGCTCGGGGTCGTGGACGGCTCCGCTGGGGTCGGCGCAGTCGTCGTAGGCGGCGCCGTTCTCGGTGACGAGCAGTGGGGTGTCCGGTAGTTCGTCCCGCAGCCGGGTCAGCAGCTCGTACAGGCCCTCGGCGTCCACCGGCCACTCCATGGCGGTGCGTGGGCCCGGCGCGGGTACGAACCGCGCGTGGTCCTGCGCGGCCGGCCAGGGTGAGGGCAGGGGGTGGGAGCCGGCGGCGACCACGGTCGGGGTGTAGTAGTTGATGCCGAGGCTGTCGACGGGGCGGGAGACGACCGGCAGGTCGCCGTCCCGCACGAAGGACCAGTCCGTGAGCCGCGCGGTGTCCGCCCGCAGGTCCTCCGGGTAGCGGCCGTGGAAGACGGGGTCCAGGAAGATCCGGTTGGCCAGCGCGTCGCTGCGCCGTGCCGCGTCCGTGTCTGCGGGGCTGTCGCTCAGTCGGCGGACCGCGGCGAGGTTCAGCGTCAGTGACACCTCGGCCGACGGGTGGGCCTGCTCACGCAGCACGCCGACGGCCAGGCCGTGGGCCAGGTTCAGGTGGTGTGCCGCGCGCAGCGCCGCCTCCGGCTCGGTGCGGCCCGGGGCGTGGACGCCTTCGGCATAGCCGAGGAACGCCGCGCACCACGGCTCGTTCAGAGTCGTCCAGGTCCGTACGCGGTCGCCGAGCGCCTCCGCCACGAGCGCGGTGTAGTCGGCGAACCGCTGCGCCGTGTCGCGCTGGGGCCACCCGCCTGCGTCCTCGAGTTCCTGCGGGAGGTCCCAGTGGTAGAGCGTCAGCACAGGGCGGATGTTCTTGGCGAGGAGCTCGTCGACCAGGGCACGGTAGAAGTCGAGGCCTTTCCGGGACGCCGGGCCGCGCCCCGTCGGCTGGACGCGGGGCCAGGACACGGAGAAGCGGTAGTCCGTCAGGCCCAGGTCGGCCATGAGCGCGACGTCCTCACGCATGCGGTGGTAGTGGTCGGCCGCGATGTCCCCGGTGTCGCCGTTGCGTACTTTGCCCGGCGTCCTGCTGAACGTGTCCCAGATGGACGGGGTCCGGCCGTCCTCGTCCGCTGCTCCTTCGATCTGGTAGGCGGCGGTGGCGGCGCCCCAGCGGAACGCCGGTGGGAACGTCACCGCCGCGGCGGTCGCGGTGTGGGGGGCGATGGTGGTCATCGGGGCTCCATCGTGGTCGTTGCGGATGGTGGTGACCGGGGCTTTTCCTCAGCCCTGTGGCGGTCATGGGGCGTCTTCGGCCCTGCGGGGTCATGGGGGCGCCGGTCCGGTTGTCCGGGGCCGGGAGCGCAGGCGGACGGGTACGGTGCGGCCCCCGGTCGATGTCCGCCTGGTTCCGGCGCGGCAGGCGGCGCGGATCGACCGCGCCGGGGGCACAGGTCGGTGGACCGGGAGCCGTCCGGGGCGAGCGCGACGCGCCCGCACACGGTGGCGCGGGGGAGCTGCGCCTACCCCTTCACGGCGCCCTGCATGATGCCGCCCACGATCTGCCGGCCCAGCAGGCCGAAGACGAGGAGCACGGGCAGGGTGCCCAGCAGGGTGCCGGCCATGATGACGGACTGGTCGTGGACGTAACCCCCGCCGAGCTGCCGCAGGGCGACCTGGACCGTCGGTTCCTGCGAGGTCAGGGCGATGATCGGCCAGAAGAAGTCGTTCCACGAGGCCATGAAGGTGAGCATCGCGAGCACGGCCATGCCGGGCCGCGCGACGGGGACGACGATGCTCCAGAAGATCCGCGCTGTGGACGCGCCGTCGACGCGGCCCGCCTCGATCAGCTCGTCGGGCAGCGCCTGCACGAGGTACTGCCGCATGAAGAACACGCCGAAGGCGGACACGAGTCCGGGCAGGATGACGGCCTGGAGCTGGTTCACCCAGTGCAGCTTGGCGACGACCATGAACAGCGGGATCACGCCGAGCTGCGGCGGAATCATCATCGTGCCGATCGTGAGCGCGAGGAGCGCGTTGCGGCCCCGGAAGTGCAGCTTGGCGAAGGCGAAGCCGGCCAGCGTCGAGCACAGCACGGTCCCCACGGTCACCGACCCCGAGACGATCAGGGAATTGAGCAGCGCCTTGCCGATGTCGGCCTGCTGAAGCACCTGCTGGAAGTTGCGGATCAGGTTGCCGCCCGGCAGCAGCGCCGGCGGAGACTTCGCCAGGTCCGCGTTGGAGCGTGTGGCCGCCACGATCGTCCAGTAGAAGGGGAACGCGGAGACCAGTGCGGCGGCGATGAGGATCACGTAGGCGAGACGGCCCCCGTGGTGCTGGCCTCCCGCCCGCCCCCCGCCCGGGCGGAAGGCAGGTCGGGAGGGCCCGGCGGTCGTCTTGGTGCGCCGTGGCGTGGCGAGTGCGGTCATCGCTTGGTCTCCTTACCGCTGCGGCGGCGGGCGAGGGCGGTGTTGACCAGCACCAGGAGCACGATCAGGAGGAACATCACCCAGGCGATGGCGGCGGCGCGGCCGAGGTGGAAGAAGCCCCAGCCCTGTTCGTACATGTAGAGGCCGAGGGTCTGGTACTGGTGGGAGATGCCGCCGGAGATGCTGCCCTCGAACAGCAGCGGCTCGCCGAACAGCTGGGTGGCGCCGATCGTGGACACCACGATGGTGAACAGGATGGTGGGGCGCAGGCCGGGCAGCGTGACGTGCAGGAACTGCCTCCACCGGGAGGCACCGTCCAGCTCGGCGGCCTCGTACAGGTCGGCCGGGATGGACTGCATTCCGGCGAGGTAGATCAGCGCGTTGTAGCCGGTCCAGCGCCAGGTGACGATGGTGGAGACGGCAATCTGGGAGGCGACCGTGCCGGACTGCCAGTCGACCGGGTGGATGCCGACCAGGCCGAGCAGATAGTTGATGAGCCCGAAGTCGCGGCCGAAGAGCTGGGCGAAGACCAGGGTGGCCGCGGCCACGGACGTGGCGTACGGCAGCAGCATGGTCACGCGGAACAGGGTGCGGCCGCGCAGCTTGTAGTTGAGCAGGTGGGCCAGGCCGATCGCCGTCATCAACTGCGGCACGGTGGAGATCACGCCGATGGTGAAGGTGTTGCGCAGCGCGGTCCAGAAGTACTCGTCGCCGAAGAGCGAGGTGTAGTTGTCCAGGCCCCGCCACTCCATCTGCCCCGGCGTCTGGAGCTCGACGCGGTAGAGGGAGACGTACGCGGTGTAGAGCAGCGGGAACAGCCCGAAGGCGGCGAACAGGGTGAAGAACGGTGCGACGTACGCGTACGGCGACAGCCGGGCCAGGCACCTCCGCAGGGGGGTCGGCGGTCGCGTGGTCCGCGCCGGGGCGGTGGCGGTCAGGGTCATGGGCGAGACCTTCGGTCGGGGCAGGTCGGGGGCAGGCGGGGGGAGGAGGTCCGGGGGGAGCGGCAGGGCAGGTGCCTCGAGGACGGGGCGCGAAGGACCGGTGACAAGTCGGGAAAGGTCCTTCGCGCCCGGGAGGGGGTCAGCCGACCGCGTTCTCGACGCCCTTCTCCGCGTGGCTCCAGGCGGTGCCGGCGCTGGTGCCCTTCTGCTCGACCTCGTTCAGGGCGTTGATGATCTGCTGCGTCACATCGGCGTCATGCACGCCCAGCACCTGCACGGGCGAGGCCTGGGCGGCCTTGCCGAAGATCTCGCCGGTCGGGGCGTTGCTGAAGTAGGCGTCCCTGACGTCCTTGACCGCCTCGATGGCACCGAGGCTGGAGGGGAAGCTGCCCTGCTTCTTGAAGAGCTTCTCCTGCTGCGGTGCCGCCGTCAGCCACTTGATGAGCTCGTACGCCTCCTTCGCGTGCGGCGAGCCCTTGGGGATGGCCAGGTACGAGCCGCCCCAGTTGCCCGCGACCCCGCCGGGCAGCGGGGCGACATCCCACGTGCCCTGGCCGGCGTTGCCGGCCTGGCCCTTGATGTAGCCCAGCATCCAGGCGGGGCAGCCGATGGTGGCGAAGGACCCGCTGCTGAACGCCTGGTTCCAGCCGGGCGTCCACTGGGTGAGCTTGGCGCTCAGGCCCTCCTCGGCGGCCTTGACCGAGGTGTCCCAGGCCGACTTCACGGCCGGGTTGTCCTTGTAGACGAGCTTTCCGGAGGCGTCGTAGTAGCGCTCCTTCTGCTGGCCGACGACCAGGGAGTAGAGGCTGCCGACGCTGTCCATCCAGTGGCTCTTGGGGCCGGCCTTCGCCTGGTACTGCTTGCCCAGCTCGAGGTAGCCGTCCCAGGTGGACCACTTCTTGGCCAGTTCGTTGCGGTCGGTGGGCAGTCCGGCCTTCTTGAACAGGTCGGTGCGGTAGCAGATCGCCTCGGGGCCGACGTCGGTGCCCAGGCCGAGTGTGCGGCCGTCGGACGTGGTGGCCGCCGCCCATTTGGCCGGGGAGTAGTCGTTCTTGAGGTTCTTGGCGCCGAACGCGTTCAGGTCCTCGAACTTGTCGGCCTGCTGCTGGGTGACCGCGGCGATGCGGCCCACCTCGATGCCCTGGATGTCGGCGAGACCACCACCGCCCGCGAGCCGGGTCTGCAGCGCCTTCCAGTAGTCGTTCTCCTGCTCGGTGCTGGACTCCTTGATCGTGACGTTCGGATGGAGCTTCTCGTACTCCGCGTACAGGCCGGCTTCCTTGAAGCCGAACGTGCCGAACAGGTCGACCGTGAGCGTGACCTTGCCGCCGTCGCTCGCGGACGAACCCGATGAACCGGACCCGCAGGCGGCGAGGAGAGCACCGGCGAGTGCGACCGCCCCGAGTCTGAGGGTGGTGCGCCTGACGGCTCGGGAGATGGGCATGGAAGCCTCCCATGGCTTCGGGACGGGATGCGGGGCGTGAGACGCTGAGAGCGTCCTTGACCAGAGCCTTTGAGAGCGCTCTCAGACGGTGTCCAGGAGATTGCCGCAGCAGCGCAGGCCCCGTCAAGAATCGAATGCGTAACGGATCGGGCCGAGCCGGCCCCGGCTCCCTGGGGTCGCTGTCGGCGACGTTCGGGGCGGGCTTGTCCGGCGAGAACTGGGCGGGAGGCGAACGGGGAGCGTCCTCCCGCACCCGTGCCGGATGCGGCTGCGGCGGGGATGGTCGTGCGGGCACCCTTGCGTACGGCGTGCATCGCGCAGCCCTGGCAGACGGGCCCGGTGCCGCCATGTCGGTATGCGCAGCGGGTCCGTGTGCGGTCGGGGTCGGAAAGCGCAAAGCCATCTGGGGCGCCGCAAGCCGTAGGGGGATGCCTGACCGACCTCTGGGCACCTCCGGCCGGACATACCGGATTTCTCCCTCCCTTCCCCGGAAGGACTCTCTCCGTTTCACCTCTTGACAGCCGAAGCGGCGGAGAGCACATTGAGCCCTCATTCAGCGCCTGAGAGCGCTCTCACGATGCCCGCGCGTCAACTCCCCGTACCCCGAGAGGCCCCTCATGAGTGATCCCTCCGGCATTTCCCGTAAACGGCGTTCCCTGAGGCGGGCGCTCGTCGCCGTCCTCAGCACGATGGGACTCGCCGTGGCCGTCGCCATGGCCGCCGCGCCGTCCGCGGACGCCTCGGCCCCCGCTCCCCCGACCGGCTGGACCCAGGTCTTCCTCGACGACTTCGACGGCCCGGCCGGCTCCGGCGTCGACACGTCGAAGTGGCAGTACGACACCGGGACGTCGTACCCGGGCGGTCCCGCCAACTGGGGCACCGGCGAGGTCGAGACGATGACCTCCAGCACGAACAACGTCGCGCTCGACGGCAATGGCGACCTGCTCATCACCCCGCGCCGCAGCGCCAACAAGTGGACCTCGGGCCGTATCGAGACCGCCCGCTCCGACTTCCAGCCTCCGGCCGGCGGCAAGCTGCGTGTGGAGGCGCGCCTGCAGATGCCGAACGTCACGGGCGCCGCCGCCAAGGGCTACTGGCCCGCGTTCTGGATGCTGGGCGCACCCTTCCGGGGCAACTACCAGAATTGGCCGGGCATCGGTGAGCTGGATGTCATGGAGAACGTCCAGGGCCTGAACACCACATGGGCGACGATGCACTGCGGCACCAACCCGGGCGGCCCGTGCAACGAGCCCAACGGCATCGGCAACTCCACCTCGTGCCCGAACACCACGTGCCAGTCCGGCTTCCACACCTACACCATGGAGTGGGACCGCTCGGTGAGTCCGGAGGCGATCCGGTTCTACGTCGACGGCGTCAACTACCACACCGTCACGGCGGACCAGATGGACGCGACGACCTGGGCCAACGCCACCAACCACGGGTTCTTCGTCATCCTGAACGTGGCGATGGGTGGCGCCTTCCCGAACGCGTTCGGCGGCGGCCCCACCGGCACCACCGAGCCCGGCCATCCGATGGTGGTCGACTATGTGCAGGTCCTTCAGT
>NZ_JCAJZW010000078.1:0-17598 GCF_059510455.1 Streptomyces sp. NTD91
CACGAGTAACCTCGATGATTCGCGCAGTAGACATGCGCACGTTGTGGCCAACTGCTCCCGGGCCCAATGTCTGTCTTGCGCTCTCCTGCTGACCGCACTTCCAGCGAAGACACCGATCAGCGTAGTCGCGACGGCCCCGGCAGGGGCGGCAAACAAGCTCCACAGTGCAGACGTGGGGCCTAGTTTGAAGCCATCAGGACCCACTGGGGGGCGATTCCGTGATGATCCGAATGGCCCAGTAGCGCGCTCAGTCACAGCGGGTGAATGGTGTCCCGTGGTGAACCTTGATCATGTGCCGCCGAATCTTGACGGATGCGAGTTCGTGCCATCGAAGTCAGAGCGGCCTGGCCGGAGGCGCAGCGGCCGAAACCCGCCACCGGCCGCGTAGCGTGGGGGCTCGGTGGTCCGGAACAGACGCCCTTGTTACGGTGGCTGGGTGGAGAGCTGGGACGGGGACGGCGTACGCGCACGGATACGGGAGATGGCAGTACGGGATCCGGGGCTGGTGTGCTTCGGGGTGGACACGCACCGGTACGAGTTGGCGCCTCGCCTGCCGGAGGCGGAGATCCGAGCATTCGAGCGATCCCACGGCATCGATCTGCCGGTGGAGTACCGTTCTTTCGTCGCAGAGGTGGGCAACGGCCCCGCCTGACCCAGTCATGGGTTGATGCCGTTGACCGTCGCCCGGCCGGAGGCCGACGAGGAGTGGGCCGTGGACGCCGAGTGGCGAGAAGACCGACTGCCGGGCCGCCTCGCTGAGCCGTTCCCTCTCGCCGCACCTCTGCCCGGCCGGATCGACGCAGCGGCCGATGCACTGACCCGGGGCACGCTGATCTTGGCTGAACAGGGCTGCGGCATCTTCACACGGCTGGTCCTGAACGGCCCGCGAGCCGGCCAGGTCTGGCAGATCGATCCCGACCGGGGTGGCTTCGTACCGGTGAGCCCCGGCTTTCGCACCTGGTACACCGACTGGCTGGCGAGCCCCTGAACACGCGTTACACCGACCAGGCCAACCCGCCGACCTCCGGACGCAGAGCACATCGGCGAACCGGACAGCCGTGCACGGTGGGCGGCCCGGCAGCGCGAAGTGAGGACCCAGCCGGCTCGTACCTCATCCCCTGATCGATCAGCCGGACCGCGGCAGTGAAGTCGCCCTGCCCAGCACGCACATGGGCCGGATCGAAACGGAGCGACCAGTTGGCCGGGTCCAGGGTGGGGCGCGCTCGAACGCCCCCACGGTCGAACTCCGCGAGATCGCCCGCCTCATCCGCGAACAAGGCGCCGTCCGACCCGCGGCCAGGAACGGCTTCCCTGGCTCACGCGCTGACTCCTTGCCGCGCCTTCCCTGCCCAAGTACCCGACACCTGCCCGGGCAAGGGCTGTGGAGCGGGTGCGGGCGTCGACGGCGGCCGTGAGGAGGCTGTGCGGGAAGCCCCGACCGGAGCGCATCCGGTCGGGGCTTGTGGCCAGGTACAGCACATGCGGTCAGGGGCGTCGCCGGGCCCCTTGTCCAGCTCCCGCGGTGCCTTGGCCGGCAGGCCGTGGCGACGCCGGCTGCGACGTGCGCCGCCGTTCACAGCACGCTGGAGAGGAATGCCCTGGTGCGGGGGTGCTGCGGGTCGGACAGCAGGTCGGCCGGGGTCCCCTGTTCGACGACGGTGCCGTCGGCGAAGAAGCTCAGGCTGTCGCCGACCTCGCGTGCGAACCCGATCTCGTGGGTGACCACGACCATGGTCATGCCGTCACGGGCGAGGTCCTTCATCACTTCCAGGACCTCGTCGACGAGTTCGGGGTCCAGAGCCGAGGTCGGTTCGTCGAAGAGCATCAGCGTGGGGTTCATCGCCAGGGCCCTGGCGATGGCCACGCGCTGCTGCTGGCCGCCCGAGAGCTGGTGGTGGCGCTTGTGGGCGTGGTCGGCCAGGCCCACCCGGTCCAGGTGTCGCATCGCCATTTCCCGGGCGTCCGCGGGACTGCGGTCCAGGACGTGTACCGGGGCGCAGGCGACGTTCTCCAGTGCGCTCTGATGGGCGAAGAGGTTGAAGCGCTGGAAGACCATGCCGATCCGGGCACGGAATGCGGCGTACTCCTTGGACGTCCAGTGGTGGTACCGGCCGTCGCGGAGCCTGTAGCCGACCTGCTCGCCCAGGACCTCCAAGCTGCCGCCCATCACCTCTTCGAGGCCGTTCATGCAGCGCAGGAAGGTCGACTTACCGGAGCCCGAGGGTCCGATGATGCAGCTCACCTCGCCGTGGGCCACGGTGAAGTCCACTCCCTTGAGCACCTCGGTGTCGCCGTAGCTCATCCGCACACCGCTGGCGGTGACCGCGTTCATGTGGTCACCGTCCGCCGGGGCAGGATGCGGCCGGTCAGCCCTCCGGGGCGCACCAGTCGTACGGCGTCGAAGCCGAAGCGTCGCTCGAGCCGGCTCTGCAGGACGGTGGCGACGGCCGTCATCAGCATGTACCACAGGCTCGCCACGATGAGCAGTTCCATGATCTCGTTGTTGGCCTTGTAGATCTGGCTGGCGTTGGTCATCAGGTCGTGTCCGGCCACCACGTACACCAGCGAGGTGGTTTTCAGCATCGAGATGAACTCGTTGCCGGTGGGAGGAATGATGATCCGCAGGGCTTGTGGCAGCACGATGACGCGCATCCGCTTGGCGGGAGTCATGCCGAGCGCGTACGCCGCCTCGCTCTGCCCGCGGTCGACGGCCTGGATGCCGGCGCGCACGGTCTCGGCGAAGTAGGCCGAAAGATTGAGGCCCAGGCCCAGCATGGCGGAGACGAAGCCGGTCATCACCTGGTTGGTGTCCCACTGCAGCCCGAGCCTGGTGAAGGGGATCTTCAGGACCAGGCTGGGGAAGAGGAACGCCAGGTTGTACCAGAAGATGAGCTGGACCAGCAGGGGCGTGCCCCGGAAGAACCAGATGTAGCCGGTGGAGATCCAGCGCAGCACCGGGTTGTGGGCGAGCCGCATGACGGCGAGCAGCACGCCGAGCACCAGTCCGATGGCGGTGGCCAGGATCGAGATCTCCACGGTCACCTGGATGCCCGAGAGGATCTGCCCGTCCAACAGGTAGTGGCCGACCTGTCCCCAGTCCAGGCGCCGGTTCATCACCACGAGGCCGGCGAGCCAGCCGCACACGGCGAGCGCCAGCGCGCCGGCCAGCCAGCGGCCCCAGTACGGCGAGCGCGCCACGGGGACGCCGGAGATGGGTTCGGTGCGCACGGGTCACTTCCCGCCGTTGACGACGGCCGTGGTGACGGCGAGCCTGTCCAGGTTCCACGCGTGGAGGATCTTGGTGTACTCGCCGCTCTTGATGAGGTCGTTCAGGGCCCCCTGGACGGCGGTGACCAACTTCTGGTTGTTGCGGTTCATGCCGATGCCCCACGGGCTCTCCGTGCCGGGGACGGCGACCGCGTCGGCGCCGGTCTTCGGGTCCGCGGCCTTGGAGGCGGCGACGACATAGTCGGTGATGTTGGCCTGGGCGCGGCCGCTCTCCAACTGGAGCAGGGCTTCCTGGTCGCCGGGGAACTTGAGGATGTCGACGGCGGCCTTGCCCTTGCCCTTGCAGGCGGTGGAGGCCGTTTTGGCCAGCTCGAGCGAGGAGCCGTTGTCGACGACCGACACCGTCTTGCCGCACAGGTCGCCGGTGGTGTGGATGCCGTCCGGGTTGCCCTTCTTGACCAGCATGCCGGCACCGGCGCGCACATAGTCCACGAAGGAGACCTTCGACTGCCGCTCGGCGGTGTCGGACATCGACGACAGGATCAGGTCGTACCGGCCGGTGAGGACACCGGGGATCT
Source organism: Streptomyces sp. NTD91 (assembly GCF_059510455.1). Lineage (NCBI taxonomy): Bacteria > Bacillati > Actinomycetota > Actinomycetes > Kitasatosporales > Streptomycetaceae > Streptomyces > Streptomyces sp. NTD91. The sequence continues at coordinate 3,807 of NZ_JCAJZW010000078.1, forward strand.
GGGCGTTGAAGTCCTCGTTGGCGATGGTGACCCGGGCGCCGAGCTTGCGGGCGATAGCCCGGGCGAGCGAGGGGTCGAGACCGAGCGGAGTCCTGCCGTCGGAGGCGAAGATCTCCATGGGGGGGTAGCCGACCGAGGTCGTCACCTTCAGCACGCCGCCGGGCACCTTGCCGGCCAGCGCCGGGTCCGGGGTGACGGCGTTGATGACGGCGGCGGCCTTGTCCTCGGCCGGCGCCTGGTCGAGCACGGCCTTGGCGGCGGGCTTGCCGGAGGAGGCGTCGAGGCTCTGGGCGCCGCAGGCTGAGGTGGCGGCGACGAGCAGGATGCTGCCCAGGGCGATGGGGGTCTTCCTCACGAGAGGGCTCCTTAGGATCTCTGCCAGCGGACTTCGCCGCCGACGACGGTGGTGAGGACCTTGGTGTCCAGGACCCCGTCGACGAACGGGTCGCTGTCGACGGCGATCAGGTCGGCCAGTCGGCCGGGGGCCAGCGCGCCCTTCTCGCCCTCCTGGCCCGCGGCGTACGCGGAGCCGAGGGTGTGGGCGGTGAGCGCCTCGGCCATGCTCAGCCGCTCCTGCGGCTGCCATCCGCCGGGCGGCGTGCCGTCGGACCTGGTGCGGGTCACGGCGGCGTGCAGTGCGGGGAAGGGGCTGGGGTGCTCCACGGGGGCGTCGGAGCCGAAGGCCAGCGGCACGCCGGTGTTGAGCATGGTCCGCCAGGCGTACGACGACAGATCCTGCTCGGCCAGCAGCGAGTCGACCAGGTCGATGTCGCTGGTGCAGTGGACCGGCTGCATCGAGGCGACGAGGCCGAGTCGTGCCATGCGCACGATGTCCTGGCGCCGCAGGTGCTGGGCGTGCTCGATCCGGTTGCGCAGGTTCCCGGGTGTGCCCGCGGCCTCGTAGGCGTCGATGACGAGGTGGTTGGCCTGGTCGCCGATGGCGTGGGTGGCGACGGCGATGCCCGCCGCGTTCGCCTTGCGGATCAGCCGGACCAAGTCGTCGTAGGGAGTGACGGCGATCCCGACGTTGTTCGAGTCCCCGGTGAACGGCTTGCTCATGTGGCAGGTGTGCGAGCCCAGAGCCCCGTCGCTGAAGAGCTTGACGGGGCCGGTGCTGAGCCAGGCGTCGCCCTGGCCGGTGAAGCGGCCCTCCTCGATGGCCGCGTCCAGGTGAACAACCGGTATCGCCTTGTGCACCCGCAGCTTGAGCTCGCCTGCTGCGTACATGTCCAGGTACGCGGCGCGGCAGTCCTCGCCGTCGATGTCGTGCACACTCGTCAGGCCGAGCGCGAGCAATTCCTCCTGGGCGGCGAGCAGCCGGGACCGCAGGTCGCCGTCGGTCATCAGGTTGCGCAGCGGATAGGAGGCCGACTCGCGCAGGATGCCGGTCGGTTCGCCGTCGGCGTCCCTGACGATCTGCCCGCCCACCGGATCCGGTGTCGTACGGTCGAAGCCGACCATCCGCAGGGCCAGTGAGTTCACCCATACGGTGTGGCCGTCGATGCTCGGCAGTGCGACAGGACGGTCGGGGCAGACCGAGTCGAGTGCATACCGGTCCGGCTGGACCGGCCGCTCCCAGGCGTTGCTGTTCCACCGGCCGCCGAACACCCACGCCCCTGGGGGCAGCCGCTTGGTGTGCTCCGCGATCCGGGCCAGGGCATCGTCCAAGGAGCCAGCGCCGCGCAGATCCGCCTCACTCAGCCCACGAGCGTACTGGGCGGTGTGGATGTGCCCGTCGTACAGGCCCGGAAGGACGCAAGCCCCGTCGAGGTCCACGATTTCGGCGTGCGGTCCGGCGACCTCGCGCACCTCGGCCTGGTCACCGGCAGCGATGATCACCTCGCCGTCCACGGCGAGAGCTTCAACCAAGGGACGCTTACGGTCGCCTGTATGGATTCGTGCATTGCGGAAAACGCGCATGGCCGGAACTGTAGAAGCGCTGATCAGCGCATTGAAAGATCTCTGATCCCGACAACCTTCACGCCTGAGATGAAGCATTGCTTATGCTCGACCCATGCTGAAGTCCGAACACTTGCTCACTCTCCGTGAGGTGGTCCAGCGCGGCTCCTTCGCCGCGGCCGCCAACCGCCTGGGGTACACCGCTTCTGCCGTCTCCCAACAGATGGCGGCACTGGAGCGCGAGGTGGGTGTCCAGCTGTTCCACCGCTCGGCGCGCAAGGTCCTGCCCACCAGCGCCGCCGAGGTCATGGCCAGGCATGCGGCGACGGTACTGACCGAGCTCGAGCGCCTGGTGTCGGCAGTGAAACAGGAGCACAGAAGCACGGAGCGGCAGATCAGGCTGGGCGTTTTCCCCAGCTTCGGTGTGCATGTCCTCGCGGGCGTGCTCAAGGAGCTGGAAACGGGTATCAGGCTCTGGGTCACCGAGCCTTCGCAGCTGATCCCCGCCCTGGGAAGCGGGGGCGAACTGGATGCCGCCATCGTCTACCAGGTGGGCAACTCGGGATTGTCCTGGCCCCCGGGGCTGCGTCGGTCCTGGATAGCGGAGGACCCCTTTCGGCTGGTGGTCCCGGCCTCATGGCCGACGCTGGCCCCCTACGGTCCGGAGCAGTTGACGGATCTGCCCTGGATCCAACACCACCCCGGCAGCAGCGACGCGATGTTCTTCAACAGCGTGTTCGCCAGTTGGGGCCTGCAGCCGCGAGCGGTCGGCTACTCCGACGACTTCAGCACGACCTTGGCGATGGTCGGCGCGGGCGTCGCAGTCGCGCTGGTGCCCGCGCTCGCGGTGCGCCATCCTCCGGGCGATGTCGTTGTCGCCGACGTTCCCTGGTTGAACATCAGCCGTAGCATCTTTGCGTTGACCCACCCCGACCGCGAGACGGCGGCCCTGAGGGCGTTGCTCGACCTGCTCATCTCCCCCCTTCCGCAGGATCCATGACGCTTGTCGGCTCGCCCTGCCGGCTGTCCGCACCGGGCGACAGGGCTTCGAAGTCACGGCAGCTGTAGATCGTGACCTTGGCGGGTCTGTGCTGGTCGTCCGAGTCCGTGGGGGTGTCGGTGGCCGCCGTGATCGTGACGGGCGGGGAAGAACGATCATGACAGGGCACCGCTCGGCCGAGCGGTGCCGGGACCGGCTGGAGGAACTGATGGACCGGATGCCCGGCCGTTTCCCGCGGCGGGAGCGTTCCGCGAGCTGACAGACGGGCTGCTGATGGAGCTGGAGGATGTGACCTCCGGGGTACGGGGCCCGGCGATCTGCGGCTGCGCCGTGTGGGCGGGCTACGGCCACGACCATCCTGACCATTGAAGGCCAGAAGGCCTTACGCGATCCCCGTGAGCAGGGTGTGGGCGATCCGGACGGCGAACGTGTCTACGGGCTGCGGGGGTTTGGCCTCGGGGGGACGTGTCGTGGACGAAGGCTCGTCGGGCGCAGGCACCCACGAGGAGGGAGGCGGCGGCGAGCGTGTGGGCCTGGGCGTTGATGCGACCTGCCTCCTGTTCGGCTCTCACGTAGGCGTGAAGGCCCTCGATCGGGCGGGCCGGTGCCCATCTCACGCAGAGTGTCGTCGTAGGCGGCTCTCGAGGTGGCGCTGGGAGCGCAGGGACGCGACCAACCGCGCTGCTCCGTGGGCGATGACCCTGAGGTTCTGCTCGACCGCGCGGCCGGGGCTTCCCGCGCCTTCGGAGCGGAGGCGTTCCAGGAGCGAACCGAGCTTCGGCGGACGTTCGTTGAGTGCCGCCAGGAAGAACTCTTCCTTGTATGGCGAAGGACTTGTCAAGCGCTGCTTCGGCGCAGCCGGCCACCTTCGCGATCTCCTTGACGGTGGTGCGGAACGAGGCCGATGCCCCCAAGCATGAGTTCGTGGGCCGCTTCGAGGCCTGACTCGAGGGTGAGTACTCACTCACCATAGGGCGAACAGGAGTGAGTGAGTACTTACTCACTCACCTAGTGGCAGAACTTGGAGGGCGCGTGCCATACAGCTCACGGTCTTCGGTGCGACGGAGCGCCGCCCAAGCCGCAGGCGTCGCCGTCGGAATGTGGATCGGTGCCGATGGCCCGCCCGAAGCACCGACGGCCTCAAGGAAGTCGCGCACCCTGCCGGGAGCTGCACACGCAGCGCGACGAAGTAGAGCGCGCCCCTCTGGCTCGGTCCCGCCCCGCCCCACCATTGTTGATTCCTGATTCCGGTACGGCTGTGGCCGGCCTCGGTGCCGTGGGACAACCGAGAGCGAGAGAAGTACCAAGATGGCCAAGGTGCAGAGCCTGGACCCGAATACGCCGATGTTCGCGCAGTGCAAGGAGAAGACCGGGCCCATCGTCCTGGCCAACACCTTCGTCGTTCCGAAGGAGAGGACCGAATCGTTCCTGGCCCTCTTTCGGAGGCAGGCGGAGTTCATGAAGGCTCAGCCGGGATTCCTCTCCCCGCAGATGCACAAGGGAACGGCGGACAGTCAACTTCTGATGAACGTCGCGGCCTGGGAGTCGAGCACGGCTCTCGCCGCGGCGTTCGGCAGCCCGGAGTTTCAGCGCATGGCGGCCGATCTCCTCGACGTCATCGTGTCGTACCCGCATCTTCGAGCCGGTCGACGTATGACGCGGCGGCTGTAGCCGAAGGAGGGCAGCCGGAGACGGGCCGCCCTCCCCGGGGCAGTCCCGCATCCATGCCCCATGCGGGCCGCCGAGGCCGCCGAGCACCCCACCACGCGTAGCGCCGTCTCTGAAGAGATTACGAGCGTGGAACTGAGTCACACCATCCTCCCCACGCGTGACCCACAAGCCTCGGCGCAGTTCCCGGCCGAAAATCCTCGGCCTGAGTTTCGACCCGCCGGTGGCCCACTTCACGCCGCTCACACCGGCCAACCAGGTTGGGCTGGACTACGACCACAAGCCGTTCCCGAACGACCGAAAGACGTCGGTAGCCCTCACCGCCCTCATCACCTGAACCGCCTTCAGCCGGTCCGACCACCCCACCAGGGAGATCGCCAACGAGCTCGGCAACTCGACGAGGGGCTGGCCGACTTGCCTCCGCCCCCTTGCATGGTGTCATGTACGGGTCCAGACTCCGGCTTGCGAACACGCGTGCACCTTGCGCGAACGTCCTTCACCCCCACCTCCGGTCGACCACCGGCTGTCTGAAGGGATGTTCAGTGTCACGCTCCACACCAGGCCGAAGACGCCTCATCACCGCATTCACCACGCGTGCGGTCACGGTCAGCCCAGCAACTTGGAACGACGGGAAAGCAGGAGCCGAGTTGGCGACGCCGACCATGGGCGCGATCAGGACGACCGACACGCTGAAGGCTGACGCCGCTTGGAGCGCGCCTCCGCGCTGATCGATGTCGGGGTGGCGCATGCCCGGCCTGAGCACGACACGCATGCGCCAGCCCGTGGTGCAACTACGCGAAAGCCCCTGCACCACCTGACGCGAACCCACCGTGCCGCGTTCCTACCGGTTGTCCCGCGACTGTCTGCGGCAGCCGGTGCCCCACACATACCGCTAGGAGAGACATGCCCAGACCGACCAGAGGAAGAACCCCCCTGCTCATCGCTGCCCTGGCCGCGGCGATGGCGTTCGCCTCACCCGCCTTCGCCAGCCCCTCGAGCTCCGCGACCGCCTTGGTGGCCCCGCATGCCGCTGCTCCCTCTCTCGCGCAGGTCAGCAGTGACCCGTACTCCGACTCGCAGGCCCAGCACGCCACCGAAGTCGAGCCGGACACCTACAGCTTCGGCAGCACCGTCGTCGCCGCCTTCCAGGTCGGCCGGGTCTCCGACGGCGGGGCGTCCAACATCGGGTGGGCGACCTCCACCGACAACGGACAGAGCTGGACGCACGGCTTCCTGCCCAGCTCCACCACGAACACCGGCGGCCCGTACTCCGCCGCCAGTGACGCCTCCGTGGCATACGACGCCAAGGACGGCGTGTGGATGGTCTCCTGGCTGGGGATCCGCTCCGGCAGCAGCGTCGATGTCGACGTCAGCCGCTCCCCGGACGGCGGCCACACCTGGGGTGCCCCGGTCACCGTCTCCACCGGCACCTTCGACGACAAGAACTGGACGGTCTGCGACAACCACCCCTCCAGCCCGTACTACGGCCGCTGCTACACCGAATACGACGACGCCAACGCCGGCGACGCCGAGCACATGAAGACCTCGACCGACGGTGGCGCGACCTGGGGCGCACAGCAGAGCCCGGCCGACAGCCCGAGCGGACTCGGCGGCCAACCGGTCGTGCAGCCCAACGGCACCGTCGTCGTACCGTTCTCCTCCGCCAGCGAGAACAGTGAACGGTCCTTCATCTCCAGCAACGGCGGCAGCAGTTGGGGCTCAAGCGCGCAGATCGCCACCGTCTCGCACCACCCGGTCGCCGGTCTGGAGGACGACGCCGCCGACATGTCGCGCCTGGACACCCTGCGCGAGGGCCCCCTGCCCTCCGCTGAGATCGACGCCTCCGGCCGCGTCTACGTGGTCTGGTCCGACTGCCGCTTCCGCACCAACTGCACCAGCAACGACATCATCATGTCGACGTCGACGAACGGCACCTCGTGGAGCTCGCCGGCCCGCGTACCGATCGACGCCGCCAACAGCTCCGCCGACCATTTCGTGCCCGGCATCGGCCTGGATCCCAGCAGCGCCGGCAACACCGCCCGCATCGGGCTGACGTACTACTACTACCCGAACGCCTCGTGCACGGACACCACCTGCCAGCTCGACGCAGGCTACGTCTCATCCACCGACGGCGGCACCACGTGGGCGGCACCCACCCAGCTAGCCGGCCCCATGACACTGGCCTGGCTACCCAACACCACGCAGGGCCGGATGTTCGGCGACTACATATCCACGTCCGTCCTGTCCGGCGGCAATGCCGTCACCGTGATCCCCGTCGCCCATGCCCCCAGCGGCAGCACCTTCGACGTGGCGATGTACGCACCGACCGGCGGCCTGCCAATCGGCAACGGCCAGCCAGGCGGCAACACCGTCACGGTCACCAACCCGGGCGACCAGACCGGCACCGTCGGCACCGCAGTGAACCTGCAGATCACAGCGGCCGACTCCTCCTCGTCCGCCAAGCTCACCTACAGCGCGGCCGGCCTGCCGCCCGGACTGACCGTCGCCTCCACCACCGGCCTGATCTCCGGCACACCCACCACCGCCGGCCCCTACCACGTCACCGCCACCGCCACCGATGACACAGGCGCCACCGGCTCCACCACCTTCACCTGGACGATCAACCCGGCAGGCGGCGGAACCTGCAGCAGCACCGGCCAAAAGCTCGGCAACCCGGGCTTCGAGTCCGGCAACACGGTATGGTCCGCCAGCTCGGGCGTCATCGGGCAGTACGGCTCGCAGGGCGAGCCCCCGCACGGCGGTACATGGGACGCATGGCTGGATGGCTACGGCAGCTCCCACACCGACACCCTCTCGCAGCCCGTGACGATCCCGACCGGCTGCAAGGCCACCCTCAGCCTGTACCTGCACGTCGACACCGCCGAGACGACGACCTCCACCGCGTACGACAAGCTCACCGTCAAGGCTGGCGGCACCACACTGGCCACCTACTCCAACCTCAACGCCGCCAGCGGCTACACCCAGAAGACCTTCGACGTCTCCTCCCTAGCCGGCCAGACCGTCACCATCACCTTCACCGGCACCGAAGACACGTCCCTCCAAACCTCATTCGTCATCGACGACACCGCCCTGACACTCAGCTGACCCTCAGCCGACTTCGCCGGCGGCGCACCGGGCCGCCTCGTGCAGGGTCGTCTCCTCCCGTCGCAGGCGGCACAGGAGTCACACTGTGCCGCCCGCGCAGGACACTCCGATGCGGCGCCGTCGGCGCCGCACCTACCAGCTGAAAGTGGTCAGCCGTGCAGGCACCTCGTCCGGTGCCCGCACCACGTCGGACTTCTCACCGAAGCCGAACGATGCGCGGCCTTGCTCGACCCCTCACACAGCTGGCCGCGGCCGTTCTTCAACGTCTGCTTGTGATCGGCCCATCGGCTGCCGAACGCCGGTCGCCGGGGCTGTCAGGACGGCCTGTGCAGCCCAGGTGGCTCATCGCTCACGAACTACTGCCTCTGATCGGCCGGGACGAGGGTGCCCTGGTGGTAGTACATCCGCCACCCAGAGTCCTCATCCGACTTCCGCCAGATCGAACTGTGCCGCGACCGCCGCTCGCCGAGGACGGCTTCATACGTCACATGCACGACGCCAGGCGCCAGCACTGTCCCAGCCATACCGACAGGCTCATAGAACGGGCCGTCATCAGACGCCCCCGGCTTGTCCGGCAACTCTGACAGCATGGCCTGCCGGTCCCACCGGCGGCCTGAAGCACCCACTTCCACGAAGTCGGGGTCCAAGAGCTGTCCAGCAAGCTCCCTCGACGCCCGAACACGGGGACTCATCAACTCCAGCTCGCCCGCGATCGCCTCAGCTACACCGTCTGCCTCTTCACTCATCCGATCATCCTGGCCCGATTCCCGGCTTCCGCAACCGATTAACGGAGCCCGAGGACGACACCCTGTTGCGGAGCTTCGCATATGCGAACCTCCCACCGGTCGTTGGTGAGTTTCGCCCCGCAGCCGAAGGCACGGTCGTTTGGTGCGCGCACGCTTCTGCGGCGCGGGGCCACGACGACCGGGCAAGCCAAAAGCGAAGTTTGTTACATGCGGTGAAAAAGGGGGTGCGCACCAACCAGTCGGCCCGGAAACCTTGTCAGGCGCCGGCCGACGCCGGAGAGAACTTCGACCGTTCCGGTCGACCGCCCACTACACGCGCAAGCACGAAGGGAACCCACATGTTCAAGCCCACCCCCCGGACGTCTCTGCGGAAACTTCTCGTGGCCGCTGGGGTGCTCACCGCCGTAGCGCTGTCCACAGCCCCCGCCAACGCAGCGCAGCCTGCCTTACGTTCTGCGCCAGCGGACTGTCCCAAGGGCTATTTCTGCGGCTACAAGAAGTCCAACTTCCAGTCGCTCGGCTTCCGGTACAAGGACTGCTACAAGCAGGAAATTCCCGACGGCATGGGCAGTGGAGGCTCCTGGTACAACAACCAGACCAAGGGCACGGAGACAGGCATGTACGGCAAGGACGGGGGATGGCTCTACACGACCCCCGGAGCCCCCTCCTCGGACCCCTACGCCAGCTGGGGCCCTGTCTGGTCAGTCTGGAACTACTGCTGAGCCGGGCGACGTCCCCGGCAACACGGTGCAAGTACCCGGACTCCGGAATCCGGAGCGGTCGGCCGGTGCCTCTCCACGCCGAAGCGGAGGAGCATCACTCCCGTCAGGCCCTGCCGGCGCAGGTTCCGCGGCCTGGTCGGCGATGAACTTCCTGTCGTAGAGGTGGTAGCCGCCACGCCACAGGTGCCGGATGAGCTCGATCAGGCACGGAAGGGTCGCGTCACCAGAACCTCACCGCGATCGTGTCATCCACGTAGCGCGCGGTGTTCGGTATGGCAGGCCACATCCGTGGCGCCCCGCCGCAGGCGGTGCGGCGGGAGCGCCACGCACACGGCCGACGGGCTGCCCCAACCGCCAGACCGAGAATCACGGAACCGGCGTACGAGGCACGAGGATCAGCCAACGCATCGCCCAGTGGCCTGCACAGCCGCTGGGCTCTGGAGTTCGGCAGGTGCTGCCACCGCGAGGTCGCGGTCCACGAACGCGGCGGCGCCGGCCTGCCACTTCTGGGTCAGTCGCGCGGTCGTGGCGGGGAGAACCCGGCCGGACTGCCCAGGAACTGCCCCGCGGCGGGCACGAAGTCGCCGGAGGACAGGCCGTGCACATGGAGCAGCGGCAGCACCTCGCTGACCCGGGAACCCGAGACCTGCAATGGACACCTCGCGGGACGCGGAGGATGCTTGGTCGGAGGTATCGACGCAGGTCCTCACCGAGTCCACGGACGTGGGGATCCGCAACCGCGTCTTGCGCATGCTGCCCATCTCACCCGAGGCGTAACCACCACGACTGCAGGACCTGTTCGCAAGATTCCTCAGCGCCGCTCGCACCGAGTGCGGGGCGATGGTGCCGGTGGTCAGGCCGCGGACCTCGGTGAGCAGTATGTGCACCCGGACCGTCTCGCAGGCTTCGGCCCTCGAGGGGTATCCGAACGGAAAAACACGGTAGGCGTGAGGCAGTGGGTGATCGTCAGCCGGGGCGCTTGGCCATGACGACCAGCCCGGGGCCGCTGTACTCCTCCGGGGGACGTCGCAGTTCGGCGATCGGGTTCAGGCCGGCCTGCTCGATCAGGTTGACGAGTTGTTCCGGCCGCCACTTGTGAGTCGTCCAACGCACGGGTACTCCCCCGTGAGCCTCGGTGCGCACGGCGTCCTCGTCGCCGACATGGGTTCCGGTGTGAGGTGTCCGCGTGGCTTCAAGGCATGTGCGAACAGTGCGAGGACTTGAGGCAGGACGTGCCGGGGGAGGTTGAAAAGTGATCACCACTTGAGCACGCCGCCGAGGGACGCTTCGTCTAGGTCGAGTTCGGTGGCGGAAGCGCCGGGCGAAGCGGCACCCCGGAGGTCCGCGGCGCCGGCGCCCCCGGCCCGCGCGGCGGCTGCCGCCTCCAGCAGGGACCAGCCGTCGATCTCCACCGCTCGCCGCACCTCTGACTGCCACCCGTGAGCCGATGCCGTGTCGAGCAGAGCTCGGACGGCACCGGGTTCGTGAAGGTTCAGGGAGGCCCCCCGGACGTATCCCACGTCACCAGAGCCCAGAGGAGCCCCGCCCGGGACATACCGGCCCGGGCCCTCGGTGAAGACGATACGCAGTGGGCCGCCGGTGCCAGCCGGCTGCGGGTACAGCGTCAGGGTCTCGCGGCAGAACCAGCTGCCGTCCACCACGCTGTGGCCGTGGCGAAGCGTCCACAAGTACGCGCGCGCGTCGGCAACGAGCCGACGGGGCCTCTTCGGATGGCCGGGCACGGAGCTGAGGGTACGCGGCCTGATCCACGCGTCCCTGGCGGTGACCGGACTGTGACGAGTCGAACAGGACGGTCGTCCAACTTCAGTGACATCGGTCAAGGTCCGGTGAGACAGGACAGCGGCGCGGCGACCGGGCAACGAAAGCGTGATGGACGTCCCGTCTCCGTCCACCTGGCCTCCGTCTCAGTGTGGACATTTCAGGGCGGCAGGGTCCGGCTCAGCTTGCGCAGCAGGTCGGTCAGGGCGCCGCGCTCGTCCCCGGTCAGCCCGGCGAGCAGGTTCGCCCCGTTCCGGACATGTTCTTGGACCACTTCGTCGATGAGTTCGCGGCCACGATCGGTGAGTCGGATCAGTCGGCCGCGAGCGTCATTCTCGGCCGTTCGGCGAGTGACCAGTCCGACGCGCTCGAGCCGGTCGACGCGCTTGGTCACCGCCCCGGAGGTGACCATCGTCGAACCGCCCAGGTCGCCTGCGGTCATTTCGAAAGGCGTGCCGGAGCGGCGGAGGGAGGCGAGGATGTCGAACTCGCCCCGGCCCAGGCGGTAACGGTCGAAGACGCGGCACAGCCGCGCTTCCAGTGCCCAGTGAAGACGAGTGATGCGCCCCACGACGTGCATGGGGCTGGGGTCGAGGTCGGGCCGCTCACGACACCACTGGTCGACAATGCGGTCTACCGCGTCGGCGGGACCGGTGGGGAACAGTCGCACCGAACCGCGCCGGGCCTCGAGCGCGGGCCGCGAATGCGAGTCGACCGAGCCGGCTTGCACGAACACGCGCGGCACGGCTGTCCCCCTGTGACGGTGAGGATGCTGTGGAGGACGGCAAACCGGCTTCCGGGCTCCTGGAAGCCTCCCTAACCTCCCGGAAGCATGGCAGCAGAACACGCGCAGCAGCCCCGGCCGACCGTCGGACATTCCCGCAGACGTTTTCTCACGGCCGCCGGCGGCGTGGTCGGCACGACCACGTTGGGGCCCGGAGCGCGGGCAGCCGCGGCGACGCCCTCCCGCCGGCGCGTCGCCGTCCTCGGCGGCGGCGTCTCCGGGCTCAGTGCCACTCACGAACTCGCCGAACGCGGCTACGCCGTGACCGTCTACGAGTACTACGACACCCTTGGCGGCAAGGCCCGCTCGATGAACGTGCCCGGCACGGCCGCCGGTGGCCGCAAGCCCCTGCCCGGCGAGCACGGCTTCCGCTTCTTCCCCGGCTTCTACCGGAACCTGCCGGGCACGATGCGGCGCATTCCCTTTCCCGGCAACGCCGGCGGCGTGCGCGACAACCTCCGCAACGCCACCGAGGAACTGTTCGCCCGCAGCTCCGGCCGCCCCGATCTGCACTTCCCGCTGCGCCGGATCACGTCCCCGCCCGCACCCGGCGACATCACCGCGTCCTGGATCCGCGACCAGATCCTTTCCGCCCTGGACGTGGGCACCCGGCTGCCCGCCCACGAGGCCGCCTACTTCGCCGACCGCCTCCTTGTCCACCTCACCAGTTGCGACGCACGCCGCGAGGGCCAATGGGAGAAGGTCGCCTGGTGGGACTTCATCCGCGCGGGAGAGATGAGCAGGGAATACCAGACGCTGCTGGGCATCGGGCAGACCCGCAACCTCGTCGCCACCCGCGCCGAGGTGGCCTCGACCAGGACGGTCGGCCGCGTCATCATCGAGGCCCTGATCCTGTGGGGCCTGCTCGGCCGCGGGATGGACGGCGACGCCGACATCGACCGCGTCCTGAACGCTCCTACCAGCGAGGCCTGGATCGACCCCTGGGAGGTGCATCTGCGCTCGCTCGGCGTCGACTTCGTGACCGGCACGCAGGTGTTGGAGGTCGGCTACGAGGGCGGATCGGTGACCGGCGTCCGCGTCGCTGCCCGCGACGGCGGCCACGAGCGCACGATCACCGCCGACCACTACATCTCTGCGATGCCCGTCGAGCACGCCCGTGCCACCTGGGGCAAGGCCCTGCGCGCCGCCGACCCGCAGCTCAGCCGGTGCGACGCGCTGAAGACGGACTGGATGACCGGCGTGATGTTCTACCTGCGCACGCCCACGCCCGTCGTGCACGGCCACATCAACTGCCTCGACTCACCCTGGTCGGTGACGGCCATCGGCCAGGCACAGTTCTGGAACGTACGGGACTTCTCCCGCGACTACGGCGACGGCCGTGCCCACGACTGCCTGTCCGCGATCATCTCGGAGTGGGACAGGCCCGGCCTTCTGTACGGCAAGACGGCCAAGGAGTGCACCAAGGACGAGATCGTCGCCGAACTGTGGGCGCAGCTGAAGGACGGGCTGAACGACGCAGGCAGGACGACGCTCAGGGACGAGGACCGCCTCGGCTGGTTCATGGACCCGGCGGTGACAGGCCTGGGCGGCCCCGACGCGCAGAACCGCGAACAGCTCCTCATCCACCCCACGGGCACGCTCTACCATCGTCCCTCAGCGCGGACGGCGATCCCGAACTTCTTCCTCGCGGGCGACTACGTCCGCACCGACGTCGACCTCGCGACCATGGAAGGCGCAAACGAGTCCGCACGGCGAGCCGTCAACGCCCTGCTCGAGGCGGACCGTTCGGACGCCGAGCGGTGCCGTGTGTGGGAGCTGTACCGGCCGCCGGAGATGGAGCCGCTGAAGCGGATCGACGAGGCTCGCTACAGGCTGGGTCTGCCCAACACCTTCGACCTGGGCTGAGCCGGAAGGGCCACTGCTCCGCGTCGGCCGCCGGGGGTCGTCCCGTGGTTGCCCCGCACCGATGGTTCTGGTGCGGGGCAACGGCTCGGGCTGCGTGGTGTCGCGGTCGGCGAGGCCTCGGAGGACAGTGGCCGGGGGCGATAGCGTCCCGCCGAGTGCAACACCGTTGCGTTTGGTTAGTGTTGGCCTTGTCAAGACCTCATTCCTTGATCATCTCGAAGGC
>NZ_JCAJZW010000079.1:0-16736 GCF_059510455.1 Streptomyces sp. NTD91
TAGGGGATCGCTGTGAGCCGTGCCGTCGAGGTACGGCCCTGGAGGCGCGCCGCCTGCTCCCTGATCTCGGGAAGGCGGGCGGTGAGGGCGGCGCCGGGGCAGCGGGTCATGAAGCCGGCGTTGTGGCCGGCCAGGGCGGGCAGGGTGACGGCGATGCCGGCCTTGTAACGGGCGAGGTTGTTGCTGGAGACGAGGCGGACGCTCCCGCGCGGGTCGATGTCGGCGAGGCCGAGCTTCCAGGCGACCAGGGCGGCGATCGCGTCGGTCATCGCCTTGGGCACGGGGGCGCCCGCGGTGAAGGTGCCGAGGGCGGCGATGCCGGCGGTGCGGTGGTTGAAGCCCTGGGTGTGGGCACCGGTGACGGGCCGGTCGACGCCTCCGGCGCGGCCCTCGTAGATGGTGCCGCAGCGGTCGACGAGGAAGTTGTAGCCGATGTCGTCCCACTTGCGGGCGCCGGTCTGACCGGCGTACAGCCGGCGGATGATCTCCGGTGCGTCGGCGCAGTCGTAGGCGTTCGGCGAGTCGGTGTGGTGCAGGAAGACGGCGACCACCTTGTCGTCGTAGCGCGGCGGCGGCTGGGTGCGCCCGGCGGTGCCCAGCCAGACGGAGCGCGGCACGATGCGTGGGCGGGGGGCGCGGTGGACGAGGGGGGTGCGGGCCGGTACGGCCCGCTCGGGCATGACCACGGCGGCGCGCTGCACGCCCCGGGCACACAGCCCGAGCGTGAGCACCGCCGCCAGCCCGGGCAGACACCCGAGCAGCACCACGAGGGCGCGCGATCTGCGCTGCCGGGATCCCTGCCGTCCCAGGGACCGCGCGAGCCTCCTCCACCCCGGGAGGGTGAACCTCCGGCGGGCCGGACGTTCCGTGCTCCTCCGGGGCGCGGACCCGTGCCGGGCTCCGGCGCCCCGCGCGGTGGGGGCTTCCCCCGACCCCCCGTGGGGCTCCGGGGGGTCCGGTATCCCGGCGGCCTCCCCGGTGTCGGGCGCTCCCGGTGTCCCCGATGTCTGCGGGGTTCCCGGTGCGGCCGACGGCCGCGGTGCTCCCCCCTGCTCCTGCGTTCCCGGGGCGCCGGGTGTCTGCCGGTTCCCGGGCGTCTCCGGTGTTCTTCGGACGTCGTGCATGAAGCCACTCTCCGGCGGCCGGGGCGTGACCGCGATGTGCACTCTGCCACCTGGCGGAACCATCATCCCGGTCCGGGACGTTTCTGGGGGTACACACATACTGGCCGGCTTCACCGTCCGGTGGCCGCGCCGGTGTGCTGGTGACTGATCAACGGGCCCGTCCCGTCCGTACTGAGGGGTCCGAGAGAAAGGCGGCTCCGTGGACCTGCTCGACCTGCTGCTCGCACTGGTGATCGTCGTCTATGCGGCGTCCGGTTACCGTCGCGGGCTGGTGGCCGGCTGCGTCTCGCTGGCCGGTTTCGTCGGCGGCGCCGTCGTCGGCGTGTGGGTGCTGCCCTGGGTGACCGGCCTGGTCGAGCGCGGTACGGCGCAGGCGACGGTGCTCGCGGTGGTGACCGTGCTGGTGCCCGCGGTGATGGGGCACGAGCTGGCGGGCCGCCTGGCACTGCGGTTGCGCGGGGAGCTGGACCGGGGCCCGCTGCGGGTGCTGGACGGCATGGGGGGCGCGGCGGCGAACTCGGTCGCGGTGCTGATCGTGGCCTGGGTCGCGGCGAGCGTGCTGGGCGCGGCCCCCTCGCAGACGCTGAACACGGCGATCCGGAACTCGACGCTGCTGGGCGCGGTACAGGACACGATGCCGGACACGACGCCCGCGTGGTTCTCGCGGGCCACGTCGGCGCTGACCGAGGCGGGTTTCCCGCAGGTCTTCAACCCGTTCGAGAACGAGTCGACGGCCCAGGTCGCCCGGCCCTCCGGGGACAGCGTCACCCCGGCGGCGACGAGCGCCGCCAAGCTGAGCACGGTGAAGATCGAGGGCGTCTCGGGCAACGAGGGCCGCGAGGGCAGCGGATTCGTCTACGCCGCGCAACGCGTGATGACCAACGCGCACGTGGTGGCCGGCATCGACCACCCGACCGTGCGGGTGGGCGGCGTCGGACGGTCGTACTCGGCCCGGGTGGTCCTCTTCGACCCCGACCGGGACGTGGCGGTGCTGTACGTGCCCGGGCTGCACGCGCCGGTGCTGCGCTTCGACACCGGCGCGGCGCGCGGCGACTCGGCGGTGGTCGCGGGCTACCCGCAGGACGGCGGCCTGAACCTGCAGGCGGCGACGGTGGCGAGCCGGGTGCAGGCGACCGGGCAGAACATCTACAGCGACGGCACGGTCACCCGGGACATCTACTCGATCCGCTCCACGGTGCGACCGGGCAACTCGGGAGGCCCGCTGCTGACCACGGACGGCAGGGTGTTCGGAGTGGTCTTCGCCCGCTCCACCTCGGACGCCGAGACGGGGTACGTGCTGACGGCGCACGAGGTGACGGGCGACGCCCGGCGCGGGACCAGGGCGACGGCCGCGGTGGACACGGGCCAGCTGGTCAGCTCCTAGGAGGCCCTGTCGTCACCCGCCCGCCGGCCGTCCGGAGGGCGGGCCTCGCGGCGGGCCGGAGGAGTCGACGACAGGGTCCGGCGCTCACAGGCGCCGGCCCATGAACACGTCGTCGACGTAGTCGCCGTCGAGCAGGAACTCCTGCGGCTGTACGCCCTCGACAGCGAAACCCTCGGACTCGTACAGCGCGCGGGCCGCCGCGTTGTGTGCGAGCACGCGCAGGGTGAGGCGCCGCGCGCCGCGTCCGCGCGCCTCCTCGACGGCGGCCCGGACCAGGGCGCGCCCGACGCCCCGTCCGCGCGCCTCGCCGGCCACGGCGAGGCCCTGGATCTGCAGGACGTGCGCGTTGGAGGCGAGCGGGGTCGGGCGGGCGATACGGACGTAGCCGGCGACCCGCCCGCCGGCCTCGGCGACCAGGTAGTCCTCCGGGAGGTGGCGCTCGTCGAAGAACGGCCCCTGCGGCGGTGGCGAGACGGCGTGCAGGGTCGACCAGGCGGCCCGGTCCAGGACGGCCAGTTGCTCTTCGTCGTCGGCCACGGCGACACGTATGTACGGCTCCGGCATGACGATCACCCTACGGCGGGCGGCCGGAAGGCCTCACGGGTTTTCCCGCGGGCATGCTGGGGCCATGAAACCTGTGCGAATCGCCGTGGCCGGCGCGTCCGGTCTCATCGGCAGCGCCCTGGTGCGCGCCCTGACGGCCGACGGACACGAGGTCGTACGGCTGGTGCGCCGGGCGGCTGCGGGTCCGGGAGAGGTCTGCTGGGACCCGGAGGGGCAGTACGTCGACGCGGCGGGGCTGACCGGCTGCGCCGTGGTGGTCAATCTGGCCGGGGCCGGGATCGCCGACGGGCGCTGGACGCCGTCGTACAAGCGGCTGCTGCGGGACAGCCGGGTGCTGGGCACGGCCGCGCTGGCGGAGGCGGTGGCCGCGCTGCCCGAGCCGCCGCGGGTCTTCGTCAGCGGCAGCGCGATCGGCTTCTACGGCGACACCGGGGACCGGGAGGCCGACGAGTCGGCGCCACCGGGCGACGATTTCCTGTCCTCGCTGTGCGTGGAGTGGGAGGAGGCGGCGGCGCCCGCGCAGGAGGCGGGCGTGCGGACGGTGTTCCCGCGCACGGGGCTGGTGGTGGCGCGCGGCGGGGGCACCTGGGGGCGGCTGTTCCCGCTGTTCCGGGCGGGGCTCGGGGGCCGGCTGGGCGACGGGCGGCAGTACTGGTCTTACATCGCGCTGCACGACGAGGTCGCCGCGATCCGCCGTCTCATCGACGACGACACCCTGTTCGGGCCGTTCAATCTGACCGCCCCGCAGCCGCTGACCAACGGTGAGATCACGGCGGCGATGGCCCGTGTGCTGCACCGCCCCGCCCCGTTCGCGGTGCCGGCGCCGGTGGTGCGGGCGGTGCTGGGCGAGCTGGCCGGAAATGTGCTGGGCAGCCAACGGGTGGTGCCGAAGCGGCTGTTGGAGTCCGGGTTCCGGTTCGCGTTCCCGGGCATCGAAGAGGCGATCAGGGCGGCCTGACGGACACACAGGAGATCTCCTGCGACTTCCTGAGATCTCTTGTGACCGTATGCGACCTCTATGCGACCGTGCCCTGCCGATGCGCGACTGTTCGTGACCGATCACGGACCTAACCTCGAGCCGAACTCGGGTATCCCCGGGGCCTGTTGGGGGCATGACGTCTCCACCGGCCGCGCAACCACAGGAGGGGCCTCGTGCTTGAGCCCGCGTACCAGGTGGACGTCGTCATCGTGGGAGCCGGAATCGCCGGACTCTCGGCGGCTCATCGGCTGACCAGCGCAGGAATCTCGACCGCAGTCCTCGAGGCCGCCCCCTGTGTCGGCGGCCGCATGTCGACCGAGAAGGTCGACGGCTTCCGGCTCGACCGCATCGGACAGCTGCTGTCCACGTCCTGTCCCGAACTCCGTACGTCCCCGGGCCTGGACTCCCTGATCCTGCGCGCCTACGCGCCGGGCGTCCTGCTGCACCGCGACGGACGCGTCCACCGCGCGGGCGCACCGGCGTCCGGCGGGAGCACAAGGGGCGCACTCCATGTGGTGCGCGCCCTGGCGAGCGCCCCCAGGAGCCCGGCGGCCACCCCCGGCCGGGCCGGCGCACCGGTGGGCGGCCCGGTCGACCAGGCCCGGCTCGGCGCCGCGCTGGGCCGGATCGCCGCAACCCCGGTCGAGCGCATCCTGGCCCGCCCCGAGCTGCCCGCCGGCCAGGCTCTCGCCCGGCGCGGACTGCCCTCCCGCACGGTCGACGGCTTCCTGCGCCCTCTGCTCGCCGCACTGCTCTGCGACCCGGAGCTGACCACTTCCAGCCGGTGCGCCGACCTCGCGCTGCGCGCCTTCGCGAGCGGCCGGCTGTGCGTACCGGAGGGCGGCGCGGAGATGCTGCCCGAACTGCTGGCAGGGGCGCTGCCGCACGGCACCGTGCACACGGGGGTGCGGGTGACGTCGGTGTCCACGACGTCCGTCACCACCGCCGAGCACGGTCGGCTCCGCTGCCGGGCGGTGCTGCTGGCGACGGACGCGCGCGCGGCGGCGGAACTGCTGCCGGGTCTGAGGGTGCCGGACTTCCATCCGGTGACCGTGGTCCACCACACGACCGACGAACCGGCGGCGGCCTTCTCCACCGGCGCCTCGCTGCTGCTGGACGCCGACCTGGGCGGGCCCGTGGCGCACACGGCGGTACTGAGCAACGTGGATCCGAGCCGGGCGCCGGCGGGCCGGGTGCTGATCTCCTCGACGGTGCTCGGCACTCCGCCCGAGGGCGTCGACACGGCGGTCCGCATCCACCTCGCCCGTCTCTACGGCACCTCGACGCGCCGCTGGGAGACGCTGGCCGTGCACCACACCCCGGAGGCGGTCCCGGCCATGCGCCCACCGCACGACCTGCGACGTCCTGTACGGCTCCTGGCGGGCCTGTACGTCTGCGGCGACCACCGCGACACCAGCACGGTCCAGGGAGCGCTCCACTCGGCCCACCGGGCGGCGGCGGCCATCCTGGCGGACCTGGGCGCGTCGGGCTCGATGCACAGCGCGGATCCGGCCCCGACGTTGCCGCGGGCGGCGTGACCGACGGGCACGACCCGGGGGCGGACCGGTGGGTCCGGCCCGCGGGTCACCGCCGTCCTGGTTGCTCGCCGTCGCGGCGGGACTCTCTCACCGGCGCCTCGAAGGAACCGGCAGTTCCCCCTCCGCCGCGACGGCGCTCAGCCACGCCGCACCTGACCTGGGGTGCCGGACCCTGCGCGGCCGCCCTCACCCCAACGCCGCCACCTTCTCCCGATACCCCCGCACGGGCGCCGCGTCCCGGTACGGCTCCAACCGGCGTTCGAAGTCGCGCACGTACTCCACAGCGCGAGCGCTCCGCATCTCCGCGGCCTGGCCGGCGGCCTCCGCGGCCAGGGCGCACGCCTGGTCGAGTTCGCCGAGGCCGAGGCGGGCCGTGGCGAGGACGACGCGGCAGAAGAGCCGGCTGCGGGCGTAGGTGGACGCGCGGAGCCGGAGCGCCCGTTCGGCGTGCTGGGCGGCCGCCCGGAACTGCTGCAGATCCCGGTGGCAGTGTCCGAACTCGTCGGCGAGCTGGGCCTCGTCGAACAACCTGGCCCAGTACGGCACCTCGTCCCCGGGCCGGGCCGCTTCCAGGGCGCGCTCGGCTCGCACCAGCGCGGCCGTGCACGCCCGCACCTCGCCGAGCACGCCGTGCGCCCGCGCCTCGGCGGCGTGCAGCAGCGCCTGCACGGCCGGCGGCCCGCTCGTGCCCATGCCCTGCTGGGCGACCCGTGCCAGCTGCACGGCCTCCCGGCCGTGGCCCAGGTAGACGGCCTGGCGGCTCATGGTGACCAGGACGTAGGAGCCGTACGCCCGGTCTCCGGCCGCCTGGGTGAGCCGCAGGGCCTGCACGAAGTAGCGCTGGGCGAGGCCGTGCGCGGCGATGTCGTACGAGGTCCAGCCCGCGAGCCGGGTGAGGTCGGCCGCCGCGGCGAACAGCTTCCGGCCGGTCTGCTCGTCGTAGGAGCCCCGGAGCATCGGTTCGCACTCGTGCTCCAGGTAGCGCACCAGGGCCTGCCGGGCATGGCCGCCGCCGTACCGGTCGTCGAGCGTGCGGAACAACTCGCCGACCGAGCGCAGCGCGCTGATGTCGCCGCCGGTGATCTTGTGACCGGGTGCGCGCTCGGCGTGCCCGCGCGCCCGGGGCGGGAGGGTGAGCGCCGGGCGGCCCTGGGCCCTGGCCGGGGCGGGACGGCCCTGCGCGGGCACCCGCGGTGCCGGTTCCCGGGCGACCTTGTCGTCGGCCTTGCCGATCAGCCAGTCCCGGCTGGGCACCACGAGCCCCGCCGGGGTGAAGGCGATCTTGCGCAGCTCGGCGTGGCTGCCGGAGTCCTTGCGCCACAGCCCGCTGACGATGTCGACGGCCTCCTCCGGGGTGGCCGCGAACTCCAGCCCGGCGTACACGGGCGCACACGCGTCCAGGCCGAGATCCTGGGCGGTGAGCCGGCGTCCGAGCCGCCGGGTGAAGACCTCGGCGATCAGGGCGGGTGTCGTACCCCTGGGCTGTTGGCCGCGCAGCCAGCGGGTGACCGAGGTCTTGTCGTATCTCAGGTCCAGCCCGTGCTCCAGCCCGAGCTGGTCGACGCGACGGGCCAGACCCGCGTTGGAGAACCCCGCTTCTGCGATGAGCGCGGCGAGCTGGCGGTTGGGGGTGCGCTGCGCGGGTCGGTCCGTCATCTGCGGTGCGGTCTCCTGCCTTCCGGGCCCGACGACGTGCCCGGTTTGCCTTTGAGCAGCCCTTATGGCCTCACGAACGGCGCGAATGTAGCGGAGAGTGAGGAGTCGATCGCACATTCCGCCAGCCATTCATCCGATCGTGTGAGAAACGCCCGTAGGGCTGACGTACTCCGGACGGACGTACAGTGGCGTGGGCGCTTGACGTGCCCGACACCGGTCACTGAGGGAGGCGCTTGCCGTGAGTGAGTTGCGGTTCGTCCGCATGGGTTTCGGTGCGGATGCCGTCGATTACCAGGAGGCCTGGGACGAGCAGCGCCGGGTGCACGCGGCCCGGTTCGCCGACGAGGTCCCGGACACCGTGATCCTCCTGGAGCACCCCCCGGTGTACACGGCGGGGCGGCGCACCGAGGACAGCGAGCGCCCGCTGGACGGCACCCCGGTCATCGACGTGGACCGCGGCGGCAAGATCACCTGGCACGGACCGGGCCAGCTGGTGGGCTACCCGATCCAGAAGCTCCCCCGGCCGGTGGACGTGGTCGCGCACGTACGGCGGCTGGAGGAGGCGCTGATCCGCACCTGCGCCGAGTTCGGCCTCGAGACCACCCGGGTCGAGGGGCGCAGCGGGGTGTGGGTGCTCGGCGACCCGGTCGAGCAGCGGCCGGCCCGGGGAGGGCTCTCCCTGGACTTCGACCCCCGGATGAGCGACCCGGAGTTCGACCCCCGGCTCAACGGCCCCGAGTACGCCCCCTCCAACGCGGGCCAGCGGCGCGAGGACCGCAAGATCGCCGCGATCGGCATCCGGGTCGCCAAGGGTGTCACCATGCACGGCTTCGCCCTCAACGTGAACCCGGACAACAAGTGGTTCGACCGGATCATCCCGTGCGGCATCCGTGACGCGGGCGTCGCCTCCCTCGCGGGCGAGCTGGGCCGGGACGTCACCATCGACGAGGTGCTTCCGGCCGTGGAGAGGCACCTGAAGGACGTCCTGGAGAACGCGGAGCTCAAGCCCCGGGTGACCGAGAAGGCGTCCGCCTGAGCCGCCCGTCACGGGGGAATGCGCCCTGCGACCACGAGGTTGATCTCCCCGGCAGGGCGCCATGTGCACGGGCGTACCCTGGTGTACGCCGAAGAATCAAAGCTTAGGGAGCCGGTCGTGTCCGCAGTCGCACCCGACGGACGCAAGATGCTGCGCCTGGAGGTCCGCAACAGCCAGACCCCCATCGAGCGCAAGCCCGAGTGGATCAAGACCCGGGCGAAAATGGGCCCCGAGTACACGAAGATGCAGAACCTCGTGAAGAGCGAGGGCCTGCACACGGTCTGCCAGGAAGCCGGCTGCCCGAACATCTACGAGTGCTGGGAGGACCGCGAGGCGACCTTCCTCATCGGCGGCGACCAGTGCACCCGGCGGTGCGACTTCTGCCAGATCGACACCGGCAAGCCCGAGGCGCTGGACCGCGACGAGCCGCGCCGCGTCGGCGAGTCCGTGGTCACCATGGACCTGAACTACGCCACCATCACCGGCGTCGCCCGCGACGACCTGGAGGACGGCGGCGCCTGGCTGTACGCCGAGACCGTGCGCCAGATCCACGCGCAGACGGCGGACCGTGAGGGCGGCCGCACCAAGGTCGAGCTGCTGGCCCCGGACTTCAACGCGGTCCCCGAGCAGCTCGCAGAGGTCTTCTCCGCCCGCCCCGAGGTCTTCGCGCACAACGTCGAGACGGTGCCGCGGATCTTCAAGCGCATCCGCCCCGGCTTCCGCTACGAGCGCTCCCTGAAGGTCATCACCGAGGCCCGCGACCACGGCCTGGTGACCAAGTCCAACCTGATCCTCGGCATGGGCGAGACCCGCGAGGAGGTCAGCGAGGCGCTGAAGCAGTTGCACGACGCCGGCTGCGAGCTGGTCACCATCACCCAGTACCTGCGCCCCTCCGTGCGGCACCACCCGGTCGAGCGCTGGGTCAAGCCGCAGGAGTTCGTGGAGCTGAAGGAGGAGGCCGAGCAGATCGGCTTCTCCGGTGTGATGTCCGGTCCGCTGGTGCGGTCGTCGTACCGGGCCGGGCGCCTGTACCGGATGGCGGTCGAGAAGCGCGGCTCCTTCGTCGCCACCCAGGCGGTGTGAGCCGAGCGTGTGAATTCACGCACAAGTACCTACTGGCCAGTAATGGCCGAGTCCGCGCGGTCCCGGCCGTCCTCGCTGATGAGGGCGGGCGCCGGGGCCGTGTCGGCGTTTCAACGCTCTGCGTCAGAGCTTCATTGGCGTTTGACCGGTCGGACACGCCCTGGTAACACCAGTCAGTGACTCTGGTATCACGCCTCGTACACCATCCGCTCCGAGGGGGGACCTCGATCATGCAGGCCGCGCCCGTACGCGCCACCGCCATCCCGTCCTTCACCGATGCTCTCCGCGCCGTCGAGTCCCTGCTCATGAGCGGCGGTCAGCGCACGGCCCGGCGCAACGCGTGGACCTCCGTGCTGGAGGACCGCCGGCGCGCCAAGGACCGGGTCGAGGCCCAGCGCTTCCTGGAGCAGGCCGCCGGCCGCTCCTGACTCCTTCCCGACGCGCGTCCCCCGGCACTGCCGTCGTCCGCACTCCCGGGGCCACGTAGACTTCGTGGCATGGCGAGGAAGGAAACCGCGGCGGACGCCGCGAACGCAGGGCGACTGAAGCAGATCGCTCTCACCTACAAGATGACCAGCAAGGTCGACAAGAAGATCGGCCTTGTACTCGGGGCCGTCGGTCTCGGCACCCTCGCTGTCTTCCTTGTGATCGGCTTCTTGATCGGGCACCCGGTCTACCTGGGCATCTTCGGCCTGCTGATCGCTCTGCTGGCGACGGCGATCGTGTTCGGCCGCCGGGCCGAGCGCGCCGCGTTCGGCCAGATGGAGGGCCAGCCGGGCGCCGCGGCGGCCGTGCTCGACAACATCGGCCGGGGCTGGACCACGACTCCGGCGGTGGCGATGAACCGCAGCCAGGACGTGGTGCACCGGGCGGTCGGCAAGGCCGGCATCGTGCTGGTCGCCGAGGGCAACCCGAACCGGGTGAAGAGCCTGCTGGCCGCCGAGAAGAAGAAGATGAACCGGATCGTTGCGGACGTGCCGGTGCACGACGTGATCGTCGGAAACGGCGAGGGCCAGGTCGAGCTGAAGAAGCTGCGCACGACACTGCTGAAGTTCCCGCGCGTGCTCACCGGCCCCCAGGTGACGGCGACCAACGACCGGTTGCGGGCGCTGGGCGACCTGATGAGCAACATGCCGCTGCCGAAGGGTCCGATTCCAGGGCGTGGCCTCCGCGGTCGCTCCCCCCGGATGCCGCGAGGATGACACCCGGCCTCACCTCACCGCTCATCTCCATGGGTGGCAGGGGGTGAGGATCAGCCGGCGGAGTGCCCCCGCAGCCTTCCAGGGCTTGCATGAGCTCTCCCCAGAGGCTGTGAGCCCAGGACCGGCGCTCGTAACACGATCTTGCACTTCGGCGCCCGGCAACGCAGCGGCTGTCCGCCAAGGATGAAGAGATGATCTGGCCGAAGACCGTTCAGGAACGCGTGAAGACAGGCCACGACCGCGAGCTGGTCCACAGCTACCGTCCGATGCCCAAGGGCATGCGGATGCCGAAGGGCCGCTGAGGCCGTCGGTTCGCGAAGGCCCGTCAGCCGAGGCTTCGGAACTCCCGCTCGCAGTAGACCATCGGCGACCCCTCGCCCAGCCGCACTCCCGTTACCCGGCCGATCAGGATCGTGTGATCCCCGGCCGGGTAACGCGCGTATGCGGCGCAGTCCAGCTGTACGGGCGCCTGCCGCACCGCCGGCAGGCCGAAGGGGCTCGGCTGGAGCAGGGCGTCGGAGAACTTGTCGGCGCCCTTGGTGGCGAACAGCACGGCCAGCGGCTCGTGCTCCGGGGCCAGCACGCTCACCGCGAAGTGGTCGCAGCGCGCGAAGACCACCGCCGAGTCGGCCGCGTCCGCGAGGCACACCAGGATCAGGGGTGGTTCCAGGGAGACGGAACAAAAAGAGCTGGCCGTGAAGCCGCGCGGAGTGCCGTCCTCGCAGCGGGCAGTCACCACCACCACGCCCGACGGAAAGCGTGCCATGGCGTCCCGGAAGTTCTCGGGAGTCACCTCGGCCGCCATCACATCCTGAGCATCGGTCATACCGCGACCATGCCGCCGACGGTGTGACCGGGCAACCGGATGGGGGGCATCCGGGCCATCGCCCGCCGACCGTCAGATACGGACCTCGACCGTCTTCGCCAGCCGGTCGTGCAGCCCGCGTCCGTCCCGGTCCCAGATCAGCGCCGGGATTGCCAGGCACAGCAGGACCGTGCGCAGCAGCGACCGCAGCGGATGGACCGTGCCGGTCTCCAGGGCCACCACCCGGATCCCGAGGAGTCGCTTGCCCGGGGTGAAGCCGATCGTGCCGACGGTCAGGACGCTCATGACGAAGAAGACGCCGAGCGCCCAGTCGCTCGTCGCAGGCACCCGGTAGCCGTTCGTGATGAGGCCGTATGCGATCAGGACGCTCAGCGCCCAGTCCACGGCCAGCGCGCCGAGCCGCCGCCCCGGGCGTGCGACGGAGTTCGGCCCCTCCTGAGGGAGGCCGAGCTGCTCGCCCCGGTAGCCGAAGTCCGCACCGGCCTCCTCCATGGCCGCGCGGGGCCCGGAGAGCCACGATCCGAGTGCTTGCCTGTTGTCCACCCGTCAACGGTACTGCGCCCGTTTTCCCACACTGTGCCGAGGGGTGTGTCGGGGCTACGGTGGACTCGTGGCCGGTTAACTTCTGCGAAACAAACGGGTCACGCCCGAGAAATCACCCGTCCCTAGGGTCGAGGCCAGCGTGTGCCACCGCACTGGCCGCACGAACGATCTACCACCCCGGCGAGGACGGTCGGGAGTAGGAGGAGCTGGATGTTCCAGAACGCCGACGAGGCCAAGAAGTTCATCGCGGACGAGGACGTCAAGTTCATCGACGTCCGCTTCTGCGACCTGCCGGGCGTCATGCAGCACTTCACGGTGCCCGTTGAGGCGTTCGACCCGGACGAGGAGCTCGCCTTCGACGGATCGTCGATCCGTGGTTTCCAGGCGATCCACGAGTCCGACATGGCCCTGCGCGCCGACCTGTCCACCGCCCGGGTGGACCCGTTCCGGCGGGACAAGACCCTCAACATCAACTTCTTCATCCACGACCCGATCACGGGCGAGCAGTACTCCCGTGACCCGCGCAACGTGGCGAAGAAGGCCGAGGCCTACCTCGCCTCGACCGGCATCGCGGACACCGCGTACTTCGGCCCCGAGGCAGAGTTCTACGTCTTCGACAGCGTGCGTTTCGCCACGTCCGCGAACGAGTCCTTCTACCACATCGACTCCGAGGCGGGCGCCTGGAACACCGGTGCGCTGGAGAACAACCGCGGTTACAAGGTCCGCTACAAGGGCGGCTACTTCCCGGTGGCCCCGGTCGACCACTTCGCCGACCTGCGCGCCGAGATCTCCCTGGAGCTGGAGAAGTCCGGCCTGAAGGTCGAGCGCCAGCACCACGAGGTGGGCACCGCCGGCCAGGCGGAGATCAACTACAGGTTCAACACGCTGCTCGCCGCCGCCGACGACCTCCAGCTCTTCAAGTACATCGTGAAGAACGTGGCCTGGCGCAACGGCAAGACCGCGACCTTCATGCCGAAGCCGATCTTCGGCGACAACGGCTCGGGCATGCACGTGCACCAGTCGCTGTGGAGCAACGGCGACCCGCTGTTCTACGACGAGGCCGGTTACGCGGGCCTGTCGGACACCGCCCGCTACTACATCGGCGGCATCCTCAGGCACGCGCCGTCGCTGCTGGCCTTCACCAACCCGACGGTGAACTCGTACCACCGTCTGGTGCCGGGCTTCGAGGCGCCGATCAACCTGGTGTACTCGCAGCGCAACCGCTCCGCCGCGATGCGTATCCCGATCACGGGCTCCAACCCGAAGGCCAAGCGTGTCGAGTTCCGCGCCCCGGACTCCTCCGGCAACCCGTACCTGGCCTTCTCCGCCCTGCTGCTGGCGGGTCTGGACGGCATCAAGAACAAGATCGAGCCGGCCGAGCCGATCGACAAGGACCTGTACGAGCTGGCTCCGGAGGAGCACGCGAACGTCGCCCAGGTCCCGACCTCCCTCGGCGCCGTCCTCGACGCTCTCGAGGCCGACCACGAGTTCCTCCTCCAGGGCGACGTGTTCACGTCGGACCTGATCGAGACGTGGATCGACTTCAAGCGCACCAACGAGATCGCGCCGCTGCAGCTGCGTCCGCACCCGCACGAGTTCGAGCTGTACTTCGACGTGTGATATCACCCCAGGTCAGAGCGGATATCTGCTCGCCTGGGCCGTCTGTGGGCCGTGGGCCGGTTCTCCCAGCGCGGGAGTGCCGGCCCACGGCTTTTTGACCCCGGGGCTTCCAGGCCTGCTCAGGTTGCGTTGCCACGTGACTCTCGAAATGCCTGGTCGATGGCATTCCGGGCTCGATCCTCGCTGTTCGGCAACAGGTGCGTGTAGGTGCGAAGCGTGAAGCCGGGGTCCGAGTGTCCGAGGTACTCGGCCAAGGCCTTCACGTTCTCCCCCGCGTCCAGTAAGACCGACGCGTAGTAGTGCCTCAGGGCGTGCATGCCGTGCTCGCGCGACTGCTTGAACCGCTCTCCCGGCGACCGCTCAGGGATCACGCCTGCCGAGACCAGGGCGGGTTTCCAGAGGTACATGTTGAAGTAGTTCCGGTTCAGCGCCTTGCGCTCCCGCGAGTAGAACAGCAGCGCCGCAGTCACCGGCGGTCCGTCGGGCGTCCTCCACGGCAGGGTTACCTCTAGGGGAGGCCTGCGGGTGATGTGCACCGTGAGCGCATCCGACACGACGTCGGGAAGCGGGACGTCACGCAGCTTTGCCCCCTGGGGTGGGGCGAAGACCATGTGCGCGCCGACCAGCTTGACCTGGCGCACGACGTGGACCACCCCCCGATGAAGTCCACCTCGTCCACGGCAAGCCCAAAAGATTTCGCCCTGCCGCAGGCCGCAACCTGCCCCGACGTCGACCGTCGTCGCGTAAACCTCCGGTAGCCCGTCGCGAACCGCCATCACTCGATCCGCGGTCCACGGCTTGACCTTCCGGGGATCGAGCTTGGGAGCTCTTACGGAACCCACGCGGCACGGATTCCGGGCGATGAGGCCGTCGTCGTCTACGGCAGCGCCGAAGACGGCCGAGACGTTCGCGAACACGGTTCGCTGGTACGGCGCAGCCATCCCGGAGTCCTTGAGAGCGCGTGCCCAGGCACGGATATGTGCTGGCTGGAACGTGCTCATGGACCGCGAGCCCATGTACGGGAAAGCATGCAGTCGAAACCGCAGCTCCATGTTGATGATCGTGGAAGGGTCCGTGGTCTGGGATGCCAGCCACTGAGTGGCGAAGTCCGTGAACGTGACTTTCCCTGCCGCCGGGCCGACGTACTGTCCTCGCGCCAGGTCTGCCGCGATCTGCGTCAGCCACGTCTCCGCCAGCCGAATCTGCTTGTCAGGGAAAGACTTGCTGCGCTCGGTACCGTCCGGGCCGACGTAACGAGCCCGGCAGCGGAGGCCGACGCCGTGGCGTTCGGTCTTCACCCTGCGAGGCTTGCCGTCCGGCCCGGTCTCCGTCCTGTACCAGCGGTCTTGAATGTGCCCGGCCATCAGGCGGCCCCTTCCATCAGGAACTCGACCCAGGTGCGCACGTCTTCCGGGTCGAAGCGAAGATGCCGGCCGACGCGGAAGCCACGGGGACCGGTGCCCTTGCGCCGCCACTGGTAGACGGTCTCGACCGGCACGCCGAGCAGGTCAGCAACGTCCATCGGCGTCAAGTAGCGGGAAGGCAGCGGGCGCTTCATCCGCAGACCTCCCAGTGGTCCAGGTCGGCCAGCGCTTCGCGTGCGGTTTCTCGGTTCAGTCGGATCTCCTTTGCGATCGTTGCGGCGAGCCAGGATTCGCCGGGGGTGTGGCCCTGTCCGGCGTAAGTCCGGTGGGCGAGCACGAGCGTGGAGCCCTCCGTGTCGTCGAGGTCTTCGGAGAGCCCGCGTTCGCGGCGTTCCTGCCGGGCGCGGTAGTCGGCCCGGGCCTGGCGCAGCGCGCCGAGGGTGGTGGAGTAGCGGGGAACGCCGTCACCGCCGACGTGCCGAAGGTGGGGTCGGCCGGGCAGATCAGGTCACCGTCGTGGGTCAGCACGCTCGGTCCGTCCACCGACATGCGGACCCAGCCAGGCGCGTGAGCACGGCACACGGGGCAGCTGGTCGGACGATCCAGCAGGTCTAGACAGGAGGGGTGGTGGCCGCGCTCCGGGCGCACGCACCGAAGCCTCTGCCGGAAGGCGCCAGCATCGTGCGGCAGTGGAAGCGCTGGGAGTCCGGCGAGGTCATGCCGAGCGACTTCTACCAACCGATCACCGCCGCCACCTTCGGCACCGTCACGCATGCGATCTTCCCGGTAGCCAGGCAACGGGACGGGAATGCCGAGATCGTTGCCGTCAGCGGCATGGAGACGCTCGACATCATCAGCAGGTTGCAAGCCTCCGACGTCGACAACGCCACGCTAGAGGCGCTGCGGATCACGACAGATCGACTGTGCTCTGAGTACCCGTACCTCCCTGGCGCTCAGCTCGCCGCCGAGGGTAGGCAATGGCTCAAGCGAGTTGCCGGACTCCAACTCGGCGGCTCACGCTCGCACAACCCCGCGAAGTGCTCACCCTGTCCGGATGGCTGGCCCGTCGAGTACGACATGGGAGACCGGGCCGCAGCCGAGAGCACGCGAAAGGCAGCCCTGTCTTCAGCCCATGAGGCCGGTAACGCAGAGATCGCTGGTTGGGCGCACGAGATGCGTGCTTGGTTCGCACTGACTACGGGCGACTACCGCGGAATCCTCGCTGCCTCGCAGGCCGGGACCGACGCGGCTCCCTCTCATGGCGTGGCCGTGCAGCTGGCCGCCCAGGAGGCGAAGGGATGGGCGCGGCTGGGTGAACGCCGACAGACTGAGGTGGCGCCGGACCGAGGACGAAAGCTGCTCGAAGGGATGCCGTACCCCGAGAACCTCGATCACCGTTTTGTGGTGGACCCGGCGAAGTTCGATTTCTACGCAATGGACTGCTACCGGCTGCTCGGAGAGGACCGGTTCGCCGAGAACCTTGCCAACGAGGTGATTCGAGCGGGCACCGACTTCGACGGGTCCGAGCGATCGCCGATGCGCATGGCGGAGGCGAGGATCACCCTCGTTGTGGTCGCGGCGCATCAGGGCGATCTGGACCAGGCGGTGATCTACGGCGAGTGGGCCCTGAAGGGCGACCGGCAGTCCCTGCCGTCCCTGCTCATGGTCAGCCGTGATTGTCAATCGGGACTTCGCGGCCGAACCGACTGGCCGTGAGTACCTCGATCACCTGACCGCGCTCAGCCGCGCCAGCTAGATCCGTTACGGGTTTCTCTACCTCATCAAGCACCCGTCGTCGCTTCGCTCCTCCGGGCGGG
>NZ_JCAJZW010000080.1:0-15534 GCF_059510455.1 Streptomyces sp. NTD91
CTTGAGCGCGTAAGGGGATGCCTTCCATACCTTGTACAGGAACGGAAGCATCGAAAAGTTCGGCAGGAACGCGCCCATGGTGCAGACGTGTTGAGCGCCGTGAATCCATCGGCTGCCCAATAGTGCGCGTAGCGCCGGGGGCATGTCCTCCGAGCACAACCCGTGCTGCACCGGGAATGTGCACTGAAATCCTACGAAGAGCGTCCGGAAGGAATTTCCGACCTCTTTCGTCGAGCAGCTTTCCCGTGATCTTCGACCACCAGAAGTAGAAGCCCGCGAACACGGCGAAGACGATTGTGCCGAACAGGGTGTAGTGGAAGTGCGCTACGACGAGGTAGGGGCACCGACGCCGACTGTTCTGCCTCGGCCGCCGACGGGCCCGGGCGGAGCCTTGCACTCCCACGGACGAGATGCTCCCTGGCGTCGGAAGCTCCTGGAGGGCCTCCGCGATCATGTCGTGGACGGTGAACGCAGCCGTGGTGGAGACTCTCCTGCCGCCCATGCGCGGTACATCGCGGCGCACAGGCCGGACCCGGTCCGCCCGCCGTCGAACCGCACGAAGGGGCCGCGGCGCTCACACTCCTTGGTCGGTTCTTTCTCGTAGAACGGTGCCGCCCCGTAGGGCATGCCCCCCTTCGGGAACTGTTCGGTCCCGGCTACTGGCCGTGGCAGCGTCTCCGCAGGGTGCCTGCGACCACGACATGAATGCCGGCCCCTGCTCGCCCCAGGAACGGGCCGGCTTGCCCTGGTCCAGGAACCTCTGCCCGGCCTGCTCCACTGCGTAGGCGGCCACAAGCCGGTTCCAGCTGTACCGACCCGGGCCGATCTCCGCGACGAGGTGCGCTCGGGTGAGGCGCGACAAGGCCTGGCGGACCCGACACTCCGGCCGTCCTGCCAGGTCCGCAACCTGCGATGCCGCGAACATGGGGTCTGGGCAGGCGCTCAGATCGCGGAAGAGCGCGGCTGTCTCCGTGTCGAGCAGGCGGTACGAGCGGGTGATGGACTCACGGACGTCTAGCGTCTGGTCCTCGTCGCTCGCGAAGGCGTCCAGGGTGCTGTGCTCCGGCGCCTCGTACTCGTCGGCCAGGCTCGCCAGACGCAGCTGGGGTCGATACGCCGCGCGGGCGGCGACGTTGGCCAGGGCCAAGGGGAGCTGCCCGGCCAGCCGGATGATGCGGTCGACGGCCTCCGGTTCAGCTGCTGTCCTCGCTGCGCCGAGTCGGCGCGAGAGGAGGCTGCGTGCGTCCGTCTGGCTCAGCGGCATGAGTGTCAGGGGAAGTGCCTGGTAGGCAGCGACGAGCGCGTGCAGTTGCATGCGGCTGGTGACAAGGACCATGGAGCCGGGGCCTCCGGGGAGGAGATGCTTTATCTGATCCGTGTTCCATGCGTTGTCGAGCAGGACGAGCACTCGGCGGTTGGCCAGCAAGCCGCGGAACATGAGCCCCCGTGCCTGCGCGGTCTCGGGCATGTCCTCGACGCGGACGCCCAACGACTGCAGGAAGTCCTCGAGCACCTGCGCGGGGTCCCGCGGCTCGGCCTCCGGTCCGGCTCCCTGCAGGTCTGCAAAGAGCTGGCCGTCCGGGAAGCGGTCAGCCAGACGGTGCGCGACGGTGGTGGCGAAAGCCGTCTTGCCGACGCCGGCCAGTCCACCGACCGTGCAGATGGCCACGGAGGACGACGCCTCCGCATCGGCAGCCAAGCGCTCGACCTGCTCCTGCTCTCCCTCACGGCCGACGAGGCTCGGCAGGGCGGCCGGGAGCTGAGCCGGGGCGTGCGGCGGGGACGCCGCCGGCGCGGCCTTCGGGCGGTCGGCGCTCTGCGGGAGCTGGAATCGCCCGGAAAGGATGCGCTCGTGGACTTGCTGCAGTTCCGGCGACGGGCTGACGCCGAGGCGTTGACGCAGCAGGTGACTGGTCGTGTGGTAGATCGTCAGCGCCTCGGACTGCCGGCCGGCGCCGTAGAGCGCAGTCATGAGGAGGCCGCATACGCGCTCTCGAAGCGGGTGCTCGGCAAGCAGAGCGGACAGTTCCGCGGCGGCCTCGGCGTAGTGCCCTCTCTCGACTTCGCAGGCGAGCTGCTCCTCCGCACAGGCGAGGCGCATCTCGCCGAGGACGCTGCGCTGCTGGTCCGCGAACGGCCCCGGGACCCCGGCGAGGGCCACTCCTTTCCACATCTCGAGGCCCTCCGTCAGCAGACTCGACGCAGACTCCAGGTCGCCCGTGCTACGTGCCTCCCTCGCCCTTGCCGTCAGCTCCTTGAATCTGTTCAGGTCCAGAGCGTCCGGTTGGATGTGCAGCAGGTAGCCCCCGTCGACCAGGCTCACGGAGCTGTCACTCTGCTCCCCCAGTGCCTGCCTGAGCCTGTAAACGTACGTGCGCACGGAGCCCACGGCCGACGGTGGGGCCTCGTCGCCCCACACGTCGTCCACCAGTTTCGAGAGACTCACAGGCTTGCCCGCCCTGAGCAACAGCGAAGCGAGCACGGCACACTGCCTCGGCTGACCGGCTCCGGCCTCGCTCCCCCGCCTGTAGAGCCGGACCGGGCCGAGCACTGAGAACTGGACACCTGCATGCATAGTGTCTACCGCCCTGGAGACGCTTGTGAGACTTGACTGCTTGGCTGTCCGCAAGGGACCGCTCTCTCCAAACGTACCGCAGATCAGCCCGTTTTCTGGACCAAATGGTCCCTTCATTGCTGGTCACAACGGCACCTGGCGTGACACGGCCGCCATGGCGCTGCACCGGCATGCCCGGACGGCGGCGTCCTGGTCGCGGTCGAGCAACTCGGCACAACGGACCGGCTCGCACACCGTCAAGGACCCGGTGGGCGGCTGTATGTGTTCGCGCAGCCGCAACGGGTGGCGGTTGGCGGACCACTCGGTGACCTCCGGCGTGGAAGACGGACCTGTCCGCCTTCCGTCCGGCCGGAGAGCTCGATGGAAAGGGCCCCGCCTTTGCGCGGGGACCGCCACCTTGCGTTGGCGCCTGGGCCGCATGCGGCCCAGGCAGCGTGCGGACGAACACGTCGTCCCGCTGTCACGCCCAGGTCGTCCGCTGGGTGGACGCTGAAGTCCAGTCGGTAGGGGGCCGACCCAACCGCTCGCGGCGCTGCACCGGGGCCTGTCGGCGCCGCCTCGCCCCAGACGGCTCAGCGTCCTCCGGCGCCACCTTTGGGCGAATTGCCGTCCTCGGAGGGGACGGCATATGCCTTGATGTGGCCGATCGCCATATCGAGAGCGATCCTCATGGGTTTGATGTCCCGGACCGTCTGGGCAAGGAGATAGCCGCCCTGAAGGGCGGCCATGAGGCCGGTGGCGAGCTCTCCGGTGTCCGCGTCGGCGTGGAGGACCCCTGAGTCCTTCATCCGCGTGAGGCCGACCTCGAGGAGCCCTTTCCAAGTGTCGAAGTACCGCGCGATTGCCTGGCGCGCCTCTTCGTCCTGATCCGCCAGCTCGCCTGCAAGGGAGCCGAGCCTGCAGCCATACGCTCCGTTTCGGAGTGCATTGTTTTCGATCACCGCGTCCCGCCAGCGCTCCAGCCCGCGGATGGAGTTCAGCCGCCGCAACAGCTGGTGCTGGCGTTCGAGCACTTCCACAGCCTGCAACGCGACAACGTCCCGCACCAACGCATCCTTGTCGGGGTAGTGGCGGTAGAGCTGGGATTTACTCGTTCCGCTGGCCGCCCTGACATCGTCGAGGGTCGTAGCACTCACACCTTTGACGTACATCATGTCGGCGGCGGCCCTCAAAATGCGCTCTTGAGTCGCCCGCCCGCGCTCAGTCAACCGGGAGCCGTTTTTGTCGCTCGCCTGTCCCGCCATATTGACCAGATTACTGGTGCGAACGCTAGCAGGATCCAGAGTGGACCTCAAGGTCCCTTTTTGTCCACGGCCCTCGCCCATTCGGCCTGAAGTCATCGCCCCGGGCCCCGCCGTCCCGGCGAGCCCCGCGATCGGAGAACTGGCACCTCGCGCCCAGTCGACGCGGCAGCCGAGTCTCGACCGTAACGGCCACCCGACCGAGCGCCGAAACGGCCCGCGGGATGAACCGACGGACCACACTCACTCCGGTGAACAAGGGGAAGCCACGAGGGATCCGCACGACAGCGCGGTCAGCGACTCAGCAGGCCAGACGCCATCCACGACTCGATCTTCCGGACCAGGGCTCTGGGTGACTGGGACCGCAGGGCACCTCCTGCGGCCGGCTCGGCCGAGTCGTGGAAAACACGCTGCTCGGCGGATCAGCGGGAGGGGGACTCCGGCAAGGGGTCCGTACAGATGGTGTGTGAGGACGCGGGTGCCATCATGTGCGTCGGATGATCAGCACTGCCACATCGTCGAGGTGGTCCACCGCGACCCCGGCCTCGAGGATGCGGTCGGCGGTCTCCTCGGCGCTCAGCCCGTCGTGGACTGCTTGGGCGGCCAGCGTTCCGGCTCGCTCCAGTCCGTCGTCCAGTGTCAGGGTCGGCCCTTCGACCACGCCGTCGGTGACCATGACCAGCGCGGCGTCCTTGCCCAGTGTGAAGGTTCCTTCGGGGTAGTCGGCGTCGGGCAGGACTCCCAGCACCGGGCCGCCCGGCATTTCACGGATGCTGTGGCTGCCGTCGTCGCGTGCGTACAGCAGCGGCACATGGCCGGCGCTGGCACCGGTGACCCGTCCGTCGCCCGGGTCGATACGCAGCAGGGTGCAGCTGGCGAATCGAGCCGAGTCCATCGTGACGAGCAGCTCGTTGGTGCGCGTCAGCACGGTCGCGGGATCCGGTTCGCGGGCAGCGATCGCGCGCATGGAGGCGCGCACCTGTCCCATGGCTGCAGCGGCGTCCACGTCGTGTCCTTGGGCGTCGCCGATCTCCAGGGCGACGGCGCCGTCGGGCATGACGAAGGCGTCGTACCAGTCGCCGCCGATGTCGAGCCCGTCTCTGCTTGCCTGGTAGCGGGCCGCGACCTCCAGACCTGGGAGGTGCTCCGGCAGCGTGGGGAGCATGGTCTGCTGGAGGGCCGTGGCCAGCTCGACTCGTGCCTCTTGCAACCTGACGCGTTTCAGTGCCTGGCCTGTAAGGTCGGCAAGAGTACCCATGAGGGCCCGCTCGTCCGGGGACGAGTGGTGTTCGCTGTCGTAGGTCACCAACCAGGCCCCGAGCGGCTGATCGCCACCCGGGCTGAGGGAGGTGATCGAGATGGCGAAGCCGGAGTCGAGCCGGTCCAGGTACGGCACCATGGCCCCGTGCGGCCAGCGGCGGATGTAATCCTCCCGGTTGGGAATGAACTGCGGCTCGCCGGTGCGGATCACATGGGGCAGAGCGCTGGGGGCGTCCAGCGGCAGGCCGTGCAGGGCGGCCACCGGTATCGGGATCCCGGCATCGGAGGAGACGCGCAGACGGCCTTTCGCGGTGAACGCCAGCGCGGCGCCGGTACCACCGAAGGCCGCGGCGAGCCTGGTCAGGACGACCTGCTGTACTTCTTGCTCCGTGACTGCGGTCATCACGGCCGAGGAGAAGGCCGCGATCTCGGCGGCTCGCTGCCGCTCAGCACTCAGCGCCACCAACGCTCTGCGCCGGCGCGCTTCCCTCTTGGTGTCGTCACGGATCACCCCGAAGATCCGCTCAGGGCCGCCATAGCCCAGAATGATCCGACGGGCCTGGCAGACCAGATGGTGGCACCCATCACGCTCGGTAAGGAACCGCAACCTGATCCAGGGGGACCGGGCGACCGTCGAACGCACGAGCCGCCGCAGAGCCCCGCGGTCTTCGGGGTGGACTCGCCGAACGGCCTCGGACAACGACATGGAGGCCTCTGGGAACAGCTCCGCCAAGGCGGGTGCGCCACCCAACCACTCCAGCTCGCGCTCCTGGGGTGAATACATACACAGACCGAGGTTGGCGGCCTCGGCCGCCAACCGGAACGGGATCACCAGACCGCCCAGGTCGTTTCCCGCGTCCAACGAGTGCACCCACACCAGCGAAGCGCCGCCCATGGGATCGTTCACCGGTCGCGCCTCGACAAGACAGACGACAGGCGCTGCACCGTGCCCGGGGAACTCCAGCACCCGCATCGCAACCGTCTTCGTCGTAGCGGCGTGGGCCGCGAGACTCCCGACCGCAGTCAGCTGGCTTGCGGGCAACAGATCACTGAAGCGACGGCCCACGGACTGTTCCACTGACCTGCCCAGTGTCCTGGCCATCGCCGTGTTGAGGCTGCGGACAGCTCCGTCCAGGGTCAAAAGAGCCGACGGTACGGCCATCTGAAGAAGTTCGTCCGAGGCGTCCATTCGCTGCTCACTGCCCATCGTCGAGCGACATGACCTCGTCGTCCTTCAGTATCTGCCGCAGAGCAGGTCGCGTCCACCAGCAGTGCATGCGACAGGGCGCAAAGCGGGAGGCCATCCGACAGCAGGCTACCCGTGGAGAGATTGCCGCTGTGGCGGAATCATTCGCTGGTCGGGGTCCTGGCACGACCTCGCAGGAGGCCGCGGGGATCACGCGGCTGCGGGCCGAGAACGCGGAACTGCGGTGCCCGAACGAGATCTTGAAGGCCGCGTCGGCTTTCTTCACGGCCGAACTCGACCGGCCGTCGAAGCGCTCGTAGCGTTCATCGACGCACACCGGCAGGTGTTCGGAGTCGAGTCGACCCGCCGCGTCCTGGCCGACCGCAGAATGAAGATCGCGACGAGCACCTACTACGCCGCCGAGAAGGGCACCCCCAGTGCCAGGACGGTCCGCGACGCCGAGCTGAAGGCACGGATCAGCCGCGTCCACGCCGACAACGGCTCCGCGGCAACCGGCGCTCCGGTCCTGGCCCGGCTCACCCATGGCTCGTACGTGTCGGTGATCGGCGGCGGATGCGGATCGTCGACGCGCGGATCACGGTGACCTACGCGTACGGCACCGTCTTGTCTTCACCGGTGCCTACCGGCTGTGCACCATCCCCACCGATGCCCGCCGCTACCCTGCCGCCGCGTTGGTCGGCCTCTCAGCGGTGAGGGCACGACTCGGCGTACTGCGCACCCCGCCACACGATCTTGAACGGAGCGACATCACGGACCGCTTCGGTGACGTCACCCTGGACACGATGTACGGACAACTGAATCGGCCTGGGCCTTACGGCGCCACAACATGGTCACCAACATCCTTACGAAGAGCAGGAGATCGCATCGCCGGCTTCCCGGCCTTGGGTCAGCTCCCGATCGACAGGGGGTAGGGCGCGAGGGCATCGAGGAACAAGGGCAACAAAGAAATTCAGGTAAGACGGCGCGAAGGATCGACGCTCATCAGATACGCGCAGAGGGCATCGGGTAGGTCGTCTCGCTCATCGGAGTCGCGTGGTGCGCCACGGGGCGTGGAAGAGCCCATCCCAGACACCGTGTTGAAAGGAACCCTGATGCACGACAGCCGGGCCTGTTGGCAAGACCGCGCTGATTCACCGGATCCGATCACGGCGTTGGCGCAGCGACGCGACCGGACTTGCCCAGGCCGGCGTCGATGTCATCCTTCTCGCCCGCACCGCCGACCAACTCGACGAAACCGCCAACGCCAGCAGAGCAGGTGCGTCGAGTGTAGAGGTTCGCATCGTGACTGCTGATCTGACGAACGACAACCAGCGCACCACGGCCGTCGACGACCACCCGCTGTCCGGCGGCCCGGTCGGTGTTCCGACCAACGACGCGGCCACTGTCGAGCCCCCCGACGCCCGCACCACGATCGATCCAGCGCAGCTACGGGATGCATGTGAGATTGATTTACTGCGAGCTGGACGAGGTGTGCGCCGTGCGCTGGCCGAATCCCTGCGCGAAGCCGTCCGCACCGGCCGCCTGGCCCCGGGGACACGGCTGCCCTCCTCCCGCCGGCTCGCCACCGACCTCCGCCTTGCCCGCAACACCGTGGCTGACGCCTACGCCGACCTCGTCGCCGAGGGATGGCTTACCGCCCGCAGCGGCTCGGGCACACTCGTGGCGGACAGGATGATCAGTCGGCCGGTCTCGGCGCGCTCGGCCGCCGAGCCGCCCGGCGACACCGGCCACGACCTGATCCCAGGCAACCCCGACCTCACCGCCTTTCCACGTGCAGCCTGGCTGAAGGCCACTCGCCGCGCCCTGGCCGCGGCGCCCGACGAAGCGTTCGGCTACGGCGACCCCCGCGGTCGGCCGGAACTACGGGCCGCACTCGCAGACCATCTCGCTCGAGCCCGGGGCGTGTGCGTGAGTCCCGAGCACATACTGATCTGCGCCGGCGTCTCCCACGGCCTGCAGATCCTGAGCGGAGTCCTGGCCGGGCGGGGAGCCAGGAACGTCGCCGTCGAGTCCTACGGCCTGGACAGGTACCGCGGCCTTCTGGCGGCTGCTGGGCTGAAGACCCTCCCGCTCCCCTTGGATACCCACGGGACCGACCCAGTGCCGCCCGTCGGCACCGATGCGGTCCTCCTCACACCGGCTCACCAGTTCCCTGTGGGCACGGCGCTCGAGCGCGATCGCCGCACGGCTGTCGTGGAATGGGCCAGACGGACCGGCAGCTTGGTCCTGGAGGATGACTACGACGGTGAGTTCCGTTTCGACCGCCAGTCTGTCGGGGCACTCCAAGGACTCGACCCCGACTGCGTGGTCTACCTGGGTACCGCCAGCCAGACGCTTGCTCCTGGCCTGCGGCTGGCCTGGATGGCGCTGCCCCCCACGCTCACTGAGGAAGCCGTGGCGGCCAAGGGGCAGATCGACTCGTGCGAGGTGTTCAGCCAGCTGACGATGGCGGAATTCATCACCTCCGGCGCCTACGACCGTCACGTACGTGCTGCCCGTCGGCGCTACCGCGATCGACGAGACGCCCTGGTCGCAGCCCTGGCCCGGCACGCCCCGAAGGTGCGCGTCATCGGGACGGCGGCCGGCCTGCACACCGTGCTCGGACTGCCGCCCGGGACCGAGCAGCGGGTCCTTCGGTCGGCAACCCGGCAAGGCCTCAAAGTGGCTGGCCTGTCTCGATACCGCCATGAACGGTCCCTGAACGTCATGGCCGATGCCCTCGTCGTTGGATACGGGGTGCCTTCCGACACCGCGTGGCCCCGGGCGCTCTCCGCACTCGTACGGATCCTTTCCTGACACGCCCCGAGTAGCCGGGCACCCGGACCGAGCTCGAGCGGGTCACCGTGCGTGAACGCCGGAGTCGGCGGCCGGAGCGCGGCCTCGGCAAGCCGACGGTGGCGGGTGACCAGGTCGGCGGGCAGGACGCCGTTCGTCACGAGCGACTCGCACTCGCCGTCGAGTTCCGCCGCTTGAGCGACGATGCCCCACCCGGCCCGGCCAGGGCGGCAGCGGCGCGTCGTCCAGCTCCCGGATGGCGGCACCCGCCGCGGTCCACGCCGCCGAGGTCCCGGTCGACGGCCCGGCGAGGCACCCAAGCGTCGGCCCCGGGAGCGCGGCGATCGCCGGCACGGGCGGCTTGCGCCACAGGTCCGTCAGGGTCGGGACCGGCGCGGGGGCCATCGCCTCGACGTCGACGCGCGCCTGATCCGCGTCCGCCTTCAGGAACACGTCACCGACGCGCTAAGGAATCATAGCAAAATGAGGCGTTGACGCCTTGGAATGACAGGCCGTCAGCCGGTGTTGCGCCTACATCCATCGGATCGGGGTGGGTATGGGACAGCGCAGGCCGTGGGAGGTCGAGGACGGGCTGTGGCAACGGATCGCTCCGCTGTTGCCGGTGGTAGAGCGGCGTACCCGGTATCCGGGGCGCAAGCGGCTGGATGACCGGCGGGTGCTCAACGGGATCCTGTTCGTCCTGTACACGGGGGTCCCCTGGGAGTTCCTGCCGCAGGAACTGGGGTACGGCTCGGGGAGTACGTGCTGGCGCAGGCTGCGTGACTGGCATGAGGCCGGGGTGTGGCAGGCCTTGCACGAGCTGCTGCTCGCCGCGTTACGTCGGCCGGCATGCTGGACTTCTCCCGGGCCGCGGTGGATGGCTCGCACCTGCGGGCGATGAAGGGCGGCGCGAAGAGTGGGCCATCTCCGGTGGACCGGGGCAGGACCGGCAGCAAACACCATGTGATCACCGAGGCGCACGGCATTCCGCTCGCCGCCACACTGACCGGCGGCAACCGCCACGACGTCACCCAGCTCATGCCCCTGGTCAACGCCGTACCACCGGTCAGGGGCAAACGCGGGCGCCCCGCCGACGCCCCGGCGCGCTGTATGCCGACCGCGGCTATGACTACGACGCCTACCGCCGCGGCCTGCGCGGACTGGGCATCCGCCCAGTCATCGCCCGCCGGGGCACCGATCACGGCTCAGGACTCGGCGTCCACCGCTGGGTCGTCGAAGCCGCCTTCGCCCTCCTGCACTGGTTCCGCCGCCTGCGCACCCGCTGGGAGATCCGTGACGATCTCCACGAAGCCTTCCTCATCCTCGGTTGCGCCATCATCTGCTGGCGCCGCTTGAAGACCTCCCTGGACAGAACAACTAGAGCTTGTCCGGTGGGCCTTGCGGCCGGTGGCCCCGGGGCCGTGGCACTGCCGTAGTCTCCATGGCCATGTTCGAGTGGTGGCATGTGCTGGCGAATGACGCACGGCAGCAATGGATTCTGGAGCCGTGTGCGCAGGTTCGAATCCTGCGGGGGGGGACTCGCCGGTCAGCTAGCAACGATCAGGCTCTGACCAGGGCGAATGCCGACATGAGAGAGCGGGAGTCAGTCTCACTGACTCCCGCTGGCGCAGCGGTCCACCGGAGTGGAGACGCTCGGCTTCGTGCCCGCCTGTGCTCAGCGGGTACCGCGCGCGGTGTTTGGTGCGGGCCACCAGGCTGCGTCTGAGATCGCGGTCGCCGGTGAGCCGGTGAGCCGGGGGACGACGTCGGTGACCACGGAAACCTCGCCCCTCTCGATCGCTTGGTACCAGGAGATCCAGGTCTCGATCTGTTCCCCCCTCATGCCCTGCCGCCATCGCCGTGCGAAGGCTTCCTCAACGGTCTCGGATTCGTAGCGGTAGGGCCGACCGGTGGCCGCGGCGATCCGGGTGACCGCTTCGTCGAGGGTCAGGGCCTCAGGCCCGGTGATCTCAAGCGTCGCGCCGTCGTACTGGGAGCGCGGACCCTCGTCGAGAGCGACGGCAGTGATCACGTCGGCGATGTCCTCGTGGGTGACGAAGGCGGCCCGGCCGGTGCTCGCGGGGCCGCTCACGACGAAGTCCTCGTCGGCGAGGGCAGCCGGCGTCGACGTGTAGAAACCCGCCCGAAGCACCGTGTGACGGATCCCGGCCCCTGCCAGGAACTGTTCGGTCATCCACTGGTCGCGGGCGTTGAGGTAGGTCGCGGTGGGCGCCGCGCTGACGAGGGACACGTACAGGACCCGGTCCACGCCGACCGCGATCGCGGCCTCGACCGCAGTGGCGTGTTCTTCCAGCCGGCGCCCCGTGCGGTGGCCGGAGACCAGAATAAGAGTCGCCGCGCCCTCCAATGCCTTGCGCATGTCCGAGGCGTCGGCGTACGCGGCCGGACCGCGTCGCTGGGCGTCCGGCAGTTCAGGCAGGCGGTCAGGGTGGCGTCCGACGAGGAGTTGGGGGACGCCATGGTCGGCGAGTCGGGCCGCGATCCGGCTGCCCAGCGCCCCGGTCCCCCCCGTGACCGCCACCGTGGCCGGGTTCTTTTCAGTCATGGGTTCCCTCCATGTGCGGCCGCTGTCGATCGCGGCACTCCTGCTTCCGATTACGTCTGGCGAGAAACAACGCCTTCGGCTGCGTCTTCCGGATGTGCGATGGCGCGGTAGTTCACCACCACGCGCACGCCCCTGGGCCGGACTCCCCGCCTCAGTGCAGCGGTCGCGATCCACGCAGCGAGCCGCGGCAGTGGCGTGCCGCACCCGAAGACTCAGCCGGTCAAGCCCGGATCGTTGGGGTGCGGCTGCAAAGCGGTGATGACCGCGGTCGCCCAAGACCACAGGGGCAGGCTTCCGAGGACCTTCTCACGCAATTCCGCCTCGTCGGCGGCGCGCCACACGGCGATGACGCGAGGCTCCCCGACCGTACGCCACAGCCGGGACAAGTGGCCTTCGGCGGCGAGCTCCTTGGCCCGTACAGCTTCGGCGGCGCGGCGCCTGTCGACCTCTGCTTGGTTGGTCCCCTCTGGCACGCTGATGGTCATCTCGACCAGGAACTCCTTCATGGCCTATTCCTCCGTCGTATATTCGGGTGCTTCTTGCCTTGCTTCTACGGGGAACGCGGGGCTTCACGACCGTCTGCGAGCCCCTCGGCGAACGCCCGGGCTTCCTCCTGGTCACCGACACCGTTCGAGCGGACGCCCGCGCGCAGGGCATAGCTACTGCGGCTCTCCCGCAAGCGGGAGGTGAGGTGGCCCGGCGGGCCGATGCTCACGAAGGTCGGCCAACTCATGAAGTCGGTCAACGGCATCGTGAAGGGCGCCTCGAACTGCAACAACGCGGCGTACGCACCGTCCAAGGTGCCACCGCAGGCGTAGCCCAGCGCGTGATCGCCAGCCACCATTGAACGTATTCGCTCAGACTTGTCTAGGGCGTGATGGTTGCGGTGCGGTAGAACTCGGCCGCAGTGAACGTGGCAGGGACACCGAGTTCGGCGGCGACCGCGCTGATCGCGTCAACGCCGACGGCGAGGTCGACTCGGCCGTCGGTGGTGAACTGCGATGCGATGTAGGCGTCGTAGTGGGCTCGGACTTCATCCTCGGTGTGTCGCCCGAGGAACGTCTGTAGGTGCCGCACCGTGGTGTCGGGGTCGTTGTGGATCACCTTCAGGGCGCGCAGATGGGCTCGTACGACGGCCTGAACCGCGGGGTCGTCCGGATCGGTGTAG
This sequence comes from Streptomyces sp. NTD91, assembly GCF_059510455.1. Classification (NCBI taxonomy): domain Bacteria; kingdom Bacillati; phylum Actinomycetota; class Actinomycetes; order Kitasatosporales; family Streptomycetaceae; genus Streptomyces; species Streptomyces sp. NTD91. Next base: position 12,793 of record NZ_JCAJZW010000080.1, read on the forward strand.
GTGGGGTCGACGGCCACGCCCACGGTGGGGATCTGAAAGTGGTCACCAAAGAAGGCCAGTACCTGCCAACCGTGCTCGGCGGCGACCGCCTCCGGTGCCAGGGTGTCGCCGACCACGGCGGCGTCGATACTGCCCTCCTCCAGCTGGCGCAGGTCCATGCCGAAGTCGCCGGGCCAACGGACGATGGTCTGGACGTCGCGGTCCGGGTCGAGGCCAGCCTGACGCAGCACGATCCGAGTGAAGCACCCCGGTCCGGTGTGAGGGGGGTGTACCGTCACCCGCCGGCCGGCCAGGTCGGCCACCGAGGCAATACCGGAGCGGGCGAGGATCCAGAACAGCGGGCGGTAGGTGTTGATATTAAGCGCGACCCAGGGGATGCCATCCCTCAGTCGCGACAGCACTGTCCGGCCGAGTCCGATGACTGCACCATGACGCAGCCGCTGCGCATCCCAGGTGCAGCCGTCGCGCACGGCGACGTGGACGCCCTCGTCAGCGTAGAAGTCCTCCTGGTCGGCAATGTAAGTGACCAGCTCCTCGTGCGGGCCCCGCCCGACGTAGGCAAGATCGATTGTGTGCATGAGAGTTTTCCTTTGAGATGGCGGTGTGCCAGATGCGGCCCGGGTCGGGGCGATTGGCCCCCTGTGCGGGGACGACCATTGGCCCCGTGTGCGGGGACAGTGACGCCTCAGTACATGAACATCCCGCCGTTGACCGCGGCCGTGGTGCCGGTCATGAAGGTGTTGTCCTCGCCGGCGTAGAAGACGATCGCTTGGGCGACGTCGGCCGGGTAGGCAATGCCACTCTGACGGCTGACCCGGTCATGACCCCACCTCCTCCTCATCACGGGCCGTCGGAATGACCGCCCCTACTTGGTCGTCGTCGACGCCGGGTGCCGAACGGATCGCCCCGTAGAGCACGGTGTCGACGGTCGCCCGCAGCAGATCTGCCGCCGTCCAGTCCAGTGCGTGCGGCAACTGCGAGGCAGACAGCCGCTCCAGCGCGCCGCGGGTGATCTCGCTGAGCAACTCGGGCGGCGCAAGCAGCAGTCCCTGCCGGTGGCCGTCCCGGAACAGCTCGTCGAGCCGCTGATAGACCACCGCGTCCGTGCGCTGCTCCACGTACCGGCGCAGCATCGCATCGCCGCCCCGCCCGGTCGCGAGTTGAGCCGCGCCGATCCGCCCAAGCTCGCCGCCCGCCGCGATTAGGAACCGCTGGACCCGCACATCGAACGGCCGCCCTTCCGTGTCCTCGGCCGCTGTCACCAGCGTGCGCTCTACCGCCTCGAACTGCCGGTCCAGCACCGCGGTCAGCAGGCTGCGCTTGTCCGGGAAGTAGCGGTAGATGGTCTTCTTGCTCATCCCGAGCTCCCGAGCGAGATCGTCCATGCTCACTTGCGCGAAGCCTGGCGCTAGGAATCGTTGGGCGGCCGCCTCGATGATCACATCAACACGCTGCCCTTGACGCTCGGAAACTATGGAGCCGGAATCAGTTTCCATAGTTTCCATAGTTACCACCCACTCTTGGTCTGTCAAGGCACGCCGGCCTGTGAGGCCGAGAGCCCTGCCTCGGCAACCGGCAACCCGCCGTGGTTCCTGGTCATTTGGAACACGCAGGCCGACCATTCACGGACGGTCACGAGGGGACTACGTCAGACCAGCCTCCAGGAAGAAGAAGTGTCTCGAACGATCACCTGGCTCAGCCTCAGGCACGCATCCTGAAGTGCATCAAGGACTGGATCGCCGAGCACGGAGAGACGCCCTCGGCACAAGAGATCGGTCAAGCCGTCGGCCTGCCGAGTAGGCCGTCCGTGGCGTACCAATCAACAGGATGGAACAGCTCGGGGCATCGACCGGAGCGTGCGCCGCGGTAGAGGTCAAGGCATCTCGCTGCCGCGGTAGTTGGCGTGGCGGGTTACCGCGGCAGCGGCCTGCGACCGCCTCAGGTACCGACAGGACGAGCTACATGAAGACGCCAGACACCTCCGACACAGTCCGCGTGTCCGACACCCTTCGACGGACTCCGCCGCAGGTCAGAGCGCCATGCACAGTGATCTACGCATTCACTCCGGATCCGTTCGTGAGTGTGGGGCCGCTGGCGTTCGGTATGGGTCCCGACGAGACGTCGGAGGCACTGAGTGGTATCACCGGGGAAGCTCAGCCGCACAGGCTTCGCCGTCGCGCGGGCGAGAGCGTCGACGCCGTCGAGGAGGGCGTGTACCGAGAGTTCGGTTTGAAGCTCTACTACCGGGAGGAACGGCTGGCCGGCGTCGTGGTCGATGCGCTGCGAGGACCCCAAGTCGTCGTGGAGGGGGAAGCCCTGGTCGGCCGGGCTCCCTCCGTTCTGGAGCAGTGGATGATCGGCCGTGCCGAGGACCGCGAGCCGGATTCGGACCTCTCCTACCTGGACGCTGGAGTTCCTGTGTCGGAATCGCTGGGCATCGTTCTGGATGTGCAGCGCGCGGGCGATCACCTGCTCACGCGGCCGGTGGTCATGCCCCGTGAGGCGCTGGACGACCTTCCTCACTTCCTACCCCGAGAAGCGTGGTCCCGTTGCTGAGCGCCCATCGGGTAGACGGGGACGACACCGGAGTCAGTCCGGTGGATGGCAGCTGATCACGACCGTAGCCAGAGGCTGATCGAGGCCATCGTCACGGTGCCATGGAAGATGTCGGCACGTTTGTCCCCATCAACTGACAGCCTGTCACCACAAGGCGCAAGCGGTTCATTTTGCCAGGAGTCCTAA
>NZ_JCAJZW010000081.1:0-15529 GCF_059510455.1 Streptomyces sp. NTD91
CCTGTGCCGCCGGGCGCGCTGCCACCGCTCCAGGTGTGGGCGCCTGCTGTGACAGTCTTCCCGGCGGGTACCTGCACGGTGGTTCCGTCGGAGAAGTGCACGGTGATGTCGGTGGCGGTGGTGTTGGCGGCTACGTAGGTGCGTGCGCCGTTCTTGGTGAAGACCGCGGTCAGCGGGTTGTCGGCGGTGACGGTGGTGTCCACGGTGCCGAGCGCGGCGAGGTTGCGGATCCAGTGGAAGGTGTGGGCCTTGCTTTCGCCTTCCTCGGAGGTGAAGGCGTTGTGGGCTCGGAAGTCGGCCAGGGCTGCGTCGCCGTCGCCGAGGGCGAGGTATTCGTACCAGATGTCGGACCAGATGCCGGGCTCAGTCCTGCCGGCCTGGTCGAGCATCTCCTGGTAGTTGGCTTTGACGTAGGCCGGGTCGTCGCCGAGGTAGAGGTGTCCGCCGGTGACCGGCAGCAGGTTGATGCCCTGGATCTGTTCGGGGGCGCTGGAGAACCAGGTGGAGTAGGCGCCTCCGTTGCTCCAGACCATGCCGACCTCCTTGTGCGGGAAGTCGCTGGGATAGACCTGGTGGTGGGTGTCGAACCAGTAGTCCGCGATGGCGGCGGCCTGGGTGGTGTACATGTAGATCCCGGCGTCACGGACGGTCTTGTTCCCGGTGGCGATGCCCCACTGGATGAGCGCGTTGTCGAAGTTCATGCCCTCGGAGGAGGACTCCTGGTTGTTGCCCGCGGCGAACGAGCCGTGGCCGGAGGCCCAGTCGTGGCCGGCGTAGATGTCGAAGTCCCGCAGGTAGGGGAAGCGCTTGTCGGTGCGGTCGTAGTTGTTGGCGTCCCGGATGAGCAGGTCGACCATGCCGCCGTAGTGGTCGGCGTCGGCCCAAGTGGGGTCGAATCTGGCGAGGGTCGCTGCGGCGGCGATGTAGTAGCCGTAGTGGAAGTGGTGGTCGTTCAGCTCCTGATCGGACCCGTAGGAGGCCGGATAGCCGATCAGGGTGCCCCAGTTGTGGTCGTAGTAGAACAAGTGGCCCGTCTTGCCCGGCGAGGCCGTGAACCAGTCCGTGAGCTTGGACTTGATCGCGGACAGGGCGGCGTCGCGCACGGCGGTGTTGCCGGTCTGGTCGGCGATCTCCGCCAGGCGTGCGGCGCGTCCGAGGCCCTTGCCGGTCCAGTAGGTGTCGTCGCTCTGCTGGCGGGTCGGGTCCGCCTTCTCGGCGTCCAGGTAGTCCTGCAGTGTCGTGGCGTCGGCGCCGGAACTGTCGGCGACGGCCGGTATCTCGGGCAGCACCCCGTGGAAGACCATCGACGTCGTGAAGGACGTGACACCGGTGAGCACCTTCAGCGGGCCGCGCGAGGAGACGTACGTCTGCGGCAGCGGGCTGCCGTCGGCCAGGTGGCGCCACTGGTGCGGCAGCAGGGCCGCCACCGTGCCGCTCGCCGACCCCTCCAGCGCGGTGGTGGTGAAGCGGTACGTGGTCGTGACGGTGCTGTCCGCCTCGTCGTACCGGTAGGACACGGCCGTACCGGTGACGTGGTCGTAGGCGTACTTGGCGTACTCGGTCGCGAGCGCCGCCCGGTCCTCGGGCGGGGTGGACGGCGTGGTCGGCAGCACGGCGACCGAGAAGTAGTCCTTGCCCGCGAGCGAGGAGGTGAAGGTGGAGCCGCTGACCGCCCAGGTGGCGCCGCTGGGGGCGAAGGCGGCGTAGTCGTGTCCGTCGATCGTGTAGCCGATCACCGAGCCGGAGTTGGACCAGACGTCCACGGTCGCGCCGGAGGCTGCCTTGATCTGCGCGTCACCGCCCGTCGCACGGAAGTAGGCGAACGGCAGGCCGGAACCGATGGTCGCCCGCAGGGTGTGCGCGCCGTCGCTGAGGCAGGGGCTGACGGTCCAGTCGCTCCAGTCGTCGACCTTCACCTCGGGGGCGGCCAGTCCGGAGACACCGGCGACGAAGTCCTCGTGGTAGTCGAAGTGGTACTCGCCCACGCCCTTGCCGCTGCCGGAGATCGTCGGCTTGGTGCTGTAGGAGACACCCAGCCCACCCGACCGGGCCCGGAACCCGAGGGGTTGAGCGAACAGCGGCTCCCCGTACGCGCAGTTCGTGCGCTTCCACAGGATCGACGACCACCAGTCGTTGGTGGGGACGGCACCCGACGGGGCGTTGGCCGTCACCCAGTGACGCGGGTTGGTGGACAGGTCCGCACACCCTGAAGGCAGCGGACCGGGCGGCGCGGTGGTGTAGCTGCCCGCACCCACCGCGTCGGCCCCGGCCACCCGCGGCGTGATCACCGTCAAGGCCGCCCCGAGCAGAGCGGCCACGGCCACAAGCACTGCCGCGCGCAGCCCGTGCGTGGGCCACCAGGCGGATGCGGTGCCTTCGCCGGTCACCGAGGCGGCAGGCCCTCCGCCCGACAGGAGGTGGCCACGCACCGCCCTGATTGGCTGATCGGTTCTTCTTAACATTGCGGCTCTCCCCGATGTGGGTCGTCACGCGCGGTGGCACGCGATGGGGTCAGGACTCGTGCCCCTGCGTGAGCTCTGTACGGAAACGGCCTCGCGCGTTGCCCTCCTGGACATGGAGCGAGACAGAGAAACCTCTTGCGACAGACCTGTGAGAGCGCTCTCAACGAGGGGAGGCTAGGAGCGGCGGAGGGTGGAGTCAATACTTTGCGTCATCTCGCGAGACGCACGACAACAGGGTGGTGGACACCTGGTCGAGGCGCTCGTCGGGGATACGTTGGCGTCCTGCTACCGGCCGTGGAGCACCGTGGGGCGGGTGACGGGGACGACGGCGACGAGGTCGTCCAGGCCCTTGAAGTCGTCGGGGTTGGTGGTGAACAAGGGGAGGCCCTCGGCGATGGCGATCGAGGCGATCATCAGATCGGCGATACGTCGTCGGGGAGTGCGGCCAGCGCTGATGACGGCAGCGCACACCCGGCCGTAGATGCGGGCGGCTTCCGCGCCGAAGGGGATGGGGTCGAACTCGTTCTCGGCGCGCTGGAGGATGTCGGTGCGGCGGGCGCGTTCGGCGCGTTCGTCGCAGTCGTCCTGTTCGGCGTTGCTGCGCACCTGGTGGGGTCCCGCGGAGAGTTCGGCCAGGGTGATGGCGGTGATGGCCATCTCGGCCGGTAGCTCCTCGGGGTCGATCCACCTGCGAAGGATCATGATGTTGGTGTCGAGGAGGCCTTGCTGGTGCTCAACGGGCATAGGGGTCGTCCAGCTCCTGCTCGGCGGCGGCGTCCTGGTCGGCGCGGAAAGCTTCCAGGGAGATCTCCGGGGCGGTGCGGGACATGGCGGCGAACTCGCCGCGCGGAACGAAGCGCCGACGCCGGCGCAGGGGGATCAGCTCGCCGATGCGGTGTCCGTCACGAGTGACGGTGAAGGACTGGCCGCTCTGGACGGCGTCCATGATCTCTTTGGACCTGGTGCGCAGGTCGCGCTGGGTGATCTCGGGCTGCGCGGTCATGCCCTCATGATAGGTGTGGTGTAGCACCTGGTGCTACATGGTGACGTCACTGGTCATCGACCCGGTGCTGGGTACTCACGGAGTGAAGCAGGCAGGGGAGCGCCTGATGCGGCCGTCACCTGTCGCCCAGGGGCACGGAAAGCGTAAGGAGGCATGTGGCATGGTCGCGTCCCGCGAATGACGATCCCGACAACGCGGCGAGGTGCCGTGCCAGGCGTCGCGGACCAGACGGGACTTTCGAAACACGCCCTAGCCACCTCAACGCGTGTCCAGGGCCGCGACAGAGGCCTCGCGGGCGGTGGTCCCGTCCCACGGCCCTCCCGGCATGGCGCATCCGGCGAGTGCATAGGAGCCGTCGTGGAGATTCGCGGACGGGGCCGCGGTGTCCCACCTGCCCCACCGGCTGCGGCGGGTGCAGCAACGATGTCACCTGCGGCAGCCGGTGGCGCCGGTGCCTGCTTGACCCGTACATGCTTGAACAGCCCGCGTCCTGGGCACGCACCTCCTACCGGCGCCGATCGCCGGGCCGCTTCGGCAGAGGGAGGGCGTCATGGACCGCCGCATCCGGGTACGCGTCAGCCGGCGCCCCGCCGCCCCGCGCGGGCAGGAGATCGACCGCAGGACGCCGTCCGGGCGGATCCTGCCGTACTGAGCGCCCCTCCCAGACGCACCGGGTCACGCCGTGCCGTCCACCGCCGTGCGCAGCGCGCTGCGCAGCGCGTCCGGGAGCGCGGGGCCGTCCGGGGCCGCGCTCGCCGTGATCGCCTCCGCCACCCGGCGGAGCTTGGTGTTGGAACGCTGCGAGGTCTCGCGCAGGATGTCCCAGGCACGGTCCGGAGTGCAGCCGTGGGCCGCCATCAGGACGCCCCGGGCCTGGTCGATCACCGGCCGCGAGTCGATCGCGTGCCGCAGCTGCGCTATCTCCAGGTGCAGCGAGTCCAGTTGCTCGGCGCGCTCCCGGGCCACCGCCGAGGCCGTCCGGGCGGACAGGCCGACGGGCGGCGCGGCGCGCAACGGATCCCCGCTGTCCAGGCCCACCAGCTCCAGGACCCGGCGCGGCTGGCCCTGCCAGCCCGTGGCCGCGACCGCGACACCGTGCCGGCGGCCGAACCGCCGCAGTTCCTCGAGGAACACCGGGCCGGTCGAGTCCATGAAGGTCACGCCCGTCAGGTCCAGCTCGATCCGGGTGACGTCCACCGGCAGCGCGGCCATCGTCCCGGCGAGGGTGTCCGCGCAGCCGTGGACCAGCTCGCCGCGGACCTCGAGGACCACCACCCCCTCACCCTCCCTGCGGCCCTCGACGACCAGGGTGCCCGGCCGCCCGGTGTGCCGTGCGCGTACCGCTGAGGTCATGTCTGTCGTCCTCGTCGTTGCCGCTGTCCTCCGGGCGCCTCGTCGCTCGCCTGCCCCCTGCCCGTACGGCTACACCGGCCCCGCCGGTTGTCGTACGGAGATGTCCGAATGTCGTACCGAAGGAGTGAGGCGAGCCCTGTTCCGGGCACCCCTGTCCTGTGCGAGCGGGAGAACACGAGAGGGATGCCGGGACGGAGGTACGGCCATGGCGGGCGGCGTCGTGACCGGGACGACGGCCGCGTTCGCCGACCCGGCAGGACCCTTCGTGCATCCCGCGCTGTTCTACGGCGACGTGGCGGAGTACCTGGCCGGTACCGTGCCCTTCGTGCGCGCGGCGCTGGCGGCCGGCGCGCCCGTCGCGGTCGCCGTGCCGGGGGAGAACCTACGGCTGATCCGGGACGCGCTCGGGACCGACGGCGAGGCCGTACGGTTCCTGGACATGCGGGAGGCCGGGCGCAATCCCGGCCGGATCATCCCCGGCGTGCTGCGCGCCTTCGCCGACACCCAGCCGCCCGACCGCCGGGTCCACATCATCGGTGAGCCCGTCTGGGCCGGCCGCAGCCCGGCCGAGTATCCGGCCTGCGCCCAGCACGAGGCACTGATCAACGCGGCGTTCCACGGCCGCGAGGTCACCATCCTGTGTCCGTACGACACGTCACGTCTGGACGAGCGCGTGCTCGCCGACGCCCACGCCACCCATCCGGTCCTCATCCCCGGGGGGACCGGTGCGCGGCACGGCAGCGAGGCCTACGACCCCGAGGACGTCGTCGCCCGCTACAACGCGCCGCTGCCGCCCGCCCCCGGCACCGGCCCGGGCGTGCTCACCGCCGCCTTCGACGAGGACGACCTGCCCGCCGTACGGCACCTCGTCACCGGGCACGGGGCACGGCTGGGCCTGGCCGGGACGGCCCTGGAGAACCTGTCGCTGATCACCGCCGAGCTGACCACCAACAGCGTGGTCCACGGCGGCGGTTGCGGAGAGATCACGGTGTGGGCCGAGGCCGGGCATGTGCTGTGCGAGGTCCGTGACCGAGGGAAGCTCGCCGATCCCCTGGCCGGCCGCCGGCCCGCCCCTCCGGATCAACGGGGCGGGCGGGGGCTGCTGATGGTCAACCTGGTGGCGGACCTGGTGCGGACGTACGTGGGGGACGGCGGGACGACGGTCCGGTGCTACCTGGCCCTGTGACCGGCCCTGGTCCAGGGGGTTTCGTCCGGAGCGGCCCGGGTCCGCGACGCCCGGCACGGCACCTCGCCGTGTTGTCGGACCACCCGAGGACGCCCAGCGAGCGGGTGATCCTCCGCCCTGCGACGCACCCCACCGGACGCCGCGGCCCGTCCGACCTGGCCCGAACGAAACGCCCTAGGCGGCCAGGGGGTTGAGGACCAGCGGCTCGATCCGGCCCTCCAGCATGGCGCCGAGGCCCTGGGCCGCGCAGATGTCGGGCCGCTCGGCGATGTGCACCGGCATGCCGGTGGCCTCCCGCAGCATCTGGTCGAAGCCGGGCAGCAGCGCCGAGCCGCCGACCATCATGATCCCGCGGTCGGCGAGGTCGGCGACCAGGTCGGGCGGGCACTCGCGCAGCACCTTGCCGATGCCGTCGAGGACCGCGGTCAGCGGGGTCTGGATCGCGTCGCGTACGGCGGCGGTGTCGATCTGCACGCTGCGCGCGAGCCCGGTGGCGACGTCCCGGCCGTGGATCTCGGTCCGCTCCGGGCCGTGCGCGGTCAGCCCGTTGCCCGACAGGGCGACTTGCAGCGGCCGTACCGCCTGGCTGGGCAGCACCAGCGCGTGCTCGTGCCGCAGATGCTGCACGATCGCGTGGTCGACGGCCTCGCCGCCCACGGGGATCCGCTCGGCGGTGACGATGGAGCCGAGGGAGAGGACGGCCACCTGGGTGGCGGCGGCCCCGCACACCATGATCATGGTGGCCTCGGGGCGTTCCACGGGCAGCCCGCAGCCGACGGCCGCCGCGATCAGCGTGTCCACCAGCTCGACCCTCTTGGCTCCCAGCCCCACCAGCGTCTCCGTGGTCGCCCGCTGGGCCAGCGGATCGGCGTCGTGCGGGGTGCAGGCCGCCGCGCGCAGGCGCAGGTTGCGGCGCAGCTGACGGCGCGTCCTGTCACCGAGCAGCTGCCGCAGCATCCGCTGGGCCATCTCGATGTCCACCACCGTGCCGCCGGAGATGGGCCGGACCACCCGGATGTAGGCGGGCGTCCGTCCTGTCATCTGCTCCGCGAACTCGCCGACCGCGATGAGCGCGCCGGTGCGGGTGTTCACGGCGGCGACGGAGGGCTGGTCGACGACGAGACCGGCGCCCTTCACATACACCCGGGTGCGGGCCGCGCCCAGGTCGACGGCGAAGTGGCAGCGGCGCAACTGCTCCAGACTGACGGTCACGGCGGATCCTCCCGAGTGCGGGGCTTGGGCGCCCGCCCGGTCGGCGGGTGTCCTCCTCTCCCTGCATCCTGCGCGGGGCCCGGTGGCGGGCGCCTTCTGGAGGGGGCCGGGCGGGGTGCCGCCGAACGGGGGTACTTCGCGGCCTTCGGCGTGTCACAGGCTCCGCACGGCGCGCAGCAGAGGTAAAAGGCCGAGGCTCGTCAGCCGGTGGGAGCCGTGCGGGCGGTGGTGGGTGACCACGTGCGCGAACGGCACTCCGACCGCCAGTGCCGCCTCCCACTCCGTGTCGTCGCCGCCGATCGTCAAGCACCGGTTCGGTCGGACACCGGCCGGACCGGTGTCCTCGGCCCTGTCACTCCGCAGGCTCCGCCCCGGCCGGTCCGGCCGCCACGGTCACGACCGTGACCCTGGTCACCGGCGACAAGGTGACCGTCACCGACCTCGGGCACGGGAAGAGGACGGTCACCGTGCGGCGGCCCGAGGGGGCCACCGGAGCCGTACGGACGCAGGAGAGCGACGGCGAGATCAGCGTCGTACCGGACGAGGCTCTGCCGCACGCTGAGGGTGCCGCGCGGGGCTGCCTCCGTCTCCCTGCGCGCCTCGGCCCACGACGACGAGGGCGGTTCGGTGGCGCTGGAGATCGTCCGGGGGGTGGCCGTGCGCTAGTGCCGCAACAGGCAACGTTCGCCCCGTCGCGACGCCCGACACGTGCTCTCGCCGCACCGGGCACAAACCCAAGTACATCCAGTACGGGGGCTTGCACCCGGCACGCCGAGAGCACGCACCGGACACCGCTCCTTGACGGGCAAACGTTGCCTGCCGCGGCACTAGCCGGGGGACACCACGCCCCGGATCACCCCCAGCTCCACCAGGTCCTGCGGCCGGATGCGCAGTTCTTCGGCGGTCGCCTCCACCTCGTCCTGCGGGCGTTTGAGTATGGCGGCCGCCGACTCCGGTGCGATCACCGAGAAGTAACTGTCCGGCGTGGCCCAGGTGTTGCCCGGCGCGGCCAGCGCGAGGGCTCCGCCGGAGCCGCCCTCGCCGATGACGAGTGTGGTGACCGGGACCCGGGCCGTGGCCACCGTGCCGAACACCTCGGCGATCGCGGTCCCGGCCCCCTGCCGCTCCGCCTCGGCGTCGTTGGCGGCACCGGGGGTGTCCACCAGCGTCAGCACGGGGATGTCGAGCCGGTCCGCGAGCCGGATCAGCCGGGCGGCCGTGCGGTACCCGGCGGGCCGGGTCGGCGTGCCCGTCTGGGCCGCGTAGGCCACGGTCCGGCCGTCCCGCTCGCCGAAACCGCACAGCATGCCGTCGGGGTCCTGACCGCCGCACCGGTCCCCGCCCAGCGAGACCGTGCGGCTGAAGTAGGCGTCCAAGTAGGCCTGGGCACGGGGACGTTCGGGGGACCGGGCGCGGCGGACCGCCTCCCAGCCGGTGGCGGGCAGGTCCGAGGCGCCGAGGGCGGCCGGCGCGGGGGCCTCCTGGGCCGGAGTGGTGAGCAGCCGCAGCCACCGGCCCAGTGTCCCGCGCAGCTCTTCGGGCCGCACCACCGCGTCCGCCGAGCCCGCCGCCACCTGCGCCTCCGCCGTGTAAGCGGCCGGATCCGCGCCGGCCGGCCGGACCCGGGAGCCCGCGAAGCCCACCTGGGCGCCCGGCAGCGCCAGGATCACATCGGCTCCGGCGCCGAGGGTGGCCCAGCCGCCGCCGGTCGTGGGGTCCCGCAGCACCGCGATCTGCGGCAGGCCCGCCTCCCGGGTGAGTGCCGACTCGCGGGCCACCCGTTGGAGCTGGCTCAGCGCGAGCATGCCCTCCTGCATCCGGCTCCCACCGGTGGCGACCAGCGGCACGACCGGGAGCCGGTGGGCACGGGCGTGGTGGTAGGCCGCCTCCAGCCGGTCGCCGGTGCGCTCGCCCAGGGAGCCGCCGAGGAAGCCGAACTCGAACGCGATCAGCACGGCGCGGGTGCCGTCGACGCTCGCGGTGCCGCAGACGACGGACTCCTCCTCGCCGGTGCGCTCGGCGGCGCGGGCTCGCAAGGCGTCGTAGCCCGGCCAGCCGAGGGGGCCGTCCGCCTTCGCTTCCCTTGTGACGCCGGACAGTTCGCTGAAGGTCGCCTCGTCGGCGACGAGGGTCAGGATCTGCCGGGCGGAGTGCCGCTCAGGCATCGGCCAGCGCCCGCTTCGTGATCTTCCCCATGTCGTTGCGGGGGAGGGCGTCCAGGTAGCGGACGACGCGGGGGCGCTTGTGCGGGGCGAGGCGGCGGGCCACATGGTCCGCCAGCTCCTCGGCGGCCGGCGGCGCCTGCGGGTCGGCCGGGACGATCCAGGCCACGATCCGCTCACCCAGGTCCGCGTCCGGCTCCCCGGTGACCGCTGCCTCCCGCACCCCCGGATGCTCCAGCAGCGAGTTCTCGATCTCGCCGGCCCCGATCTTGTAGCCGCCGCTCTTGATCAGGTCCGTGGCCTTGCGCCCGACGATCCGCACATAGCCGTCGGGTTCGCGGACGGCCATGTCGCCGGTGCGGAAGAACCCGTCGGCGGTGAAGGCGGCGGCCGTGGCCTCGGGCCGGTTCAGATACCCGGTGAACAGGTTGGGGCCGCGCACCTGGATCTCACCGATGCTCTCCCCGTCGTACGCCGTGATCGGCGTCCCGTCCTCCTCCGCGAGCCGCAGCTCCACACCGGGCAGCGGCACGCCCACGGTGCCCGCGCGCGGCTCGCCGTCGGCCCGCACGCTGGTGTTCATCAGGGTCTCCGTCATGCCGTACCGCTCGATCACCCGCCGCCCGGTCGCCGCGGCGATCCGCTCGTGGTCGTGGACGGGCAGCGCGGCCGAGCCGGAGACCAGCAGCCGGGCCCCCGCCAGAGCCTTGGCCAGTTCCGGGTCCCCGGGCAGCGCCTCGGCGATGCGGTGGTACATCGTCGGCACCCCGAACAGCATGGTCGCGCCCGTGTTCAGTTCCCGCGCCACGCCCTCGGTGCCGAACCGGCCCAGGTGCCGGACGCTGCCGCCGCGCCGCAGCGGGCCGAGCGTGCCCAGCACGAGCCCGTGCACATGGAACAGCGGCAGCCCGTGCACCAGCACGTCGTCGGCCGTCCACTGCCAGGCGTCGGCGAGCGCGTCCAGGGTGGTGGCGAGGGCCCGCCGGGGCAGCACCGCGCCCTTGGGCGGACCGGTGGTGCCGGAGGTGTAGACGATCAGCGCCGGGTCCTCGTCGCCGGCGGTGTCCTCCGGTACGGCGCCGGACGCGGCCGTGTCGACATCCATCCGCTCCAACGCGCCGACGACACCTGGCAGTTCGGCGCCCGGCGCGGCCAGCACCAGGGCGGGTGCGCTGTCGGAGACGATGTGCGCGAGTTCCTTCCCGCCCGACTTCGGGTTCAGCGGCACCGCGGCCGCCCCGGCGAGCAGCACGCCCGTCACGGCGACGGCGGTCTCCAACTCGTTGGTGGCCCACACGGCCACGCGGCCGGCGCCGCCCAGCCGTCCGGCGAGCGCCCCGGCGGCCCCGCCCAGCGCACCGTACGTCAAGGACCGCTCACCGAACCGCAGGGCGATCCTCCCCCGGGCTTCGTCTGGGGGGACCCCCATCTCGCTGCGCTCACCCGGAGCGTCCACCAGAGCGGGAAAGAGGGAGGACACGCGGCGCACTCCTAACTGTCGGTCGACCGTCGCCACCCTTCCTACACCAGGAGTCAGGCGGTCGCCTCCACGATGTCGGCCACCACGCAGCTGATGTTGTCGGGGCCGCCCGCCTCGTTGGCCGCCGCGACGAGTGCCGCCACGGCCTGCCGTGGTGCGAGAGGTGCGTCCAGGGCCTCCCGTATCCGTGGCTCCGGCACGGCTTCGGTCAGGCCGTCGGAGCACAGCAGGTAGCGGTCCCCCTCCCGGACCTCCTGCAGCCGCACGTCCGGCACCGGATCCAGCCCGCCGGTCAGGGCCTTGAGCAGCAGCAGTGACTCCGGTTCGACCCGGTGGTCCCGGGTGATTTGGCACAGCTCCCCGTCCCGCAGCAGATACGCCCGGCAGTCCCCGATGTGCACGAGTGCCAGCTTCGAGCCCGTCCACAGCAGCGCGGTGAGTGTGGTGCCTGCCTCGTTCGTGCCGCCGGCCACCTCGCACACCGCCGCGCCCGCGGAGCGCACAGCGTCCTCCAGCACGGTCAGCACACCGTCGGCGGGCAGTTCCTCCGCCTCGTCCAGACAGCGCAGGGCCCGCACCGCGGCACCGCTCGCGGGCGCCCCCGCCGGGCCGAAGCCGTCGGCCACGGCGAGCAGCCTGCGGCCCGCGTACACGGTGTCCTGGTTGGCGGGGCGGACGAGCCCCCGGTCGGATCGGGCGGAATGACGTAGTTCCAGCATGATGGCGTGGTCCCTTCTCGACTGGTCGGTCAGCTGGTCGACGAGGAACGCGGCGAGATCCCGCCGGGCGGCCGTCTCCGCCTCCACCCGCGCCCAGTACGCCCGTATCTCCCGCGCGGCACCCTCCCCCAGCCTTCGGCCGGGGACACTTCCGTCCCGCTCCGCCCGGTCAAGGGCGCACACCGCGCGGATCCGGGCCAGCGGCATGCCGAGCCGCCGCAGCCGGGCCACGAGCCTGGCCTGTCCGAGCTGGTCGACGGCGTAGTACCGGTAGCCGGTGTCCGGGTCGACCCGCGCGGGCCGCAGCAACTCCAGCTCGTCGTACAGCCGCAGCGCCTTCGGCGAGAGCCGGCTCGCCCTGGCGAAGGCGCCGATCGTCAGCAGCTCCATGAGCACCTCGCTCCTCGTCGTCGCCACCGATGCTGGGGCTTCACCGAAGGTGAAGGTCAACCGCGCCGTTCCGGTTCCCCGGGCTTGTTAGCCTCGGTGCCGATCGAACCGACGTACGACAGGGAGTCCGCCGTGCCCCGCATCGCCCTCGCCACCTACGACCCCGGCGCCGAGCCCGGCAGGGACACCGACCTGCCGGAACTGGTGCGGGCGCTCAGGGCCGCAGGGGCCGAGGCGGAGGCCCGGTACTGGGACGACCCGGATGCCGACTGGGCCGCCTACGACCTCGTGGTCATCCGCTCCACCTGGGACTACAGCTGGCGCGCCGAGGAGTTCGCGGCCTGGGTGGACCGGGCCGGCGCGCTGACCCGGCTCGCCAACCCGGCGCCGGTGGTGCGCTGGAACACCGACAAGCGCTACCTCGGCGAGCTGGCGGCGGCCGGTGTACCCACCGTTCCCACGCGCTACATAGCCCCGGGCGAACCGGCCGACCTGCCCGCCGACCACGAGTACGTCGTCAAGCCGACCTCTGGCGCGGGCGCCCGCTTCGCCGCCCGCTACACGTCCGACCGGCACGAGACGGCGGTACGGCACCTCGCCCGCATGCACGCCGAGGGGTTCACGGCGATGGTCCAGCCGTACGTCCGCGGCATCGACGTCAGCGGGGAGCGGGCCCTGCAGTTCTTCGGCGGCCGACTGCTGCACGCCAGCCGCAAGGCCGCCGTCCTCGCGCCGGGGACGCCGTACGACGCGGACAAGGTGGCTCACCCGGATCTGCGGCGCTGGGAGCCGACGGATCGCGAAGTCGCCGTGGCGGAGAAGGCGTTGGCGGCGGTTCCCGGCGGGGCCGAGCTGCTGTACGCGCGGGTGGACCTCGTGGACGGGGAGGACGGCCGGCCCCGGCTGATGGAGCTGGAGCTGGTGGAGCCGAATCTGTTCCTCTGGCTGCATCCGGGGTCGCTG
Source organism: Streptomyces sp. NTD91 (assembly GCF_059510455.1). NCBI lineage: Bacteria > Bacillati > Actinomycetota > Actinomycetes > Kitasatosporales > Streptomycetaceae > Streptomyces > Streptomyces sp. NTD91. Next base: position 12,931 of record NZ_JCAJZW010000081.1, read on the forward strand.
GAGCGGGTGGTGCAGGGCATTCTGGGGGCTGTCGACGCCTGACGGGGTGCGGGGTGATGGCGTCCCGCGGCCGCAGCGTGGTTCGTGTCGAAGCCGATCAGCGCGACGGGGGCGACGGGGTGAGCGCCGTCCTGGGCCACCTCGACCGGGTCCGCGAGGACGTCGTCGCGTGGGAGAAGCGGACCCGGGCGACGGGGTTCGCCGACTGAGCTACCCGAGGACGGCCGTGCGCTGGAGCAGCCCCCAGGTGAACTCGGCGACCACCTCGTGCCGTGCGCCGTCCCGGTCGGGTGCGGTGAAGGCGAGTCCCCACCGGGTCGGTGCGGTGCCCTCCAGCGGGCGGGCCGGGGCGAAGGCGCGGGCCGCCTCGTCCACCGTGCAGGACCAGGGGGCCAGGTCGTCCAGGGTCTCCAGCCGGGGCGGCGGAGCGCCGGGGGCGCGTACCAGCCACTCGTTCCACACCGCCCCGTCCGGCCCGACCAGCACCTCGAAGCGCAGGTCGGGCCAGAGCGGCAGGGCCCAGCGCCGGGCCTCGCAGTCGACGTCGCCGAGCCGGCGCGGGTGGACGGACTCGGGCTCGCCGAGGACCGAGCGGTACCGGGACGCGGCGGACCGGGCCCGGGGTGAGCGGACCATCGCCTGCCAGCGCTTGTTCGTCTCCCGCATCTCGGCGATCGACACCCCGAGCCGCCGCCGGGCGTCCTCCACCAGCTCCGGGTTGTGGTCGGCCATACGGCGCAGCAGCACCAGCTGGAAGTCGAGATCCATGGCCCCATGGTGCCGGGCGTACGCGGGTGTCCTCTCCCACCCATTGCCCGCGCAACGCCGCATGACTAGCCTGTGTTCGCCATGCCGATCGTCTGTTGATATCTCGAACACTCAGGGTGTCGAACAGGCGCTTAGACCCAAGGGAGGGGGCCGGACGTGGGACGCCTCGTGCCTGCCGTGACCCGGGCTCTCGACATTCTGGAGCTGTTCCTCGACGGGGACGGGACGCTCTCCGCCCCCGACATCGTGCGCAAGCTCCAGCTGCCGCGCACCACCGTGCACGAGCTGGTCACCACGCTCGCCGCACGCTCGTACATCGTGCCCGTGCCGGGACAGCCCGGACGCTACCGGCTCGGCGTACGTCCGTACCAGCTCGGCAGCCGTTACGCCGAGCAGCTCGACCTCGCCGCCGAGGGCCAGCAGGTGGCCCGCTCGGTCGCCGAGACCTGCGACGAGACCGTCCACGTGGCGATCCTCGAGGACACCGACGTCATCTACATCGCCAAGGTCGACTCCACGCACGCGGTGCGCATGGTCTCGGCCGCCGGCCGCCGGCTCCCCGCCCACTGCACCTCGGTCGGCAAGATGCTGCTCGCCTCGCTGCCGGAGCAGGAGCTCGCGGCCCGCATCCCGGACGACGCCGAGCTGACCGCGATGACCCCTAACAGCATCACCGAGCCCGGCGCGCTGCGCGACGCCCTGGCGGAGATCCGGCAGCGGGGCATCGCCGTGGAGAGCCGCGAGTCCAACCCGGACGTGAGCTGTGTGGCCGCGCCCGTGCGCGACCGCACCGGCCAGGTGGTCGCCGCCCTGTCCATCTCGGTCCCCATGATCCGCTGGAGCGACGAGCGCCGGATCGAGCTGGAGCAGCTCGCGGCGAAGGGCGCGGCGGAGCTGTCCGAGCGGCTCGGCCACCGGAGCGCGGCATGAGCGGCGGGTACGAGGTCGCCGTACGGGCCGAGGCGGAGCTGGGCGAGGGCCCCACCTGGGACCCGGCGACGGGCCGGCTGATCTGGCTCGACATCCTGGGCATGCGCGTCCACACGTACGACCCGGCGACGGGCCGGCGTACGGTGCGCACCACCGAGCAGCACGTCGGCGCGGTCAAGCCGCGCGCGGGCGGCGGGCTGGTCCTCAACCTGCGGGACGGCGTGGGCCTGCTGGACCCCGACGACGGCTTCCGCTGGCTGCACCACGAGCCGGTCGCGGGCCGCCGCGCGAACGACGCGGCGGTCGCCCCCGACGGCTCCCTGTGGGCGGGCACCATGCGGTACGACGAGGCGCCGGGCGGCGGCACGCTGACCCGGCTCACCGGCGACGGCACGGCAAAGACGGTCCTGTCCGACGCCACGGTCAGCAACGGCACGGGGTGGAGCCCCGACGGGCGCCTCATGTACTACATCGACACGCCGACCCGCCGGGTGGACGTCTTCGACCACGACGGCGGGCGCGTCCACGGCCGCCGGACGCTGGTGGAGATCGAGGAGGGCGCGGGCTTCCCGGACGGTCTCACGGTCGACGCGGACGGATGTGTGTGGGTGGCTCTGTGGGACGGGGGAGCGGTGCGCCGCTACACCCCGGACGGCACGCTGGACCGCGTGCTCACCCTGCCCACGCCGCGCACGACGGCCTGCGCCTTCGGCGGCGCCGACTTGACCGACCTGTACGTCACGACGGCCAGGACCGGCCTGTCGGCTCCGCATCCGGTGGCGGGCTCCCTGCTGGTGATCCCGGGAGTGGGCCGGGGCATGCCCCAACCGGCGTTCCAGGGCTGACCCGGAGGCCCGTGAGGGGCGCGGGCACCCCCCGGCCAGGCGCCCGGCGACGGCGC